>JACRDA010000231.1 GCA_016212965.1 Myxococcales bacterium
CGAGCGCGGCGGCGGGCGCGAGCGCGAGGTAGCGGGTCCGGAAGGAGCCGTCGGCGGCGACGAGGGCGGCGAGGGCCCGAGGTGCCGCCGCGTACTCGGTGAGCCGCTCGCCGAGCGAGCGCAGCACGTCGATCTGCGTCACGACGGGCCGGGCGGCGAACGCGCCCGGCTCGAGCAGGCTCTCGAAGGCCGGGCGGGCGCGGCGCATCTCGGCCGCCTTCGAGAGCGCCGCGCGCAGCGTGCGGCGGTCGGCCTCGTCGGCGCTGCCGAAGGCATCCGTGATGGCGCGCACGGCCGGCACCGGGTCGGCGACGGCGAGCTCGCGGGCCGCGACCGCGCGCAGCGGGCCCGCGAGCGCGCCGATGGCGGTCGCGAGCGAGCCGTCGCCCGCCTTGACGCAGGCGCGCAAGGCCGCGAGCTCGTGCTCGGCGACGTCGTCCGGATCGAGGGCGCCCGGCTCGGTCTTGACCGTGCCGTCGCGGGCGCGCGCGATGCGCCCGAGGCGAAACTCGGTGGCGGTCGGGCAGTCGAGCGCCGCGACCACGTCGAGCGCGCGCTTCTGCGCGCTGCCCGGCAGGGCGTCGAAGGCCGTGCCCAGGGCGGGCATGGCGCTCGCGCCGGCGGTCTCGAGCGCGGTGGCCGCGAGCGTCGCGAGCGGCTCGTCGAGGGCGAGCGCCGCCACGAGCGCGGGCCCGTCGCTCGCCACGGCGTCGAGCGCGCTCGTCGGCCGCACCTCGGCGAGCGCGACCGCAGCCGCCGGGCCTTCGAGCGCCGGCTTGCCGAGCACGACGGCCACGCAGTCGGTCGTCACGGGGGTGGCGAGCTCGAGCACCCAGCGCGTACCGCCGGGGCGCCCACCCGGATCGTCCCGCAGCCACGCCTCGTGGTGCTCGCCGCCGACGACGACGGTGAGGCTCGCCGGCACCGTGGATGCGCCCGGGACCTCCGCCGTCGCACGCGGCACGATCTCGATGCCCGTCACGAGCACCGGCCGCGGGGCGCGCAGCACCGCGAGCTCGCCCGTCCCGGGGCCCGGCGCGCCCTCGACCCACGCGCCGTCGAGCGCGCCATCGGTGAGCGCGAGGGCCGCCTGCTTGGCGCGCGCCGGGTCGCCCACCGCGCTCGACACCGAGCGCGCGCGGAACAGGCGCGGTCCGAGTGCGTCGCCCGGCGCCGCCTTCGGGAACAGCGTGACCGTGCGGGTGACCGTGGGCCGCGCGACGCCCTGCGCGCCGAGCTCCTCCCAGCCGAGCGTCGAGGGCTCGAGTCGCCGCCGCGACAGGATCGAGGGCTCGCCGCACGCGACACCCTCCTCCCAGGTGCCGACGGTGACGCGCGTGCCACCCGGGGCGTCGTCGCGCGTGAGCACGCCGCTGCGCTCGCGCCCCCGCTCGCCGCGCGGCCGGCCGATCCAGCTCGACAGGAGCAGGCGCGCCTCGGCCTTCTCGCTGCGCGGGGCGGCCGCGACGAGGAGCGCGAAGTAGGCGGCGCCCTCGCCGAAGCGCACCTCGACCACGCGCCGGCCACCCTCGAGGAGCAGCACCTCGAGCTTCGGGGGCACCTTCGGCGCCGTCGCATCGACCGCGAAGCGCTGCTCGTCCTCGGGCTTGCAGGGCGCGTCCGAGGCGCACGCCCGGACGGCGCCGTCCTCCGCCAGGCGCACCGCGAGCGGGTGCTGGTCGCGCGAGCCGGGTGCCTTCACCTGCGGGGGAGCCGCCGCCGCTGTCGTCGCCCCGAGGCCGAGCGCCGCGAGGCAGGCGAGCGCCGTGAGCCTCGCGAGAGGCGCCGACCGCGCCGCACCGATCCTTGCCATGGCGCTACCCTAGCGCAGTCGCCGGGTGCCGGCTCAGGGCTGCGGCAGGCTGCTCGCGCGGATCCAGAACCCGCCGCCGCCGTCGGGCGGCATGACGCCGAGGCCCTCGGGGTACACGTTGATCCACGCCCCGCCGCGATCCATCGGGAAGACGCGCGCGCCGGCCTCCACGTAGCCGATGGGCTCGCCGTTCTCGGGCCGCGCGTACACGGGTACCTCGCTCGGCACCGCGACGGCGGCGGGCGCACCCTCGAGGGTGAGCGACTTCGCCGCGAGCCCGCGCGGCTCGGGCAGGCTCGTGTCGAAGAGCTCGCCGGGCTTGAGCGGGTTGAGGTCGCTCGCGCGCGCCCACGCATCGATGGTGATGTCGCCGCGGCCCTGCACGCGGACGAAGCCCGAGCGCCCCTCGTTCGCGTAGAAGAGCTTGCGCGCGTCCTCCTCGAGCTCGAGCGCGAACACCACGGCGCCGTTCGGGCCGTCGAAGAGCTCGAGCTTGTTCGTGCGCATCTCCCAGCCGCGGGCATTCGCCGCCGGGCTCGCCTCGTCGGCGTGCGGCGGCACGAGCACGACCGCGTCGCAGCCGACGGTGGTGCGCAGCACCTGCCCGCGCGAGCCCATGATGGCGTGCTCGACGGTGAGGCTCGCGCCCCGTGCCTCGACGATGCGCACGCGCTGCCCCATCGTGATCCACAGCGCCTGGCCGCGCACCGGCAGATCGCGCGCCGCGAAGGTCTCGAGGACGGACAGCGGCGCGTAGCCCTCGATGCGCACGTGGCCGCCTCCCGCGCCACCCGCCGTCGTGAGGCGCACGCGCCCCTGCTGCGGGTCGACGGGCAGCTCGCTCACGCGCAGCGGCACGAGGGCGCCGGTGAGCTTGGCGACGACCTTGCCGCCGCTCGCGCGGTCGTGGATCTCGCCGTCCGGTCGGGCGGGTGCGCGCCCCTCGAGGACGCAGGTCGAGGGGGCAGGCGGCGGGTCGTCGGCCTGCGCCGGGCCGCTCCCGAGGAGCGCGCACGCTGCGGCCGCGAGACCGGCGAAGAGGGCGATTCGTGTCGTCATCCGTTCCTGAGGTGTAGGGGGCCCGCGCCTCGTTCAAGCGGGCGCGGGCGGCGGGCGGTGGTGCGCCAGAACGCGGCGCTCGCCCGAGGCCGAGACTACACTAGCGCGCTGCCCGGCGTGCCGCGGGCGCAGGATTGCGACATCACCCATGACGAGCCGCCGCGTTGCCGACACCGCCCTCTGCTTCACGACGCCCCGCAAGCTGCCCCGGGCGAGCGAGCTCCACGGTCGCGTGGTCGTGCTCGACATCGCCTTCGCGGCCGAAGCGGGCGGCAGCCGGCACGGCTTCGAGCAGGGCACCCTGCGCTTCATCGAGGCGCTCGGCGAGCGGCTCGTGTGCTGGGTGGATCACCACGACAGCTCCCATCACGCCCGCTTCGCCTCGGACCCGCGCTTCCACCTCGCGCGCAAGGCCGAGCACGGCGCGTGCCCCGAGATGATCACGCCCGAGCTCGTGGCCGAGACGCCCCGCGCCGACACCCTCGTGTGCCACGGCGACTTCGACGGCCTGTGCGCGGCCGCGAAGTGGCTGCGCGGCGGCCGGGAGCCGTACCCGGGCTGCGACGACGACGCCCGGGCGGTCGACACCTGCATCGGCGAGCCGAGCCCGCTCGGACGGCGCCTCGAGCGCGCTCTGCGCGCGCGGTCGCGCGACCACGGGCTCTTCGCGGAGATCGTGGCGTTCCTCGCCGACGGCGCGCGCGACGAGGCCGCGCTCTGCCGCTTCGATGCCGTCGCGGCTGCGCTCGAGCCGCTCGAGCGCGAGGCCGAGCGGCTCGCACGGGGCTACCGGGTGCTCGGCCCGGACCTCTGCCTCGTCGAGGTCCCGCCCGGCACGCCGAGCTACGACAAGACCTACCTGCTGCTGCTCGGACAGCGCCTGCGACTCATGGCCGCCGTGGTGGACGGCGACACCGCGACCTTCGCCGCGCCCTTCGACAGCGGCGTCGACTTCCTCGCGCGCTTCGCCCTGTCGGGTGGCATGCCGACGCGCGTGTCGGTGCGCCGCGCCGATCTGCCCGGTGCGCTCGCGGCGCTCGGGCTGGCGGGTGCCACGGCGCCCCCGGCCGGCGCGCCCGCGCCGCATGACCCTTGACGGGACCGCCGCCGTCTGATCCTCTCGGAGCGCGTGCCGGATGGGCAGAGCGGCGCGCGCGGAGCAGCGTCACGCGCCGCAGAGCTCGGGGAGTCGACGTGGCAAGGTTCCTTTCGGCAGTGTTCGTGGGCGGCGCGCTGTGTGCGGTGGGCGCCATCGGGGCCGGCGCCTCGTGCAAGGCGAACGGCAGCTCGACCTTCGGCAACGGCCACGGCGCCTCCGGCACCGGCGCCAGCGGCACCGGAGGCGGCTTCAACACCGGCGGCTGGAACTTCGGCACGGGCGGTGGCGCGGGCCACACGGGGCAGGGCGGCGGCTGCGCCGGCTCCAGCATCCAGGCCCAGAAGATCCCGCTCGACATGTACGTCATGCTCGACCAGTCGGGGTCGATGGACAGCACCGTCAACGGGGGCGGCACGGCGTGGGCTGCCGTCACCGGCGCGCTCGGTGCCTTCGTGCAGCAGCCGGAGGCGATCGGCATCGGCGTCGGCCTGCAGTACTTCCCGCTCAGCACCGGCGGCAGCTGCCCCGCGCTGTGCACGGCCGACCCCGACTGCGGTCCCTGCGGCCCGTGCTTCTTCGGGATCTGCCTGGGAGCCGGCAGCAACGACTCGTGCAATGCGGCCGACTACGCGACGCCCGAGGTGCCGATCCAGACCCTGCCGGGGCCGAACAACTCCGTCGTCAACGCCATCCTCGGCTCGCTGCAGCAGCACGGTCCGACCACCAACACGCCGACCTCGGCCGCGCTCGAGGGCGCGATCGACTACGCGCAGGCCTGGGGGCAGCAGCACGCCGACCACGTGACCATCGTCGTCTTGGCCACGGACGGCGACCCGACCGAGTGCGACACGGACCTCGCCCACATCAACGCCATCGCCGCCGCGGGCGTGAACGGCACGCCGAAGATCCTCACCTTCGTCATCGGGGTCGGCACCTCGCTGACGGCGCTGAACGGCATCGCGGCCGCGGGCGGCACGGGCGCCGCGTTCCTCGTCGACACCGGTCAGAACGTGAACCAGCAGTTCCTCGACGCACTCAACGTCATCCAGGGCCAGGCGCTCGGCTGCAACTACACCATCCCGCAGCCGCAGCAGGGCGAGCTCGACTACGGCAAGGTCAACGTGCGCTACACGCCCGACCCGGCGAACGCGCCGGGCGTGTTCGAGGACTTCCTGAAGGTGAACAGCGCGGCCGAGTGCCCGCCGAGCGGCGGCGCCTGGTACTACGACGACAACCAGAATCCGCAACAGATCATCCTGTGCGACGCAACCTGCGCGCTGGTGGCGCCGAACGCGAACGGCAAGATCGACATCGTCCTCGGTTGCGAGTCGATCATCCAGTAGTTTTCAGCCGAGCCCGAGGTTGCGGCGCATGCGTGCGATGGGCTCCTCGAGGTTCGGCACGAAGGCCTCGCCCGTGACGGCCTCGCACGCCTCGATGTAGCGGCGGCTCGACTCGATCTTCACCGCGTCCGGGATCTCGGGGATGGGCCCGTCGCCCGTGAAGCCGCGCTCGGCGAGGAAGCGGCGCAGGTACTCCTTGTCGAAGCTCTCGGGCTCGAGGCCCTGGGCCGCGCGCTCGGCGTAGCTCGCCGCGAACCAGTAGCGCGACGAGTCGGGCGTGTGGATCTCGTCGATCACGCGGATCGTGCCGTCGCGGTCGCGGCCGAACTCGTACTTGGTGTCCACGAGGATGAGCCCGCGGCTCGCGCAGTGCGCCTGGCCGAAGCGGAACAGGGCCATCGCCAGCGCGGCGGCGGCGTCGAAGTCGGCGCTCGTGACGGCGCCCGATGCGATGAGCTCCGCGCGCGACAGGGACACGTCGTGGCCGCCCTGCGGCGCCTTGGTGCTGGGCGTGAGCAGGGGCTCGGGCAGGCGGTCGTTCTTCTTCAGACCCTCGGGCAGCGCGTGGCCGCAGAACACGCGCGCGCCGGCGGCGTAGTGCGTCCAGATGCTCGTCTTCGTCACGCCGGTGAGGTAGCCGCGCACCACGAACTCCGCCCCGAGCGGCGTGCACTCGCGCGCCTCGATGACGTTCGGGTCGGGTACCGACAGCACGTGGTTCGGCGCGATGTGGGCCGTGCGCCGGAACCAGAAGTCCGCCACCCACTGCAGCAGCTGGCCCTTGAGCGGCAGCGTGCCGAGCACGCGGTCGAAGGCGCTCACGCGGTCGGTCGTCACGAGGTAGCGACGGCCGTCCGCGGTCGTGTAGTTGTCGCGCACCTTGCCTTCGTAGCGGCGCCCGAGGGCGTCGAGGTGCGTCGTGCGGACGGGCCTGTCGAGGGCCTGGCGGATGAGGGTGGGGTCGACCATGGCGGCCCCGAAGCTAGATGACGCTCGCGGCCCCGGCAACGGCCGCGAGCGGGCGCTGCTGGCGGGCGGCGCCGCGGCCAAGTATTCGAAATGACATGCCCGAGATCCGCGCCGTGTTGACGCTGGTCGTTTGAGCGGGGGCGCCGCGGTGGTAGACCGCTCGGCCATGAGCACCCGCAAGAAGATCGCACTCATCGGCGCAGGCAACATCGGTGGCGAGCTCGCTGCAGCCCTGGCTCGACGCGAGCTCGGCGACATCGTCCTGTTCGACATCCCGCAGAAGGAGGACTTCGCCAAGGGCAAGGCACTCGATCTCGAGCAAAACGCCTCGATCGAGGGCTACGACGCCTCGATCAAGGGCACGGCCAACTGGGCCGACTGCGCCGGGGCCGACGTGCTCATCGTGACGGCCGGCATCCCGCGCAAACCGGGCCAGAGCCGCAACGACCTCGTCGCCACGAACCTGCCGATCATCCGCAACGTGGCGGACAACGCCAAGGAGCACTGCCCGGGCGCGTTCGTCATCGTCATCTCGAACCCGCTCGACGCGATGGTCTACGAGTTCAAGCGCCGCACGGGCTTCCCGCGCGAGCGCGTGGTGGGCATGGCCGGCGTGCTCGACAGCGCGCGCTTCACGCTGTTCCTCGCGCGCGAGATGGGCGTCTCCGTGAAGGACGTGCGCGCCATGGTGCTCGGCGGTCACGGCGACGACATGGTGCCCGTGCTGTCGGCCTGCACCATCAACGGCGTGCGCGTGACCGAGATGGTCGCCAAGGACAAGCTCGACGCCATCATCGCGCGCACGCGCGGCGGCGGCGGCGAGATCGTCAAGCTCATGGGCACGAGCGCCTACTACGCGCCGGCCCTCAGCGCCGTCGCGATGGCCGAGGCGTACCTCTTGAACCAGAAGCGCCTGCTGCCGTGCGCCGCCTTCCTGCAGGGCGAGTACGGCTACAGCGACCTCTACATGGGCGTGCCCGTCATCATCGGCGGCGGCGGCCTCGAGCGCGTCGTCGAGATCGCTCTCGGCGACGACGAGAAGCAGATGCTCGCGAAGAGCGCCAAGAGCGTGCGCGAGATCGTCGACATCGTCCGCGCGCAGACCTGAGCGGCGACCGGGTCGGCGCGGCCGGCCCGTTTCCGAGTCCGAAAGGAGCGACGGGCGCGTCCCAGCCGGGACCGCGCCCGTCGACCCTTTGTGCCCGGCTCGCGGCGCCGAGCCGCCCGGTTTGCCAGGGCAGGAGCCCGATCCGCCCGAAAGCGGAACGAGCAGAACCACGGAGGCACCGAGCCACGGAGCGTGACACGGAGGGGCCACTGAACCTTGCCGGCTCCGTGCAGCCCTCCGTGTCTGCGCGTCTCCGTGGTGGTCTCTTTCTGGGTACTTGGAGGCGCGTCGCGAAGAAGGAGGCACGCAGGCGGGTCGGTCAGCGCTCGACTTCCTCCTCCGCGTCGCCCTCTTCCTCGTCGTCGTCCTCTTCCTCGTCGTCGCCCTCGAGCTCGTCGGCGTCGTAGACGGGATCGGCCTCTTCGACCTCGTCCGCTTCGCGGTCGAGCAGGTCGTCCTCGACCTCCTCGTCCTCTTCCTGGGTGCGGTACTTGAGATCCACGCCCTGGTCGCCGAGCTGCGTCTCGAGCAGCTCGAAGAGCTCGTCCACGTCGTCGCCGCCCCACTCGTCGAGCACGTCGGTCAAGAGCTCGAGGAAGTCGCCGGAGCCGATCTGCTGCTCGATCTCCTCGACCTGCTCCTCGCTGAAGGCCTCGTAGATGTCTTCGCGCAGGGCTTCGGTGTCGCCCTCCTCGATCGCGTCGGCCGCGGACTGGCGGATCGCCCGGACCGCGCGCTTGTCGATGTGGACCTCCATAGACCTTGCTCCTCGTTCGCAACCCCCCACCTGTCGTCGTCGGCTACGAGCGACGTTGGTCCATAAGCAAGCGTGGCGGTTGCCGTCAACCCAGAACCGAAGCCCGGGCGCCCCGTTGCGCGGTGGCCGGCATGTGCGTATGGGTGAGGCGTGCCCGGCCGTGCGCGCCCGCCCGTCACGCTCCTCGCCGCGGCGACCGCCGTCGCGGCGCTCTGGCTCGGCAGCGCCGGGCGGGCCCGGGCCGAGGACCCCGCGCCGGCGGTCGACACGGCGCCGGAGCACCCGAAGCCGCCGCCGCTGCACGTGGACTACGCGAGCTGGGGCGTCGGCATCGTCGTCGACGGGCTGCTCGCCGCCGGGCCGGTGTGCCGCGCGGACGACGAGCAGAACGCCCCCTGCATCGTGGGCTCCGGCGGTGGGCTCTCGCTCCGCGGCGGCTACCGCTCGCCGGGCCCCTGGTACGTGGGCGGCGCCTACCAGTTCACGAAGACCGACTCGTCCAACCTCTACCGGCTCGGCATCATGCAGCAGCTGCGGGCCGAGATGCGCTACATGCTCGACATGGGCTACCGGGTGGCTCCGTACGCCACCTGGGGGCTCGGCGGCGTCGTGTACGGCAACGAGTTCGGCGTCGAGACCGGCGGGGGCGCGCTCTTCGGCGGCATCGGCGCCGAGCTGCAGCTCACCCGTCTCGCCATGCTCGGCATCGTGCTGTGCTACCAGCCCACGGTGTTCGCGGGCTGGACGGACACCGCGGGCTTCCGGCGCGACCCGGGCATGTCCCACTACCTGCGCTTCGAGCTGCAGTTCGAGCTCCGCTCGGAGCTGAGCCGCCGCTAGGTCGCCGCGCGTCCCGGCGGGCCCGCCTCGACTTTCCGCGTGGGTGGGGAACTCTCGACTTGACTTGCAACCGCCGGGTTGGTCAGCTCCACCTCCGTGGTTTGCGACGTTTGCGGGACCCAGAACGACGAGCGGCTGACCTTCTGCCGCAACTGCGGTCACCGGCTTGCCGCGCGCACGGGTCGTCCCCTGGCTCCGACGCCCCTGAGCCCGCCCGCGCGTCCCCCGGACCCCGGGACCGCCGGCCCGGCGGCCCCCGCCGCGGCGCCCGAGGGCGCGGGCGAGGCGCAGCTCCCGCCCCAGGCGCGCCCGAGCGCGCCGCAACTGTTCCTCTCGAAGCGCCCCAAAGACAGGCCCGTGACCACACCACCGCCGCCGGAGCCGGCACCCGCGCGCAGGAGCTCGGAGGGCGGCATCATCTGCCGCGAGTGCGGTGCGCACAGCCCGAGCGGCTATCGCTTCTGCCTCGGTTGCGGGGCCGTCCTCAACCGCGAGGGCGCCAAGGCCGCGCCCCCGCCCGCGACGGTGAGCGGCACCGGCCCGGTGCAGGCGGTGCCGGTGGCGGGGGCCGCGGCGCTCGGACAGGCGCGCCCGGATCGGCTCGGCGTCGTGGCCGCGGTGGTCGCCACGCCCGCCCCCGCGGCGGCGGCGGAGCGCGTCCAGTGCGGCCGCTGCAACGGGCTCTGCGATCGCGGCGAGGTCTTCTGCAAGCACTGCGGCTCGCCGCTCGACGCCGCGGCGCCCGGCGCGGCCGCGCCGGGCAGCCTGCCCCCACCGGGCCCGTCCCCGGCGGAGCTGCCGCGGCGCTGGCGCGCGCCGACCCAGAGCGTCGTGACGAGCCCGCCGGCCGCGGGGGTCGAGCGCCCGATCGAGCTCGTGCAGCGCGCCCGGCGCGACGAGGCGCCGCCGCAAGCGGAGGGCGACGCCGCCGTGCTCGACGCCTCCGATCGCCCGCCCTTCGTGCAGGTGGACACCGGGACCGAGCGGGCCGTCGGGCGACTCGTCGTCATCGTCGAGGACGGGTCCGAGGGCAAATCGCTGCGGCTCACCGGCCGGCAGATCGACATCGGGCGCGTCGAGGGGGACATCGTCCTCGCCGAGGACAGCTATCTCTCGCCGCGGCACGCCCGGCTCTACCGCGAGGGGGACGAGTGGTTCGTGCGCAACCTCGACTCCCTGAACGGCGTCTACCGGCGGCTGCGCAAGCCGCACCTGCTCCGGGATAGGGACTTGGTACTCCTCGGGCTGGAGGTGTTACAGTTCGAGTTGGTGCAGCACGGTGAACGGGGGCTGGGCCATGCAACCCAGCACGGCACACTCCTGTTCGGGTCGCCCGCGGCGACGCGCCGCGCGCGGCTTTGTCAGCGCACCGTCGAGGGCGTCGTGCGGGACGTGTACCACCTGGTGAGCGACGAGACGACGATCGGTCGCGAGATCGGCGACCTCGTGTTCACCTCGGACCCGTTCATGTCGCGGCGCCACGCCGTGGTGCGGTGGCAGGAGT
This sequence comes from Myxococcales bacterium, assembly GCA_016212965.1. Lineage (GTDB taxonomy): Bacteria > Myxococcota_A > Polyangia > Polyangiales > Polyangiaceae > JACRDA01. The sequence goes on from JACRDA010000231.1 coordinate 10,493, forward strand.
CGACGCAGCAGTACGTGCTCGCCGACCTCAACTCGTCGAACGGCACCTACTGTGCGATCCGCGAGGACGTGAAGCTCCAGAACGGAGACTTCATCCGCCTCGGTCAGCATCTGTTCCGCGTCGACCTGCCGCAGAAGGGCACCGCCCCCCCGAAGGGCTGAGCCACGCCACCACCGTCCACCCCTCCGCCCACCGCCACCGCATCGCCCTCCGTCCCCATGCGAGCCGCGCTCCACCCCAGCCCGTCGCCGGCGCCCTTCGGAGGCAAGCCCCGATGAGCGGCGACTCGCGCAAGCGACGCTCGAGCAAGCGCGCCGACGCCTCCGAGCCCGGGGACGCGCCCGAGACGAGCGCCCCGGCCGACCCGCCGAAGAGCGCGGCTGCAGCCGATCCGGCTCCCCCCGCGGCCGCCGCGCCGCCGCCCGACGCCGAGAGCCTCGCGCCCGCACCCGCGGGCGAGGCGGCCGGCGAGGCCGAGGCGCGCGCCGAGCCCGCCGCCCCGGCGGCGGTCGCAGAGGGCGAGGCGGGCGGCACCGGGACGAGCCCCGAGGCCGTGGAGCCGAGCTCGAGCCCGCGGCCCAAGCGCCCGCAGATCCGGCTGCGCCTGTTCGGCCGCACCGACGTCGGCCAAATCCGCGAGCACAACGAGGACAACTTCCTCATCGCCGATCTC
>JACRDA010000252.1 GCA_016212965.1 Myxococcales bacterium
GCGCCGCGGCGTGGCCCGGCACGCGGCGCAGGACCGCCTCCGCGAGCTCGCGCGCCTGCCGCGTGCGTCCCGCGGCGAGCGCGGCGCGGCCCTCGGCCACGGCTCGGTCGGCGAGCTCGAGCAGGCGCGCCGTCGCCTCGGCTCGGGTGGGCTCGAGGCTGGCAGCCTCCGCCGCGGCGGCGAGCGCGGCCTCGAGCTCGCCGCGCGCGGCAGAGAGCTCGGCGCGTGCCAGGCGCTCGCTCGCCTGCTCGTGACGGGCTGCCCGGAGCTTCGCCGCCGCCTGCACGTCACCGGGCTCGAGCCGCACGGCCTCGGCGTACGCCGCGGCGGCGCCGTCCCAGAGCCCCGAGGCCGCGTGCCCGTCACCGCGCTCGAGCGCCCGCCCGAAGGCGGTGGCGCAGCCCAGCGCGAAAAGGCTCGCGACGAGCGCGAGCGCGGCCGGGGACGCGAGCGAGCGGCTCATCGCGTCCATCGTGGTCCGGGGGGGCCGGGGCCGCAACGCGCCGGCTCGTTCCCGTCGTGCGGCTCGGCGCGGCGCCGGGGCGGCACCGCAAGAGAGCCCGGTCGCACGACGGAACCGCCCGGGCTATACATGGGGACCGACCTCCCGAGCGCCGCATGAACGTGCCCATCGAGACACCGTCCGCGACCGCGACCTTCCTCGCCGAGGTGCGCGCGAGCCTCGAGGAGGTCGACGCGGCGTCCGTGGAGCACATCGCGGAGCTCCTCGCCGAGGCATGGCGCAGGGGCGCACGCGTGTTCGTCATGGGCAACGGCGGCAGCGCCGCCACGGCGTCGCACTTCGTGTGCGATCTCCACGGCGCGACGCGCGGCGAGCGCACGCTCGGCGTCCTGTGCCTGAGCGACTCGGTGCCCCTGCTCACGGCCCTGGCGAACGATCGCGGCTACGAGAACGTCTTCGCCGAGCAGCTCGTCGCGCACGCCCGCCCGGGCGACGTGGCGATCGTCCTGTCGGCCTCGGGCAGCTCCGAGAACGTGGTGCGCGCGGTGCACACGGCGGCGGCGCGCGGCGTGCACACCGTCGCCATCCTCGGCTTCGGCGGGGGCAAGCTCGCCGAGCTCGTCGAGGCGCGCGTCGTCGTGCGCTCCACCGATTTCGGCGTGGTCGAGAGCGTGCACGCGACCGTCACGCACCTCCTGGCCGCGCGGGTCCGCGCCCGTGTCCACGCCTGAGCTCGCGCCCGGTCGCACGCCGCCCGCCGAGCCCCCCGAGCTCAGCGCCATCCTGCCGTGCCACGAGGAGGCCGAGAACCTCGCGGACGCACTCGGCGCCGTGCTCGCGGGGGCCGAGACCGCGGGCGTGCGCGCGCTCGAGGTCGTGCTCGTGTGCACCGACCGGGCGCGCGACGGCACGCCCGCCCTCGCCCGCGCGCTCGCCCTTGGCGACGCACGCGTCCGCGTCATCTCGCAGGGGCGGGCTCCGGCGGGCTACGGCGGCGCCGTGCGCCTCGGGCTCGCCGCCGCGCGCGCCCCCTGGGTGCTGCTCTGCGACGCCGACGGCCAGCTCGACCCGCTCGAGCTCCCGCGCCTGTGGGCGCTGCGTGGGGCGGGCACGGCCGTCTTCGGGGTCCGGACGCCGCGCCGCGACTCCGGCGCACGGCGGCTCGCGGCGCGCGCCTACCGCGCGGCGGCGACCCTCGCGCTCGCTGGCATCGCGGTGCCCGGGGATCCGGACTGCGCGTTGAAGCTCCTGCCGCGCGCGCCTCTGGCTGCGGCTCGACTCCGCGCCACGAGCGGCGCCGTGAACCTCGAGCTCGTCGCGGCGCTCGCGCGCCGCGGCGTCGGCTGGGTCGAGGTGCCGGTGACGCACCGCCCGCGCCGCGCCGGCACGCCGCGCTTCGAGCTCCGGCGCGGGCCCTTCGCGGGCATGCCGCGGCCGAGCGCTGCGCTCGAGGTGCTCGGCGACGTCGTCCACCTCGCAGGGCGGCGGCTCGTCGCGCGCGCTTGCGGCCACGCCTGAGGGCGCCGCGCGGAGCACGCGGCCGCAGCGCCCCCCCGCGCGCGCGCGTCTCTGCTTCCGCGACCCTGCCCGTTCGTGTCAAGGTGCCATGGCATGGGCGCGAAGGTCCTCATCACCGGCGCGACGGGCTTCGTCGGGAGCCACCTCGTCGATCTCGCGCTCGCGCGCGGCGACGTGGAGGTGCACGCGACGCGCCGCTGGTCGAGCCGCATGTCGCTCCTCGACCACGTGCCCGACGTCGAGCGGCGCGTGCGCTTCCACACCTGCGACCTCACCGACCCGTTCAGCGTGCACGACGTGGTGGCGCGCGTGCGCCCCGACGTCGTCTTCCACCTCGGCGCCCAGAGCTTCGTGTCGCCCTCCTGGGAACAGCCCGACGTGTACTTCCGCACGAACGCGCTCGGCACGCTCTACCTGCTCGAGGCGCTCCGCCGCCTCGACCTCGCGGCCACGCGCGTGCTCTTGCCCGGCTCGGGCGAGGAGTACGGCGCCGTGCCCGAAGCCGAGCTGCCGATCACGCCCGCGACGATCCTGCGTCCCGTGAACCCCTACGCCGTGAGCAAGGTCGCGCAGGATCTGCTCGGCTACGAGCACCACGTGAGCTACGGCCTGCACGTCGTGCGCGTGCGCGCCTTCAACCACGAGGGGCCGCGCCGCGACCGCGTGTTCGCGCTGCCGAGCTTCGCGTGGCAGATCGCGCGCATCGAGGCCGGGCGCGCCGCGCCGGTCGTCGAGGTCGGGCACCTCGACGCCCTGCGCAACTGGACCGACGTGCGCGACATGGTCCGGGCCTACTGGCTCGCCGTGGAGCGCTGCCCGCCCGGCGAGCTCTACCTCGTCGGCAGTGACGCGCTCGCCACCGTGCGCCAGTGCCTCGAGCGCCTGCTCGCGCTGTCCCCCGACCGGGACCGCATCCGCGTCGAGGAGCGGCCCGAGCTCGTGCGCCGCACCGAGGTCCCGCGCCTCGTCGCCGACGTCGAGCCGTTCCGGCGTGCGACCGGCTGGGCGCCGCGCATCCCGCTCGACGAGACCCTGAAGGACACGCTCGCGTACTGGCGCGGCCGCGTGGGGGCCGAGCCATGACGGCGCCGTGCCCCGGGAGCCCTGGCCCGTGCGGCTGAAGCGCGTGGCGGTGACCGGCGCCTCGGGCCTGCTCGGCCGCGCCCTCGCGCGCGCGCTCGCCGCTCGGGGCGTCGAGGTGGTGCCCGTCGCGCGCGACCCGTCCCGCGCCGAGGCGGGCGGGCTCGAGCTGCGTGGCGCACCCCCCGCCGACGCCGTCGTGCACCTCGGCTTCCCGACGAGCGCCGCGGAGCGCCGGCGCGACCCGGAGGCGACGCGACGGCACGTGCTCGGGGCAGCGCGTGGCGCCGTCGCGCTCGCGACCGCGCTCGGCGCACGGCACGTCGTGCTCGCGTCGAGCGGCAAGGTGTACGGGGCCGACGCGGCCGTCCCGCTCGCGGACGACACCCCTGCCCGCCCGACCACCGAGCTCGGCCGCGTCAAGCTCGCCGCCGAGGAGCAGACGCGCGCCCACGCGCAAACGGCGGGTGCGGCGCTCACGGTGCTCCGCATCTTCAACGCCTACGGCCCCGGGCAGGCGCCCGGCTTCTTCTTCCCGACCCTGCTCGCAGGGCTCGCCGCCGGCCATCTCGTGCTCGGCGAGCTCGACCACGGCCGCGATTGGGTGCACGCGCGCGACGTGGCGGCGGGGCTCGTGTCGGCGCTCCGCGCGCCGCCGCCGCCGGGCGAGACGCGCACGCTCACGGTGGGGACGGGGCGCGCGACCACGGTGCGCGAGATCCTCGCCCTCGTGCGGCGGCTCGGTCACGCGCTACCCGAGCCGGTGATCGACGCCACGCGCCGCCGCGAGCGCGAGGCGCCGGTCGAGCGGACGCTCGCCACCGGGCTGCGCGCGCTCGGCTGGGCGCCCGAGACGAGCCTCGAGGACGGTGTCGCCGAGCTCCTCGGTCAGCCGAGCGGGTCGAGGTAGACCCTGCGCAGCAGGCCTGGAACGAGCGCGCCATCGCGCGCATTGCGGCCGAAGCCGGCCTCGACGAGCGCGGCCGGAGGCCGCGCCTCGAGCGCGCCGCGAAGCGCGGCGGCGAGGGCGGCCGGATCCTCGGGCGGCACGAGGAGGCCGCTCTCGCCATGGATCACGTAGTCGCGGACGGCGGGCACGTCGCTCGCGAGGACCAGCGTCCGCACGTGCTGGGCGATGGCGATGGTCTGCTGGCCGCAGCTCGCGTCGCCCGCGCGGAGCGGCACCACGAGCAGGCGCGCGCGCGCCACGGCGGCGACGAAGGCGGCGAGGGGCACGGGCTCGTGGTCGCGGACCGCGCTCGAGACCGGCGCGTGGCGGGGACGGTCGGTGAGGATGTGCACGCGGACGCGGGCGCGCTCGGCCGCGGCGCACACGGTCGCGAGGTCGCGGTTGTTCGTGCCGGCCACGAGCGCGGCGTCGGCGACGTCGGCCAGGGACGCCGGCAGGGCGCGCGGCGCGTCGAGGGCGAGCGCGGCCGCCGCCCCGGGCGCGAACGCGACCTGGATCGCCGTCGTCGAGGGGTGGAACACGATGCGCTCGGGCGGTAGACCCAGGCGCGCGAGCTCCGCGACGTGCGCGCGCGTCGTCACGCCCCAGCACAGGCGCGGGTCGGCGGCGGCGAGCGCGAGCGGGTCGTCGCCGTAGAGCCTCCGGATCGAGGCGCGGATCGGCTGCACGCGCGCGAGCAGCTGCACCACGTTGACGAGCCAGCGCAGCGGTCGCATGCCGCGCTTCCGGCGCACGTAGTCGAGCAGCACCGCCTCCGGCGCCTCCGCGAACACACCGTCGAAACGCTCCGTCTCGGCGAGCGCGTGCTCGAGCGCCGTGCGGTTCAGCACGGCGCCCTCGGCCGGAGCGCGCCGGAAGCGGACGAGGTCCTCGAAGGTGAAGCTCGAGACCTCGATCTCGAGCCCGCAGGGGCCCTGCATGCGGCCCGCGCGGCGGGCGTCGCGGTCGTTCGTGACGAAGAGGATCTTCAAGGCGCTCGCCCGGACGTGGAGCCAGCGGCACGGCCGGCCCGTCGCTTGTACGCCCCGAAAGCGTACGCTAGAAGAGCGGACGCGCGAGCGCGCACCGCGGCGGGACCGAGCGACCATGCGCATCCTGGGACTGCACGCCACGGGGCACGACAGCGGAGCGGCCCTGCTCGCGGGCGACGAGCTCGTCGCCATCGGGGAGGAGCGCCTGTCGCGGGTGAAGAACGACGGCGCCTTCCCGGCCCGCGCGATCGCCCACGTGCTCGGGGGCGCCCCGCTCGCGAGCGTCGACCTCGTGGTCTGCGACGTCTCGGACGGCGAGACCGCCCGCGCGCGCACCGCGCTCGCGGCCGCCGGCTACGCGGGCGAGGTCCTGCTCGTCGAGCACCACCTCGCGCACGCGGCGAGCGCACACTTCGTCGCGCCGGACGACGGGGCGGCGATCCTCGTCGTGGACGCGGGCGGCACGCGCGTCGCGGAGTGGCCGGCGGATCGGCCGCGACCGGCATCCTTTCCGGGCGGCGCCGCCGATCAGGAGCTCCAGTCCTTCTACCTCGCGCGGGGCCGGCGGCTCGAGCGCCTGCACGGAACCTGGAGCCGCCCGGGCCTGCGCCTCGGCATCGGCTGGCTCTACGCGCTCGTCACCCTGCACCTCGGCTTCGGTCCGCTCGACGCAGGCAAGACCATGGGCCTCGCTGCGCACGCGCCGTCCGGCCCCGCGGACGACGTCTGGCCCTGGCTCACGCCGGGGGGCGATCTCCTGTTCCGGTCGGATGTGGACGTGGCGCGGCCCGCGACGGCCGCGCGCTGGCTCGCCGAGCTCACCGGCGTTCCGGCGCGCCTCGGCGGCGAGCCGCTCGACGAGCGCCACGCCGCGGTCGCGGCGAAGCTCCAGCGCACGACCGAGGCCTTCATGCTCGCACTCGCGCGCCAGCTCCACGCGGCGACGAACGCCGAGACGCTGTGCCTGGCCGGCGGCGTCGCGCTCAACGTGCTCGCCAACCGCCGCCTCGCGGACGAGTCGCCCTTCCGCCGCGTGGCCGTGCAGCCGGCCGCGACCGACACCGGCATCGCGCTCGGCTGCGCGCTCGCCGGGGCCGTCGCGCGCGGCGTGCCGATCCCCCCATGCCCCGAGGTGAGCTGCCTCGCGCGACCGCCTTCCGCCGCTGCGCACGACGCCGCGGCGGCGCGCGCCGAGGCCGAGGGCTTCCTCGTCGAGCGCCCCGCCGATCTGCTCGGGCAGGTCGTGGCGCGGCTCGCCGCCGGGCAGATCGTGGGCTGGGTCGAGGGCGCGAGCGAGCTCGGGCCCCGCGCCCTCGGACACCGGAGCCTGCTCGCGGACGCGCGCGATCCGGCCGCCAAGGAGCGCGTCAACGCCCGCGTCAAGCACCGCGAGGCCTTCCGGCCCTTCGCCCCGGTCGTGCTCGAGGAGCGCGCGGGGGAGCTGTTCGACCTCGCGCTGCCGAGCGCCAACATGCTGTTCGCGGCACGCGTCCACGAGGCGGCGCGGGCGCGCGTGCCCGCCGTGACGCACGCCGACGGCACGGCGCGCGTCCAGACCGTGTCCCGGACCTTTCCCGGACGGCTGCGCACCCTGCTCGAGCGCTTCGCGGCCGAGACCGGGGTACCGGCGCTGCTCAACACCTCGCTCAACGGCCCTGGCGAGCCCATCGCCGAGACCCCGGACGACGCCCTCGCGCTCTTCGTCGGCTCGCAGATGGACGCGCTCGTGCTCGGAGACTGGCTGGTCGCCCGCCAGCCACGCCCTTCGCGGCCCGCCGCGCCGTGAGCTACGCTTCCCCCGGGATGGGTCGCCTGGCCGGGAATCGCGTGCAGCTCGTCCAGGTCTGCAACGTGTTCGGCGACGGGATCTACCTGCCGCTCGCCGCGGGCATGCTGCGCGCCCACGCGGTGTCGCAGCCGGACCTCGCCGCGCACTACACGTTCCCCCCGATCGTGTGCGAGCGCTTCGATCTCGCCGACACCGCACGCTACGTGGTCGAGCCAGCGATCGTGGGGCTGTCGACCTACGTGTGGAGCTGGCAATACTCGCTCGCGCTGGCGCGCCGGCTGCGCGCGCTCTACCCCGCGGTGGTCATCGTGCTCGGTGGACCGCAGGTGCCCGACGACGCGCGCGCGCTCGTCGCGAGCGGCGCTTGCGACGTGGCCGTGCACGGGGAGGGGGAGCAGACCTTCGTCGAGCTCTTGCGCGCGCTCCGCGATGGCGCGCCCCTCGACCGCGTGCCGGGCGTGACGGCGAAGGACGGAGCAGGGCCACCGCTCCGCGCTCCGGCCCGCCCGCGGCTCGACGACCTCGACGCGCTCGCCTCGCCCTTCCTCGGCGGCGACTTCGACGCGGTGCTCGCCGGCCGCTACCGCGCCATCGGCCTCTGGGAGACGAACCGCGGCTGCCCGTTCTCGTGCACCTTCTGCTACTGGGGCTCGGCCGTCGGCGAGAAGGTGCGCGTCTTCGGCTGGGAGCGCCTGATGGCCGAGCTCGCCTGGTTCGAGGCGCACCGCTTCGACTACGTGCTCTGCGCCGACGCGAACTTCGGCATCAAGCGCCGCGACCTCGACCTCGCCCGCGCGGTGGCGCAGGCGAAGCGGCGCTCGGGCTTCCCGCGCAAGTTCCGCATCTTCTCCACCAAGAACACCTCCGAGCGCGTCATGGACGTCGTCGACGTCCTCACGGCCGAGGGCCTCGACCAGGGGCTCAGCCTGACCATGCAGTCGCTCTCCGAGTCCGCGCTCACGGCGATCGGCCGCAGGAACATCAAGCTCGCGACCTACGTCGAGCTCGCCGAGAAGGCGCGCGCCCGCGGCATGTCGAGCTACAGCGATCTCATCGTGGGCCTCCCCGGGGAGACCTACGACTCCTTCCTCGACGGCCTCGATACGCTGATGAGCCTGGGCCAGCACGACAACGTGCACGTGTACGTGTGCACGCTGCTCGTCGGCTCGGAGATGAGCGAGCCCGCCTACCGCGAGCGCCACGGCATCGTGACCGCGCGCTCGCCCATCATCGAGCGCCACATGCGCGCCGACGCGCTGCCGGCCGGGGGGATCCAGGAGTACGAGGACGTGGTGGTGGCGACGGCCACCATGCCGCTCGAGCAGTGGATCGAGACCAACGTCGCGACGGTGCTCGTGAACCTCCTACACTACCAGAAGGTCGCGCCGGCGCTCGCGCTCTACCTCCACGCGGCGCACGGCGTGCGCTACCGCCGCTGGTACGAGTGGGTGAAGGCCCACGCCGACGCCGGCACCCGCGCCCCGCTGCTCGGCGATGCCGCGCGCTACGCGCGCGCCTTCTATCGCTCGATCGCCGCCGGCAGCACCGAGCGGCTCGTGCTCCCGGAGTTCGGCGACGTGGTCTGGCCCGTCGAGGAGGCGGTGTTCCTGCGCCTGTGCCGCGACTTCGAGGCCCTCGCCGCCGAGCTGCGCGCGCTCGCGCTCGCGCTCGCGGACGAGGACGGGCTGCCGCTCCACCGACGCCTGCTCGAGGAGCTGTCGACGTTCGAGCTCGCGCGGCTGCCGAGCCCGGGCGGCCCGCGCCACGCGACGCTCGAGCTCGAGCACGACTGGCTCGCCTGGCTCGAGGCCGCGCTCGCGGGGCGACCCGCGCGCCTCGAGCGCCGCCGGGTGCGGTTCTCGGTCGTCGACCAGCACGGCGACACGCGCACCCTGTCCGACTACGCGCGCCAGGTCGCGTGGTACGCCCGCTCGGCGGCCGACATCCCCTACCGGCTCCTGCGCGTCGAGACGGCGCCACGCCTCGAGGCGGCGCCGTGAAGATCTCGTTCTTCTTCCCGGCGTACCGCGACGAAGCGACGGTGGAGCCACTCGCGCTCTTGCTCGACGAGGTGCTCGGCGCACACGCGGAGGAGCACGAGATCATCGTCGTCGACGACGGGAGCCCGGACCGCTCGGGTGCCATCGCCGATCGTCTCGCACGCGAGAACCCGCGCATCCGCGCACTGCACCACCCGCGCAACCTGGGCTACGGCCAGGCGGTGCTGAGCGGCGTGCGGGCGGCGCGCCTGCCGTGGATCGCCTTCACCGACGGTGACATGCAGTACGACGTGCGCGAGCTGCCGCGCTTGCTCGCCAAGGCGCGCGAAGGCTACGAGGTGGTCGCCGGGCGCAAAGAGCGGCGTGCCGAAGGATTGCGCCGCTCGCTCACGAGCTACGCCTACAATGCCGCCATCCGCGCCTGTTTCGGGCTCGGCCTGCACGACGCCGACTGCGCCTTCAAGCTCATGCACCGGAGCGTGTTCGAGGGCTTCGAGCCGAGCACGCACTACCACGAGGCGTTCGTGCTGGTGGAGGCCTTCTACAAGGCCAAGCGTCGCGGCGCCCGCATCGCCGAGGTGCCGGTGTCGCACCACCCGCGCCGCGCGGGCGAGAGCCAGAGCTTCACCTGGCGCACCGCGCGACGGCTGGCGTGGAACGCGGCCCGTGGCGCCGTGGTGGGCCGCGTGCTCGGGCGGTGGCAGTGACCCGAGGCGCGCTCGCGCAGGCCGTCGTCCTCTGCGGCGGGCTCGGCACGCGCCTGCGCGACGCGCTCGGCGACGTCCCGAAGGCGCTCGTGCCGATCGCCGGCCGACCGCTGCTCGAGCACCTGCTCCTTTCGCTCGGGCGCGCGGGCACGCGCGAGGTGCTGCTCCTCGCCGGGCACCGCGGCGAGCGCGTGGCCACCGCCGCCCGCGCGCTCGCCCCCGCGGGCCTCCGGGTCGAGACCCTGGTGGAGGCGGTGCCGCTCGGTACCGCGGGCGCGCTCCACCTCGTGGCGGCGCGACTCGCCCCGCGCTTCCTGTTGCTGTTCGGCGACGTCTACGCCGCGCTCGACTGGCGGCGCTTCGCGTCGCACGCCGGCGCGCGCGGCGGCCTCGGGACCGTGCTCCTGCACCGCACCGACCATCCCGAGGACTGCGACACGGTCGCGCTCGACGACGCGCACCGGGTCGTCGGCTGGTCGCGCCGCGGCGCGCTCCCCGCGGGCGCAGGCGGCGCCGCGCTCGGCAACGCGGCCCTCGCGGTCCTGCACCGCGACGTCCTCGACTACGTGCCGCGCGAGCGCCCGTCCGACCTCTACGGGGAGGTGCTGCCCGCCCTCGTCGACGCGGGCGCCGCCCTCCACGGCTACACGACCTCCGAGTACGTGCGCGACGTGGGCACGCCGGCGCGGCTCGCCGAGGTGGACGCGGACGTCCGCTCCGGACGCGCGCGGCTCCGCGCCGAGCTCGCGCTGCTCGACCGCGACGGCGTGCTCGCGGTCGAGCGGGACGGGCGGCCGGCGCTCCGACCCGCCGAGGTCCGCCTCTTGCCGCGCGCCGCGCGGGCCGTGCGCACCCTGAACGAAGCCGGCATCCGCACGGCCCTCGTGACGAACCAGGCCGCCGTGGCGCGCGGCCTCATGAGCCCCGCGGATCTCGAGGCGGTGCACGCGCGGCTCGCGGCGCTCCTCGCGGCCGAGGGCGCGCACCTCGACCTCGTGCTCGCCTGTCCCCACCACCCCGAGACGCACCACGCCGAGGGCGTCCCGGCCCTGCGCGGCCCGTGCGCGTGCCGCAAGCCGCGCACCGGCATGGTCGAGCGCGCGCTCGCCGAGCTCGGCGTGCGTCCGTGGCGCGCCGTGGTGGTCGGCGACGCCACCGTCGATCTGGCGCTCGCCCGCCGCGCGGGCCTCGCCAGCATCGCCGTCGCGACCGGCAAGGGGGCGACGGACCGCGCCTTCCCGGCGCGGCCCGTGTGGCGCTCGGCCGACGTCGACGCCGCGGCGCGCTGGCTCACCGGCCAGGACGAGGACGCCGACCGGTGAGTGGTCACGGCGCGAGCTTCAGCATGAAGACGTCGTTCACGCCCGCGCTGTTGACGAAGCCGTTGCCGAAGTCGACGGTGCCCGCGAAGTAGCCGCCGATGATGGCGTTGTCCGCGCCGTCCACGGTTACGGCGAGGACGGACTGACCCGCGCCGTCGCCCCAGCGGCGGCCCCAGAGGGTGGCGTGGTTGGAGGGGTTGCGCACGGCGTAGGCGTCGGCCAGGCCCGCCGAGGTGAGCGTCACGCCGTTGCCGAAGTTCACCGTGCCCAGCAAGTCCCCGGCGAGGACGAGCTCGTTCGCCGAGTTGTACGCGACCACGGTACGCCCCTGATCGGCCGCGTCGCCGTAGCGCGCCCCGGCGACCGCCGTGCCGACGGCGTCGAAGCTCGCGACGAAGGCGTCCGCCCCGCCCGCGCTCGCGAGCGGCTGGGCGAAGGGCTGGGTGACGAAGGTGATCGTGTCCCGGTAGAGGCCCGCGACCGCGATGCGTCCCGCGCTCGACACCGCGAGGCCGGTCACCGACACCGCGGACCCGTTCCCGACGGTGCGCGACCACTGGTGCGCGCCGACCGCGTCGTACTTCGCGACGTAGAGGTTGTCGCCGCTGCCCGGGTCGAGAGGCGAGCCCCCGAGGTTGAGCACGCCGCCGTGCGCACCGGCGACGACGACGGCGCCGCTCGCGTCGAGCGCGGGGGCGACGACGGTGTCGTCCGCGGTGCTCCCGATCGACTTGGACCACAGCACGGAGCCGGCGGAGCTCACCTTCGCGAGGAACGCGTCGGCGAGGCCCTGGTTCGTCAACAGGGTGCCGATGGTGGCGCTCGAGCGGAGGATGCCCGTGAGATAGACGTTGTTGTTGGCGTCCGTGACCACGCCCACGCCGAGCTCCTGGCCACTCGCCTGGTTCCCGCCGTAGGCCCTGGCCCAGAGCGGGACGCCGTTCGCCGCGAGCTTGGCGAGGAACACGTCGCTCGCGCCCTGCGCGACGAGGCTCGCTCCTCCGATGCTCGCCGTGCCGGCGAAGGTCCCCGTGACGAGGACGTTGCCCGCGGGGTCGAGCGCGAGGCCGCGTCCGACGTCCGTGCCGGTCCCGCCGTAGGCGCGCTGCCACAGGCAGGTGCCGGCGGCGTCGTACTTCACGACGAAGACGTCATCGGCGCCGGCGCTCACGAGCACACCACAACCGAAGTCCACCGAGCCCGTGAAGTTGCCGGTCGCATGGACGTTGCCGCTAGCGTCGACGGCGAGGCCATACAGAATGTCCGATCCGGTGGAGCCGAGCGTCTTCACCCACTCGGTCGCGCCGGTCGCACAGGCTCCGCCGGCGTCGCAGCTGCCGGGCGCGCACTCGCCCTCCGGATCGCTGCCGGCCGCATGCAGCGTGCAGGTACCCTCCTTGCCGGCGAGCGCGCACGAGGCGCAGGTGCCGCTGCAGTCGGTGTCGCAGCACACGCCGTCGGCGCACGAGCCGCTGAGGCATTCGGCCGCGGCGCCGCAGGCGCTGCCGTCCGTCTTGCGGCACTGCGAGGCCCCGTCGCAGGTGGCCCCCGGACCGCACTCGCCCTCCGGGTCGGTGAGGACGGCGAAGGGCGTGCACGTTCCCACGCTGCCGCCCGTGTCGCACGCCTCGCAGGCGGCCGAACAGGCCGTGTCGCAGCACACGGCGTCCGCGCAGCTGCCGCTCAAGCACTCCACGCCGACGGCGCAGGCCGTGCCGTCGAGCTTGAGGCAGGCGCCCTGTCCGTCGCACTCCTCGCCGCCGCCCTCGTCGCACGGCACGTGAGCGGCCTCGAGGACGATGCCGCACGCCCCCGCCTCGCAGCTCCGGTGCTGGCACTGGCCATCGACCCCGGGGCACTCGGCGGGCGTGACGCACTCGACGACGCCGCCTGCGCCGCCGCCCCCGGAGACGGTCGATGTGGTGGAGCTGGTCGTGCCACCCGCGCCACCGCTCGCCGTGGTCGTGGTCGTGGTCGTGGTGGTGGAGCTGGTCGAGCCGCCCGTGCCTTCGGGCGGGGTGAATCCCTTGCCGCACGCGCCGAGCGCTGCGGCGACGAGCGAGCCGGTCAGGGGAACGAGAATGCGGCCGGAAAGCCAACGTGCAGTCATGGGAGTGACCTCGGATGAGATGGGAGCCTTACGAACGAGCGCCCCGTGCGCTCCCACGAGAGTCGGCAGCGCGACTCACCGAGTTGCGAAAAAAAGGAGTCCTCCCCGACCGGCGCGGGCAGCGCGGGCGGCGCCTGCCGCCGCGAGGCCGCGCCCGAGGCCGGGGGCCGCATCGCGGCCGCACGCCCGGATGCTCGCTCGGGCCCGAGTCGCAGTTGCGCTGGCTCGCGGGACGCCCGCCCGCGGCGCCTCAGCCGCCCGGGATGCTCGGCGCCTTCGGTGCCGAGGGAGCGGAGGGCTGCGACGGCGTCGACGGCGTCGACGGGGTGTTCGGCGTCGAAGGAGTCGACGGCGTCTCCGGGGCCGCGGTCGGCGCGCCGAGCGCGCTCCCGCCCTGGGTCTTCTTCTCGGCCCCCACCGTCACCATCGTCGGCGCGCTGTAGCAGGCCGCCGCGATGCCGAGCTTGCAGGCGCGCGCGTAGTAGTCCGCGGAGAGCTTCTTGTTGACGTCGACGCCGATGTCCTGGCCAGCGCCGTTGTAGAGATAGCCGAGGGCGCGGCACGAGACGCCCATGTTGGCGTCGCACGCCTTCGCGTAGAGCTCGAGCGCCTTCTTGACGTTGCGCGGCACGCCCTGGCCCATCTCGTAGAACCAGCCGAGCCGGTAGCAGGCGCGTGCCTCGTTGCTGCCGCAGCGGGTGTCGCAGTCCTTGAGGTTGCCGCCGTCGCAGGTGGGATTGTCGTGGAGCCCCACGGCGCTCGTACCGCCGCAAGCGGCGAGAGCCCCGCCGGCCAGAGTCGCCAAGACCACCGTGTATCCGAGCCTGCGCGTACGCATGCCGCAAGGGTAGCCGAGCCCCGGGGCCTGGCCAAGCGAGTGCCGAGCCCCCACGTGGCGGGCGCCCGGAGGCGGTCGCATTTCGGCCCGAGCCCGGCTAGAAAAGGGCGTCGCGCACCGGCACGAGTGGCGGAACTGGCAGACGCACCAGACTTAGGATCTGGCGCCGCAAGGCTTGGGGGTTCGAGTCCCCCCTCGTGCACGAGCTCGGAATCGCGTCGGCGCCCCAGCCGCGCGGGGCGCTTCGTCGTCTACTCCGCCGCGTCGTGCGTCCAGCGGGAGGCGTGGTGCTTCATGTGCACCGCGCTCGACGCCGGGCGCTCCGCCGCGAACTCGCCAAGTCGCTCGAGCGGGTAGGCCGTCACCGGCTCACGCGTCAGCACCATCAACCGCAAGAGGCGCTCGACGGCCGGATCCATCGCCATCGGCGTCGTCGGGCTCTCCCAGCGGGAGACGCTCTCGGGGGTCTTGCCGACGATCTCGGCGAAGTCGACTCCCGAGAAGCCGAGCCACTTGCGCAGGAAGCGCACCTCGGGCGGCGTGAGCCCCGCGCGCTTCTCCGCAAGACTCCGGGCGATGGCGCGGTGGAGCGCCTCGAGCCCCGGGATGGACACCGCACGCTTGCCGCAGTTCGGGCACTCGCTCACCCTCACGCCGTCGAGGACCACGTCGGGCAACCCGCACTCCGTGTACTGGTGGCGGACCAGGCGCGTCCGCATGGCGCGACCGCAGTCGAGGCAGCGCAGCGCCGCGCGTCGTTTCCTCTTCGTCGTCATCGTCGTTTCCTCCAGGCGGTCACTACCGAGAGGTGCGCGTCGTTCTCGAATTGCACGACGACGCACATGCGCTCCGTGTGCACGCGGTAGCGCCAGCGCCCGCGTACGTCCTCCGCTGGCTCCGTGATCTGCCCCGACCGCAGCACGTTCAACGCGTCGCCTGAGTCCAGGTCATCGTGGTCGAGCTCCTGCATGCAGTGATCCCAGAGCGTGACGGCGCCCGACGCGAGGATCCGCGCGATGAGCTTCCGCGCCTCGTTTGCGCCGAGGGGCTCACGCATGGCTTGATGTAGCATCAATATGCCAAGGGGGCTAGTCGCACGCGCGAACGGGCGCGAACGCTACCCGACGGGCGACCTCGTCGCCTACGTCGCAGCGCGACGCAGCTCTCACGCGTGGTCTCGCCGCGCAACCATGCGCCCATGACCTCGATCGAACTGCCCCCCGCGTCATCGTCTCGGACGCTCGCGGCCTATGACATCGCACGCCACGAGGCATTGGGCCAGGTCGGCAATCCTGAGGGCCAGGCTGGCCCCAGCCCACTCGGCTCGAATGTCGCCATCGTGGACGTCGCGCGCCTCCGTACCATGAGCGAGACCCGAGAGGCGCTGCTGCGGCAGGCGCTCGCCGACCTCACGCATGCGAGCCACGAGCCCCGCCACCGCCTCCTACGCGGAACTGTCTACCGCCGTCTCGGCGAGCGCGAAGGCCTGCTCAAGGCACTGGCGGAGTTCGGGGCGCTCGTCGCGTGCGGCGTCCCGCGCCTGGTTGCGGAGGGTCACTACCAGCTCGCCCTCACACACGCGCTCCTCGGCAACGCGAGCCGCGCGGCGGGCGACCTCCGGACAGCGGCAGAGCTCGGGCACGCGGAGGCGACGGCGCTACTTGCGGCCCAGGTTCCTGAGGGGCCCTTCTAGACCGGCACGTCGCGCACCCGGAAGCTCTGCAGGATGCGCATGTAATTGGCGCGCTCGAAGGCGGCCGGGTCCGGGCAGCGCGCGAGGCTCATCGAGCCGCGCATCTGGGTGACCGACTCGTAGTCCTTCTCGACCATCCAGCGCTCGAAATCCTCGCGCAGCGCGCGCAGGCGCCCCGGGCCGTGGCGCAGGAGCGCCGACACGACCTGCACCGCGGAGGCACCGGCCATCACGGCCTTGACGGCGTCGTAGGTGGTGTGCACGCCGCCCGACACCGCGAGCCCGGCCGGCGCGTGGCCGTAGAGGATCGCGAGCCAGCGCAGGCGCAGGAGCAGCTCCGAGGAGTCCGAGAGGTGGAGCGTGGGGACGGCCTCGAGTGCGTCGATGTCGATGTCGGGCTGGTAGAAGCGGTTGAAGAGCACGAAGCCGTCGGCCCCAGCCGACCCGAGCGCGCGCACCATGTGCGGCAGGGACGAGAAGAAGGGCGACAGCTTGACCGAGATCGGCACCTTCACGCTCGCGCGCACCGTGCGGACCACCTCGCACAGGCGCTTCTCGATGACCTCGCCCGACTCTTCGACGTCCGTCGACAGGTGGTGGAGGTTGAGCTCGAGCGCGCGCGCGCCGGCCTGCTCCATCATGCGCGCGTAGCGCAGCCAGCCGCTCGGCGTCGTGCCGTTGAGCGAGGCGATGACCGGGACCTTCACCGCCTCGGCGATCTTGCGCAGTTGCTCGAGGTACTGGTCGCCGCCGAGCGCGAACTCGTCGGGCCGCGGGAAGAACGACAGCGCCTCGGCGTGTACGTCGGTCACTTCCTCGGTCGCCCGCGCACCGGCCTGCGCCTCGAGGTCGATCTGCTCCTCGAAGAGCGAGCGCATCACGAGCGCCGCGGCGCCCGCGTCCTCGAGGCGGCGCACCACGTCGAGGCTGTCGAGCAGCGGCGAGGCGCCCGGCATGAAGGGGTTCGAGAGCTCGAAGCCCAGGTACTTCGTCTTGAGGTCCATGTTCTCTCCTCAGCCCTCGCCGCCCTTGGTGGGCGGGTTGCCCGGTGCTGCCTTGGCCGCTGCCGCCGCGGCGGCGTGCGCCACGGACGGCTCGGCCAGGCGCTCGAGCAAGGCGAAGCGCTCGCGCGCTTTCTTGACCGACTGCCCGAGCAGGTTCTTGAAGCGCTCCGGATCTTGTTGCTCGACCATGCGGAAGCGCATCTCGTTGCGCATGTAGGCGCCGAGATCGCCCTTGGGCTTCTGCGAGTCGAGGCGCAAGGCCGTGCCGTCCTCGGCCACGCGCCGCGGGTCGAAGCGGTAGAGCGGCCAGTAACCCGTGTCGACCGCGAGCTTCTGCTGGTCGAGCCCGAGCGCCATGTCGTAGCCGTGCGCGATGCAGTGGCTGTAGGCGATGATGATCGACGGGCCCGGGTAGGCGTCGGCCTCGGCGAAGGCGCGGATGGTCTGCAGATCCTTGGCGCCGAAGGCCACGCTCGCCACGTAGGCCGTGCCGTACATCATGGCGATGAGCCCGAGGTCCTTCTTGGCGGTGCCCTTGCCGGCCGCGGCGAACTTCGCCGCGGCGCCCATGGGCGTCGCCTTGGACTGCTGGCCGCCGGTGTTCGAGTACACCTCGGTGTCGAGCACCAGGATGTTCACGTTCTCGCCGCTCGCGAGCACGTGGTCGAGGCCGCCGTAGCCGATGTCGTAGGCCCAGCCGTCGCCGCCCACGA
>JACRDA010000253.1 GCA_016212965.1 Myxococcales bacterium
CGCGCCGCTCCACGGCCAGCCGATCGGACCGGGCGGGCTCGTCCCGCTGGCGCCGCCTCCCCCGCCCGGCGCCCCGCCGCCCGCGGGCGGGCGGTTGGTCCTCTACTACCGCGGCCAGCGCCACGAGGTGAACAAGGACCGGTTCATCATCGGGCGTGGCAAGCAGTCGAGCGATCTCACCATCAAGGACCCGAACGTCTCGCGCCAGCACGCCATGATCGAGTGCGTCAACGGCCAGTTCTTCATGGTCGACATGGGCTCGACCAACGGCATCGAGTTCCAGGGCCAGCGCCTGCAGCGCAAGCTCGTGTCGGGCGGCGACGTGTTCAACATCTGCGACCACGAGCTGCGCTTCGCCTGGGAGTAGACCGGGCCGCGCCGCGCGAGTGACCCGATGCGGCCCCGGCGAACCACCCCGACGGCGCGGCGCACCGCGGCTCGCTGTGCGCTTGCGGCGCTCGCGGCGCTCGCACCGTCCGCGCCGCTGGGTCCGGCGCGCGCCGCAGGGCCGACCGCCGACGTGGCGCCCGAGTGGCTCGCGGCGGCGACCGTCGCGGCGTCACCCGCCGACGATCACCTCCCACCCTGGGATGCCGTGGGTCTGCCGCCGTGGGCGCAGAGCCTGCGCGTCGAGCTCGCGGACCAGCCCGTGCTCGCGGCGCCGGACGGCGACGCACGACGGCGCGGCTCGGCGGCGCGTGAGGTGCATCTGCCCGTCTTCGGCGCCCGCGTCGGACCGGGGTGCCGCGACGCCTGGCTGCAAGTCGGTGCCCAGGCGTGGGTGTGCGGCGCAGCGGTCGAGCTGTCCCCTGCGGCGCCGCTGCCGGCGCGCGCGCTGCCGATCGCCGCGGGCGACGGGCTCCCGTTCCGCTACTCCTTCGTCAGCGGCAGCGGGAGCTTCGCGTACGCGCGCCTCGACGAGGTCGACGTCGGCGAGCCGGCCATGCAGCTCGAGCCCGGCTTCGCGGTCGCGGTCGTCGACGAGCGCGTGCTCGGGGGCGAGACCTACGGGCGCACCAACCGCGGCCTGTGGGTACCGATGCGCGACCTCTACCCCGCGAGCCCGCTCGCCTTCGAGGGGGCGGTGCTCGAAGATCCGGGCGCGGCGACCCTCGCGGTCGCGTGGGTCGTGAGCGAGCGGGCCCCGCTCTACGCGCGCACGGGCCCGAGCTTCGTCGTCACGGGCCGCAGCCTGCCGCGCTTCGCGCGCATCGACGTGCGCGCGACCGCGCAGAGCCTGGGCGGCAGCTACCTCGAGGACGCGAACGGCGGCTGGCTCGCGGCGCGCGACGTCCGTCAGCCGACGCGCGCGCCGGCACCGCCCGAGGTCGACGCGGCAGGGGGCGAGCGCTGGCTCGACGTGGAGCTAGCGACGCAGACGCTCGTGGCCTACGAGGGCGAGCGAGCCGTGTTCGCGACGCTCGTCTCCACGGGCAAGGGAGCCGAGGGCAGCGCGAACGCCACGCCGAAGGGCACGCACCGCATCTGGATCAAGCTCTTCACGAGCGTGATGGACAACCTCGAGGACGAGGACGCCGCGCGCTACTACCGCATGGAGGACGTGCCCTACGTCCAGTACTTCAAGAAGGGGGTCGGGCTGCACGCCGCGTACTGGCACCACTCCTTCGGGCGCGTCCGTAGCCACGGCTGCGTGAACCTCGCGCCGCGCGACGCCGCGCGCCTGTTCGACTTCACGCTGCCGCGCCTGCCCGGCGGCTGGACCGCCGTCCTGCCGACGCCCGCCGACCGGCCGACGATCGTGCGCGTGCGCTGAGAGCCTGAGCAGGAATTGGCGTGCGAACCGGTCGGTGTGAAGTCTGGGATCGAAGACGAGCCCGAGCGAGCCCTGGACCCTTGCCGAAGCAGCAGGCGGCATCCGGACCGTAACTGTTTCCCTCACCCCCCGGCCCCCTCTCCCGGAGGAGAGGGGGTGGTCCATGTCGGGGGCTTTCGTCGTTGGCGGTCGGAAAACGAAGCGCGCTAGCGGGTGTCGCCGCGTCGGGCGGACGCTCGGCGCAGTTGGCGGATCCGGTCGAGTGCGCGCTCGGGGTCGAGGAGGATCTGTTGGTTGGGGAGGCGCAGGACCGTGGGGCCTGCGCCCGCGAAGTAGCTGCCACAGCGCGCGCTCGGCATGCGTGGAGGCGCGGCGCAGCGTTCGGGCGCGGTGCGTCTCGGGGAGGTGAGCCATGCTTGTCCATCGACCGA
>JACRDA010000240.1 GCA_016212965.1 Myxococcales bacterium
TCGTCGCGTGCGTCGCGGGCCACGACCTACTGAATGCATGACCAGCTCGCACAAGGAAAGCACCTTCAACAACCGCCGTTACGAATGGAACGACAAAGTGCGATATGGAGCTGATGGACCTACATCCCCGTGAACGGATACCGAAAGAACCGACAGGGACGACCGGGCTGCCGCGAACGACTACTGCTACGATTCGATTGGAGTCGAAACCGACCGTCGCTGGCGCCTTTCGCGTCCAACCAACTCTCAACCGTGCCTGCCCGGCGGAAGTCGATGCGATCGCAAACCACCGGCCTCGCAGGTGGCCGACAGCCTCCAGCGACTCGCCTATGTCGCCGCTGCGGCTACGTCACATCCGGTCTCGGTGGGCCTCGAGCTGGTTCAGCGCTACCGCGTCACGACCACCTGCCCCACCGCAAAGGACGCTAGTGCTAGTCGCGAACACATCGAGGAGCGCACGCTCCTCACGTACAATCTCTTGTTGGCTCATTCTGCGCGCCGGGAGAGCATCGTCTATCCTGCGCGGGATCTGGTGAGTATCAAGTGCGCCGACGAACCGTGCAAAGACGCTGACCGTTGCCCGATTCGGGCCGGTGAGACATTTGCCATCGACGATGACGCGCTTTCGAAGAGAGAGTGCACGGTGGAGCCGAATGTCGCGCTAGTCTCGGGGGCCGATGGGGAGGCACTGTCGCGACTCATGGGCAGCCAACGCGTCGTTGTCACCGTGGCGCGCGACGGTACCGCTGGGGCACGCGCTGTGTACACGGTGGCCTCTGTCGACCAATTCGACCTCGTTGTTCCTGCCCCGGACGACGACGACAACGGTCGTGGGGTGTATCGTGTGACTGTGCAGCCCGGCGCGTTGCAGCGGAATGACCCCATTAAGTACCGCGAAAGCGACGCGCTCACCGTCGATGGTGACGAGACCGGCGCCACGTATACAGGTCTTACATATGATGCAATCTTGCGGCCGCGTGGTCCGTTCGGATTCCCGTGCCAGGGGGAATGTGTGCGGGTCTACGTGACGGCCAGCACCACACTGACGGGATTCAGGTTTCCGGCGAACCCTTCCACGCTCGAGACGAGCAGTGACCCGACGAGCTACCAGGTTGTTCCTCCGCGCCTCGGGCTGCTCGCGGTCCTGGAGCCCTGGGACTACGCCGATGCGGCCAACCCGATACCGTTGAATCTTGCCCTCGCGGCGGGAGCGAACTTCGTGGATTTCTCGCGGGAGGACGTTCGCTTTTCGGCGGTTGCCGGGCTGATGGCACAGCTTCCGGTGCTCAAGGACGAGACGGGGCAACTCGGTGCAAGTCTCGCGCTCGGAGTACTCTGGGAAAACGACTTGCGTGGCCGAAACGCCTTCCTGACCACCGTTGGCTTGAACATTGGGAGCATCTTCTCGCCGCCAACGAAGTAGCGGCACACGCGCTACTCGGCGTATCGCAGCGCTGGGAGCAGCTCGCTCGGCGATGTGACGCACGCGCCCCCCGGTGATCGCTACGTCGCTACGCGAGCGGCCACACCGGCGGCAACCCGAGCCGCGCGCGCCGCGCCGTCTCCCACGGTCCGAGGCGCGTGGCCGCGAAGGCCGCGCCGAACGAGAGCGACAGCCCGACGACGACGTCGACGGCGTAGTGCCAGCGCAGCACCAGCGTCGCGACCACGATGTTGAGCGACAGAAAGCAGGCGAGGACGGCCGGGATGCGCCAGCGGCGGTCGCCGAGGGCCTGGTGGACGGCGAAGAAGGCGCAGAGGGCCGAGGCGCCGCTGTGCATCGAGGGAAAGACGTCCCGCGGGGCGCCGCTCGCGACGACGCCGTTCCAGACGAGCTGCCAGAAGGTCCCGCCGTCGACGGGCGCCTGGAAGCGCTCGGCGAGGAACTGGTACGGGCCCTGTGCCGGCACGGCGAGGTAGCCGAGGTGCCCGATGCCGTAGAGGAGCGCGATGCCAATGCCGAGCTCCGCGGCGGCGCGCGGCGTCTTCCGCGCGATCCACACGGCGCCGATGGCCGTGCCGAAGACGAGGAAGTGGTGGTTGAAGTAGAAGAAGCTCAGCCACTCGACGATCGGGCGCCGGTTCAAGGCCTCGGCCCAGAGCACGGGCTGGCCGCCGAAGAGGCTCTGGTCCCACGCGGCGAGCACGTGGTCCATCGACTCCGGCCGGAGCGCCTGGAGCACGGCATGGACGATGAGGTAACAAGCAGGCGCCGCCGCGACGTACACCACCCGGTACAGGTTGAGCCGGAGCACGGCCGGGACCCGCTTCGCCCGACGCGCGAGCCAGGCCGAGCCCGGCAAGACGACGAGGAAGGCGACGATCGGGTAGACGACCGGGCCGGGGCCGCCGGGCGGGGCGCTCACGCCGACGAGCGTGGCGACGATCGCCATGAACCCGCAGAAGACCCAGTCCTGGAGCGACAGGACGCCGAGGCGTGCGCGGAGCTTGGCGGCGAAGGCCATCAGGGCCGGCACCTATGCCGCGGGGGCGGGGCGCCGACAAGGCGGCGCGCGAGGGCACGCGCGCCTTGAGTGTAATTGCTTTTTACATATGGTCGCACCGGAAGTAAATTCAACTTGTGGCCGACATCGCGCGTCCGTACTGGCACGGCCGGCTCCACGCTGCCTGGCGCCGCGCGCCCATCGTGTGGCTCTCGGGCGTGCGGCGCGTGGGCAAGACCACGCTGGCGAAGAGCATCCCTGGCGCGCTCTACCTGAACTGCGATCTGCCCTCGACGGCGGAGCACCTCGCCGACCCCGAGCGTTTTCTGCGCTCGGTCGACGCGGCCGTCGTCGTCCTCGACGAAGTCCACCAGCTCCCCGACCCGAGCCGGCTCCTCAAGATTGCCGCCGACGAGCACCCGAAGCTGCGCATCCTGGCCACGGGCTCGTCGACGCTCGCGGCGACGACCAAGTTCCGGGACAGCCTGAGCGGGCGCAAACGGGTGGTTCACCTACTGCCCGTTCTCGCAGCCGAGCTGGCTGCGTTCGGGATCGCCGACCTCCGCCGCCGGCTGCTGCACGGGGGTCTGCCGGCTGCGCTGCTCGCCGAGGCGACCGAGCCGGATCGGTACGCCGAGTGGCTCGACTCGTACTTCGCGCGGGATGTGCAGGAGCTCTTCTCGGTGGCCAAGCGCACGGCCTTCCTGACGCTGGTCCAGACCATCCTGCGCCGGAGTGGCGGCCTGTGCGAGATCACGAAGCTGGCCGCGGCCGCGGGTCTGTCGCGACCCACGGTGATGAGCTACCTCGACGTCCTCGAGGTGACCCAGGTCGCGACCGTCTTGCGCCCGTTCCACGCGGGCGGCGCCCAGGAGCTCACCCACCAGCCCAAGATCTACGGCTTCGACACCGGCTTCGTCGCCTGGAGCCGCGGCTGGACCGAGCTGCGCGAGCCCGACTGCGGGACGCTCTGGAAGCACGTCGTGCTCGAGACCCTGCAGGCGCACGTCGTCTCCGCCGGCGGCACCGTCCACTACTGGCGCGACAAGAGGCAGCGCGAGGTCGACTTCGTCGTGCCGGCCGGCCGCGGTGCGGCGCACGCCATCGAGTGCCAGTGGTCGGCGACCGGCTTCGAGACGCGCGGGCTCGCGGCGTTCCGCGCCACCCATCCGCGGGGCCGTAACTTCCTCGTCGTGCCCGACGCGGCGACGCGCGAGCGGACGTTCGGCACGTGGGTCGTCACCATCACGTCGGCGGAGGCGTTGCCGGCCCTGCTCGGCTGAGCACGGTCGCGCGCGCTCGGGCCAGCCCGCCGAGGGCGGAATGCTAGACTCCGGGGGTGGGTGGACTCGCGCGGGCAGGCGCGCTCGGGCTCGGCCTCGGCCTCGGGCTCTTCGGCTGCGGCGGCGCCGAGCTGCCGCCGCTCGCCCTCGAGTCGGAGCACTTCCGGCTCCACGCCTACCCCGACGACCCGATCTGTGCGCGCATCCTCGAGGGGGTCGAGCAGCACTACGCGGCCGTCGCGGGCTACCTCGGTCTCGCGCTCGAAGACGGCGCGAGGTTCGACATCTACAAGTACCGCGACGAGGCGGAGCTCGCCGCGAAGGCGCCGTGCCCCGAGGCCGCGCACGGCTGCGCCGGGGAGGGGAAGATCTACGTCGCCACCGTGACCTCGGCGCCCTTCGAGCACGAGCTCGTCCACGCCTACGCGAGCCTCGCGGGCTACGCACCGACGCTCTTCGAGGAGGGCCTCGCCATCATGCTGCAGGAATGGGACGGGCTCGGCCCCGGCGAGAGGCCGCCCCACTTCGGCTCGGCTCCGCTCGAGAGCGCGGTCGCGGAGGAGCAATGGGACGCCCTCGACCCGCCCCCGAGCGCGGCGGCAGGGAGCTTCGTGCGCTTCCTCGTCGACGGCCACGGCGTCCCGGCCTTCGAGGCGCTGCGGCGGAGCACGCCGCACGATGCGAGCCGTGACGAGGTCGATGCCTTCTTCTGCGCTGCCATGGTCGAGCCCGTCGCGAGCGCCATCGCCCAGTGGCGCGCCGGCGACGCCGCGAGCGGCTGGCTCCCGGTCGCGGACTGCGCGGCCGAGCCGTTGCCGGTCGGCGAGCCGAGCGTGCTCGGCGAGCTCCCGTGCGGCCGAGCGCGGCGCTCGCTCGTGCTCCCGGACGCGGCCGGCCTCGTCGTGCGCGTGCGTCACGAGTCGTCCGTGAGCGTCCACCTTCGACCATGCGACGGCGGGCGCCCGATGTGGCCATCCGACTGGTCCGTGAGCTCGTTCTATCCACCCGGGGAACAGCACGAGCTCTGGGCGTCGCTGCCGGCCGGCGCCTACGGGCTCGAGGCGGGCGCCTACGCGCCGGGCCCGGAGGCGACGCCGCTCATCGAGCTCGACGGGTCACCTGGCGCGGGCGATCGCTGCGAGGACGCGGCCGAGCGCGAGATCCCGCCCGAGACGCGACGGGTCGACGTGCCGCTCGCGTTCGCGAGCCTCGCCGACGACGGCGGCGAGCCGGGGCGGGCGGACGCGTTCGTGCGCTTTCGCGTCGCGGCGGCGCGCCGCGTGACCGTCGCCGCCACTCCGGCGGACGTCTTCGCAGACGGGCTCTTCGCCGACGGTGCGGACCACACGACGCGTCGCTTCCGCTGCTCGGCCGGTTGCCCGGCCGCGGACTGCGTCGAGATGACGAGCGCGGCCTTCGACGTGGCGGCCGGCGAGGCCGTCACCCTGGTCCTCGAGGGCGGGCCGACCGACCGGCGGACCTTCGGGCTCGGCTTCGACCCACCCCCGGGCGGTTGAGGCGCACGGCCGTCTTCGTCACTCGAAGGGCTCGGTCGGCTGCACGTCCCGAGCACCGAGCGCCGGGAGCACCTGGTCGAGGAGCACCTGCTTGGCCGCGCGGAGCTGCGCCTGCGCGTCGCCCTCCTTCCAGAAGAAGCGCAGGTTCACGACGTGGTGAGCGCCGACCGCGTAGATCCGGACGACGCCCTCCTTCGTGAGGCGCCCGGCGAGGTAGTCGTGATAGGCGCTGTCGCCTTCTTCCCACGCACCCAGCCCGAGCTCGTTCAGCTTCTTCAGCATCGCGCGCGAGCCGAGCTCGGAGTCGAAGGACCACGCGAGAACCGTCATCGGCATCGGCGCATCCCTCCGCGCGGCGTGCGCCGACTAGCCCGAGCTCGGTGGTGCGGCTCGGCCGCGGCGCGCGCGGCGCCGCCACCACGCACCGAGCCCGAGCGCGAGCGCGAGCCCGAGCCCGAGGCCGAGCGCGCTCGGACCACGCGCGCCGGCGCCCACCTCGCAGCCGGCACAACCGCCGCGCACGGCGAGCTCGGGCTTCGTCCCGGCCGGACAGAAGTAGACGTTGTCGCCGGCGCCCTGGCGATGGCTGCACGCCTCGACGAGGCCCTTCTCGCCCTGCGTGTCGCGGCACTTGCCGAAGGCAGCCTCGGCCTCGGCGCCGCCGCCGTAGGGCCGCCAGCAGAGCTCGCAGCCGAGCCCCTCGACCTCGCACCGTGCCCGGGGACCCGGGACGTCGGCCAGAGCTCGGGTCGATGACGCGAGGAGGCCGGCGGCGACGACGGCCACGACGAGGATGGGGGCGGTGCGGCGGAAGGACATGTGCGTGCGATGTTCGCACTCCCGCGGCGGCACGTCATCTGGTCGCCCGGGGGGTCGCCCGAGGCGAGTGGCTCGGCCGCGCGCGGCTTGGGCCCCAACCCCATCTCGCACTGCGGCGCGGGTGGGGTCGCCCGAGGCGAGTGGCTCGGCCGCGCGCGGCTTGGGCCCCAACCCCATCTCGCACTGCGGCGCGGGCACGCGGTCGGTCGCGCA
>JACRDA010000241.1 GCA_016212965.1 Myxococcales bacterium
GGCGGCGGCGACGTCGGCGTCCGCACGTCTGACGGGCGC
The DNA here is from genome assembly GCA_016212965.1 of Myxococcales bacterium. GTDB lineage: Bacteria > Myxococcota_A > Polyangia > Polyangiales > Polyangiaceae > JACRDA01. Next base: position 40 of record JACRDA010000241.1, read on the forward strand.
GCGCCCCGCCGCCACCCTGCCGCTGCGCTATCCTCGGCGCATGACGCTCGACCTGCGGAGCGGAGCCTCCGTCGCTCGCCCGCTCTGGGTCGCGGTCGCGCTCGCGCTCGGCGCGTGCGTCGGGCCCGCCCTCCGGGCGCCGGCCCCGACACCGGTCACCTCGGTGCCTGCCGCGGCGGCGACGGCGCCCGAGAGCGACGCGCCGACCGCTCCCGGCTCGCCCACGCCCGCACCCGTGGCGCGCTACGCACCACCGCCGCCCCTGTCGATCGTGGCGCGCGCGCCGGGCGCGGCCGAGCTCCGCGCGTTCCACCTCGGCGGCGACGGGACGCTCCTCGTCGCGCGCTACCCCGACGGTGAGCTCCGGTTCGCGCGCGTCGCCGGCTCGTCGATCGAGCGGCTCACGGGCCTCGCTCCGCTGCCCGTCCCGGTCGGCGCGCTCGAGGCGCTCGTCGCGGGCGGTCGCCTCCCCGACGCGCTGTGGCTCGGCGTGAACGCGCCGCAGGGCTGCGCGGTGTTTCGCCGAGCGCCGGGTGGCTGGCGCGCGGAGGGCTCGGTGCCGCACGTCGCGTGCACCCACCTCGCCGCCTTCACGACCGACGCGGCGCTCGGCGCGACGTCCGATCGGACCGACGGGCACCTCGCGCTCCACGCCTTCGGAGCGGCGCGCACGACCCCGCAGCTCACCCCCGCGGTGAGACCCGGCTGCACGGGCCTGCTCGGCAACGTCCACACCCTCGCCACCTGGCCGACGGGGGACGTCGTCGTCGTCGGGTTCGCGTGCGACGAGCCGCGGCTGCTCGTGCAGCGCTGGGCGCCCGGCGCGACCGTCGCGGCGACACTCGAGCTCCGGCTCGACGAGAACAGCCCCTTCGACGTGCGCCCGGCCGACCCCGGTGAGATCCACATCCTCGGCATGGGCTCGCTGCCGGGCGCGGCCCCGGGCGAGGTCCGACCGATCGACGCGGGCTTCGGGGTACGCGCGGGGAGCTTCGCGCCGCTCGGCGTCTCGCCCGCGGAGCTGAGCGACCTCGAGCGCTGGCTCACGCTCGACGTCCACCCCGGTCCGGCGTCGGCCACGGCCGAGGGCTTCGAGCACGACCGGCTCGAGGTCGGCGCGCGCGGCGAGGCGTTCGTCACGGGGCGCGTCCTCCGCCCGGACGGGAGCGCGCTGCCCGTCGCGCTCCGGAGCCTGCCGGTCGCCGAGCCGCTCGAGCTGTGAAGACGCGGGTTGCCGCCCGCGCGCGGCCGGGCGACGAAGGGTCTCGATGCTGCGCCTGCACTACCACCCGCTGTCGCCCTACTCGCGCAAGGCCTCGACCGCGATCGCCCTCCGCGGCGACGCCGTGGAGCTCTGCGAGATCGCGCTCGGCACCGGGGCGATGCAACGCCCCGAGTTCCTCGCGCTCTCGCCCTTCGGCAAGATGCCGGTGCTCGAGACGCCGGACGAGGGACCGATCATCGAATCGACGTCGATCATCGAGTACCTCGAAGCCAAGGGGCCGCCGGTGCTCATCCCGCCCGGCGCGGCGCGCGTGGCGCGCCACTTCGACCGACTCGGCGACCTCTACCTCGTCGAGCCCGTGGCGGCGTGGTTCTGGGAGCGCGCGAGCCCGGCCGGGCAGGCCGCTCCCGAGCGCGCGCGGCGCGCGTGGGGCCTCTTCGAGGCGCGCCTCGAAGGGCGGGCGTTCGTGTGCGGCGACGCTTTCAGCCTTGGCGATCTCGCGGGCGCGATCGCCACCGACTACTTCGAGCGCGAGGGCGTCGAGGCCCCCGCCGCCATCCGCAGCTGGAAGGATCGCTGCTTCGCCATCCCGGCGCTGCGCGCCTCGCTCGAGGCAGCCGTCCCCTGGGTCGAGTCGACGAGGCCGATGCGCCAGCGCGGCGCGTGACGACGACGACGCCGCGGCCGGTCAGCGCGTGACGACGACGCGCGTCGATGGCCCGTTCTCGCGCGCGACCCCGACCACGCCTTGCCAGCCGGGCGGCACCGGCGGGTCGGTCCAGTCGAACAGCACCTCGGCGTCGAGCGGCGCGACGTTCACGCAGCCGGCGCTCATCGGATCGCCGAAGCTCTCGTGCCAGAACGCGCCGTGCATGGCAAAGGGCGCGTTGAAGTACTGCGTGTAGGGGACGTCCGCGATCCAGAAGTTGCGGTTGAGTCCCGTGCCCGGCGACATCGTCGTCGCGCGGTCCTTGAAGGTGATGGAGTAGCTGCCGAGCGGCGTCGTCGAGTACTTCACGGGGTCCATGCCCGCGAGGGGCACGCCGCCCTGCCCGGGCGACTGCAGGGTCGCGTACACGGGCGTGAGGTCGTCGTAGGCGACGAGGGTGCCGTCGGTGATGCTGACCAGGATCCACTTCTGGCCGGGCTCGACCGCGAAGCCGCGGCTGGTGCGCGCGCGCACCAGCGTGACGTCCTCGGCCGCGGCGAACAGGCGCTCGGCGCCGCCCGCGCGACCCGCGCCGGAGCCCCGGAGCTCGACCTCGAGGTAGCGCTTGCCGTCCTGTTCGAGCTCGACACCCGTCGGCTCGGCGTGGCTCCGCGCCGCGAACGCCACGCCGGGCGCGGGCTCGATGCGCCCGTCCGCGCCGCGCCGGTAGGCCGGTCGCTCGCGCGTGCGGAACCACGCGAGCGGCAGCCGCGCCTCGGCCGGCCGCGCGCCGCGCGGCACGAGCCACACGCCGTGGAAGCTCGAGCGCCGGAACTCGCGCACGCGGTCGGCGGGCACGAGCGTGTGGTCGACGCTGAGCAGGAAGGTGCGGCCCCCGACGTCGAAGGCGCGGGTGAACGAGAACATCGAGCCGAGCGGGATCGACTGGTGCACGAGCCCGAGCGCGGGACCGTTCGGCGTGCCACCGTCCGCGAAGAAGCCGGGCAAGGGATCGACGGCGGGGATCGGCGCCGTCGTGGCGAGCTCTTCGTGGCCGCGCTGGAAGCGCCCGAGTGGCACGAACTCCCCGGCCGGGCCGTACTCCCACTGCTCCTGCTTCTGCTCCTTCGGCGTCGGCACGCGCGTGTACATGGGCGCGCCGTTCGACAGGGCGTAGCGGTAGGGGTACGGGCCCGGACGCGCGGCGGTGAGCGCGGTCGCCTCGAAGTAGCGCCCCCCCGGGCTCGGGGTGACGGTGCGGTCGAAGCACACGTAGCCGTGCGGCTCGATCTGGAAGAACCCCTTCGGGTAGCCCTCGCCGGGGACGCGCTCCGGCGCGCGCAACCGCACCCTCTGCCCGGTGCGGATGTAGCCGAGGTAGCGCTCCGCGACGCGCGGTGTCGGCCACACCCACGTCATGCCGGCCTGGCTCGCGATCGTGAGCCCGTCGCCGCCGGTCGCGCCGGTGCCGGGCGCAGCGCCCGAGGCCTCCGCGGCGCCCGCGCCGACGGCGA
>JACRDA010000234.1 GCA_016212965.1 Myxococcales bacterium
ACGGCGAGCCGTCGAGCAGGGGGGCATACAGGCAGCCGGTCGTCGCGTCGCAGCTGTCCGACGTGCACACGTTGGCGTCGTTGCACCAGACAGGCGCGCTCCCGAAACACGTCCCGGCGCCGTCGCAGGCATCGCTGGCGCTGCACACGTTCGCATCGGAGCATGCCACGCCCGCGCCGCGGGGTGCACAGGTGCCGTCGCTCGGCGCGCCCGCGGCCATGCTGCACGCGATGCAGTCGCTCGGCGCCCCGAAGCCACACGGCGTGTCGCAGCACACGCCGTCGACGCAGGCGCCGCTTGCGCAGGTGGCATCGAGGGAGCAGGGGTCGCCGAGCGTCTCGAAGAGCGTGAGGACGTGGACCTTGCCGGCCCTCGGGAGCCCTTCGTAGGAGCTACCCAGGAACAGGCGACTGCCGTCGCCGGAGAGCGCGGAGCACCCGGCCACCCGGAGCTCCGCCGCGCTCTCCGTCCAGATCGAACCGGTCCTCACGAACAGGTACCACCCACTGCGGCCGAGAATGACCGCGCGGCCGCCATCGGCGGCGAGGTCCACCGCGCGGCCGAACCGCTCGTTCGGCGCTGCGTTGCTGGCGCTGAGCGTCGCCTCGAGCTCCCAGGTCGAGGCGCTCCGCCGGAAGACCCGGGCCGTACCGGCCGCGGCGAGCAGCAGCGGATCGTCTTGGGGCGCTCCGACGAGGGCGCGATCGCCGCTTGCCGAGAGCGCGACGGCCTCACCGAGCCCGTCCGGGTTGTCGGGTGCGTCGAGCGTGGCTTCCTCGACCCAGCCAACTCCGGTGCGCGCGAAGATCCGCGCGGTGCCGCGGTGCGACCCGGAGTGGTCGCCGGGCACGCCGATGGCCGCGCGGCTGCCGTCCTCGCAGAGAGCCACCGCCCGACCGAAGGACGCGAAAAAGAGTGTGACCGGTGGCAAGAGCTTCGCTTCCTTGGTCCAGGTCGAACCGCTGCGCACGAACACGTTCGCCATGCCTGCGTGCGGGTTGACCGTGGCATCGTCAGGCGCACCCGCGAGCGCGCGCATGCCGTCCGCCGAAAGCGCCCACGCCGTGGCCCCGGGGACGGGCAGAGTCGCCTCCTGGGACCACGTGGAGCCGGCTCTGACCGTCACGTGCGCCCGATCCGACCGGCCGACGAGTGCGCGGCTCGCGTCCCCCGAGAGTGCGACGACGGCACCGAAGTGGTCCTGTGCGCCCGCGTCCGGCGCCGGGAACACCGCCTCCTCCGTCCACGTCGCGCCGGACCTGACGTACACACGCGCAGCGCCCGCGTCCGCCGCGACCTCCGTGTCGACGCCGGGCGCCCCGACGAGGGCGCGGTCCCCGTTGGCCGAGACCGCAACTGCCCGCCCGAATCCGTCCTCGGACGCCGCGCCCGCGCCACGCAGCTTGACCTCGGGTGCCCAACTCGAGCCAGCGCGCGAAAACACCCAGGCGATGCCGAGCCGTCCGGGCATGCTCCGGTCATACGGCGCGCCGGCGAACGCGCGCGTGCCGTCCGCCGTCGTCGCGACGGAGAAGCCGAGCATGCCGCCGGCCTCGCCGAGCGGCGTCGCGAGCGTGGCCTCCTCAGCCCAGGTCGAGCCGGTGCGCACAAAGGCGCGCGCGGTCCCGGTGTCGCCGTCATCACCCGCCGCGCCGATGATGGCGCGCGTGCCGTCGGCGGTCAGCGCCGTCGACCATCCAAACGCGTCCCAGAGCGCACCGTTCGCAGGCACGAGGATCGCCTCTTGCGACCATGTCGATCCGGAGCGGACGAACGCCGTGACACGGCCATGGGACTGGGCATAGGGAGCACCGACCAGGGCACGGCTCCCGACACCATCGAGCGCCACGGGCGCCATGAAGCCGGCTTCCGCGGGCAGGATCTGCTCCTCGCCCCACGTCGCGCCGATGCGTCGGAACATGGCAGCCCAACCCGCTTGCGCACCGACGATGGCCCGGTCGCCACCGGCATCGAGGGCGCCCGTCGCACCGAAGGCGTCCCAGTTGGCGCTCGCACTTGCGACGAGAACCGCTTCTGCGACCCAGGTCGTCCCCGAGCGGACGAACACGTGTGCACGGCTCGGCCCCCCCGTGCTCGAGACTTCGCCGATGAGCGCGCGATTCCCGTCGGCGTCGAGCGCGACCGAGGCGCCGAACCAGGCCGGAACGTTCCACGTAGGCGAGTCGATCTTCGCCTCCTCCGTCCAGATCGATCCCGACCGGGCGAACATGCGGGCGCTTCGAGGCAACTGCCCGGACGACGTTTCGTCCCAGCAGCCCACCAGCACACGCTGCCCGGCGGCATCGATGGCGACGGATGCTCCGCATGCATCCTCGTATTGGCCATCGGAGGCGACGAGCACGGCCTCGGTCCGCCACTCGCCTCCGTCCCAGGCGAGAACGAGGGCTGCTCCCATGTAGGGCGTGTCCTCGGCTGGCGCGCCCACGACGACGCGACTCCCGTCCGCCGCCGCGGCGATGGCGTATCCGAGCCGCCCCGTCACATCCCACCCGGGGACGCTCAATGTCGCTTCCTCGGCCGCGACGACCGGGTCGACCAAGAGTGGGTAGCGCGCCCCTTGGTCGTCGAGCACGATGGCGATGCCAGCCGCGGTGTCCGTGAAGTGGGCGGGCACGAAGGCGCCGCCGGCGTCGCGCACGACGAGGTGCTGGTAGCGCGCGCGTGCGACGCCGGCGGCGTCCTCGAGCGCGACGACGTCGCGGTCGACGGTGCGCGCGCGGAACCCGCCCTCGACCGCGACCTCGAGGACGAGCGAGCCCTCGCCCGGCGGCCGCTCCGCGAGCGTCGCGCCGTGCTCGACCGCGCCGTCTGCGACGCGCCACCACTCGGTCACGCCACGATCGCGCTCGAACGTGAGGGCGCCGAGTGTCACGGCCGGGCTCGCGGCTGCGCCCAGGGTCGCGCGCTCGGCGTCGCGCCCGAGCGCCGCGAACCGCATCCAGCCCATGAGGTCGCCGTTGCGCCCGCGAACGACGAGCTCGGCCCCGCGGCGGGTCGGCCGAACGGTCACACCGCCGCCTCGGAGCGTTGCCGCGCCGACAGGGACTCGTGCCTCGCCGCGCGTGGCACTGTCGAGCCCCGCGGCGGTGCCGCCGCCGGCTGGATCGGCAAGCTCCCCGGCGGGAGCGCACGCGACCAAGAGCAGGAGAGAGAGGCCTACGACCCACACCCGGTTTCTTGCAGGCGCTCGTGACACGGCCACCCTCCTCATCTCGATGCCAGCCTAGCGTGGGATGGCGCACGGGCTCCAGCGCATGCGCGTCGCGGGCACTTCGGAGCCCCGCACGCGAGCCTGGCACCGCGCCTGGTCGGAGGGCACCGCCACCGCCCCGAGCCCGCAGCTCCCTCTTTTGCGCCGCGCGCGGTCGTCGTACGTTGCTCCGATGGACCACGACCCGTTCGAGCTCGTCGCGCGGACGATCGACAACAAGTACCGCGTGGACGAGGTGGTGGGCGAAGGCGGCTTCGGCGTCGTCTACCGCGGCTTCCACCTCAGCTTCGAGCACCCGATCGCCGTCAAGTGCCTGAAGGTGCCGACCCACTTCACGTCCGACGCGCAGCGCCTCTTTTTCGAGAAGTTCAGGGAGGAGGGCAAGCTCCTCTCGAAGCTCTCGTCGGCGCACCTCGCGATCGTGCGCGTCTACGACTTCGGGCTCACGCCCCATCCGCGCGGCGTCGGGCCCAAGATCCCGTACCTCGTGCTCGAGTGGCTGCACGGCCGCTCGCTCGAGCAGGTGCTCGAGGCGCGAGCGGCCGCGGGCCTCGGGCCGTTGTCGGAGCTCGAGGCCGTGCGCCTGCTCCGCCCCGGCATCGAGGCCATCGCCGTCGCGCACGCGCTCGGCATCGCGCACCGCGACGTGAAGCCCGCGAACCGGTTCGTGTCCGAGGGCGCCGTCGCGGGGCAGCCGAGCATGAAGGTGCTCGACTTCGGCATCGCCAAGGCCATGCAGGAGGGCGAGTCCGCGACCGAGCTCGCGACGCGCACGAGCAGCGGCTTCAGCGCGTTCTCGCCGCCCTACGCGGCGCCCGAGCAGTTTCGCCCGAAGAAGTTCGGCTCGTCGGGGCCCTGGAGCGACGTGCACGCGCTCGGGCTCGTGCTCGTCGAGCTCGTGACCGGGCGGCCGGCGCTCGACGGCGAGGAGCACGGCGACTTCTTCGAGTCGAGCACGAGCGACACGCGCCCCACGCCGCGCCGGCGCGGGGCGGTCGTGTCCGACGCCTTCGAGGCCGTGTGCGAGCGCGCGCTCGCGCTCATGCCGAGCGCCCGCTTCGCGAGCGCGGGCGAGCTCCTGCAGGCGCTCGACGCGTGCGTCGCGCCCGCGCCGCGTCCGGTGGCGGCCGAGCTCGTGGCCGCGCCGCCGCCGCTCGCTGCCGTCGTCGCGCCGGCGCCGGTCGCCGAGGAGGAGATCGTCGCGGTGCCGCCGACCGAGCGCCGGGGGCCCTCGCTGGCCTCCAACGCCACCGTGGCCGAGATGCCGCTCCTGCCGCCGACCACCGGGGTGACCCCCCGGGTCGCCGCGGGCGCCGGGGACAGGACGCTGACGCCGGTGGGCACGGGGCCGAGCCTCGTGCGCGGGCGCGCGCCGATGCCGGAAGGCAAGGGCGAGGCGCACCCCTCCCCCTGGGTCGTGCGAGGGGCGCTCGGCGTCGCGCTCGCGCTCGCCGCGGTCGGCGTCGGGATCGGCATCTCGCGCTCGACGCACACCGACGAGGTGACCGCGACGGGCGCGAGCGCGAGCGGTGCGACGAGCTCCGCCCCGATCGTCCCGCCGGCGCCCGCCGTGCTCGACGATGGGCCCATCCCGATCACCTCGGCCGAGATCGTGGCCGGGCCCAAGGACGCCCTCGTCACGGTCGCGCTCTACGGCGACCTCGTCTCCGGCCGGAGCGCGACCGCGGTGCCGGGCATCCGCAAGTGGCTCGCCGAGCATCCCGAGGCGAAGGTGCGCCTCGTGTGGAAGCACTTCGTGCGGAGCGGCGGGCCGGCGGGGCTCGCGGCGCGCCAGCTACTCGTCGCCTACAAGGGCGCCGCGGACGCGCCGAAGGGCGTCGAGCGCTCGAAAGAGGAGGCGCGCGCGCGCGCCACCGAGGCCCTGGTGCAGCTGCAGAACCGGCCCTTCGACGAGGTGGTGCTCACCTACTCCGACGACCCCGACGCGAAGCAGACTCTCGGCGACCTCGGCGAGGTCGAGCCGGGGACCCTGTCGCCCGCCGCCGTCAGCGCGCTCGACGCCGTCGCCGTCGGGCGCGAGACGGGCGTCGTCGAGACGCCC
>JACRDA010000243.1 GCA_016212965.1 Myxococcales bacterium
CCAAAGCAGTAACTCGATCCGCCCGGAAGCGAGCGAGAGGAACCACGGAGTCACGCAAGCACGGAGCGTGACACGGAGGGGCCCCTGAACTTCGCCGGCTCCGTGCAGCTCTCCGTGTCTCCGTGTCTCAGTGGTTGTCTCTTTCTGGGTACTTGGATGCGAGTTACCGAGGAGACACCGGGGCACGGAGAGCGGCACGGAGCCGGCAGGGCTCGGACTCGTGGTTCGGCTCGTTCCCTTCCGGCGCCTACATCGTGATGACGCTCCGCACCACGCGCCCGGCGCGCATCGCCTCGAAGGCAGGCTCGACGTCCCCGAGGCCGATGCGCTCGGTGACCATCCCGCCGAGGTCGAGCTCACCGCGGAGCGCGAGCCGGGCGATGAGCGGGATGTCGCGCGCCGGCAGGCAGTCGCCGAAGGACGTCGCGACGAGCGTGCGGCGCCCGTAGAAGAAGTCGGCCATGGGCAGGGCGAGCTCCGCCCCGTGGGCCGGCACGCCGATGAGCGTGCAGGTGCCCCCGAGGTCGCAGACCTGGAGCGCCTGACCGAGCGTCTCGGGGAGCCCGACGGCCTCGAAGGCGAAGTCGACGCCGCGCCCGCCGGCGAGCTCCCGCACGCGCGCGACGGGCTCGGGCTCGGACGCGTCCACGAGGTCGGTCGCGCCGAAGCCCCGCGCCCAGTCGAGCTTCCGGGCGACGCGGTCGACCGCGATGACGCGGCCGGCGCGAGCCAGACGCGCCCCCTGCACGACGCTGAGGCCGACCGCGCCGCAGCCGATGACCGCCACGCTCGCGCCGACCGGCACGCGCGCGACGTGGAGGACGGCGCCGACGCCCGTCGCGACCCCGCAGCCGATGAGGCAGCTCGCCTCGTGGCCGAGGCCCGTCGGGAGCGGGATCGCCTGGGCGGCGGCGACCACGGTGTGCGTCGCGAAGGTGCCGAGCCCGAGCACGCGGCCGAGCGGCAGGCCGTCCGAGGTGCGCATGCGCGGCTCGGCGGTGACGGGGCGCGCGCAGCGCTCGAGGCGTCCGGCCGCGCAGAAGCGGCACACACCGCAGGGCGAGCGCCACGCGAGCGCCACGACGTCGCCGACCGCGGGGCTCTGCACGCCCGGCCCGACCGACTCGACCATCGCGGTCGCCTCGTGCCCGAGGAGGTAGGGAAAGCTCCGGCCGAACTCGCCCTTCTGGCAGTGGAGGTCGGTGTGGCACACGCCGCTCGCCAGCACGCGCACCCGCACCTCGCCGGGGCCCGGTGGATCGACCACGATGGGCTCGAGAAGGGCGCGCGCGCCCGGGGCGCGCACCACGACGGCCTGTGCGGTGAGGGGCTCGCTCATGGCGCCCCGTATACCGCCTTGCCCGGGGCCGGGCGAGCGCGTACATCCCTGCCGGATGGGTCGCTTCGACGCACGCGCCACCGTGCCGGCGCGCGGCGCGCTCGACATGCTGCGCTGGAAGCTCGTCGACCGGCTCGCCGGCCGCAACCGCACCGATCCGGGCGGCTTCGTGACGCCGCGGCGCGCGGCGGACCACGCCCTGCTCGCGAGCCGCGCCGCCTCGTTGTGCTGGATCGGGCACGCGTCGTTCCTGTTCACGCTGGGCGCCGTGCGCGTGCTCGTCGACCCCGTCCTCGGCAGGCTCGGTCCGCTCGGGCGCCTCGCCCCGCCTGGCCTCACGCGTGCGACGCTGCCGCCGGTCGATCTCGTGCTCGTGACGCACAACCACCGCGACCACCTCGACCCGTGCTCGATCGCCGCCCTCGCGCAGCAGGCGCACGAGCACGCAGGGGCCGGCCTGCGGGACGCGCCGCTCCGCTTCGTGGCGCCGCTCGGCAACACCGCGGCGCTCGCCGAGGCCGGCGCCGAGCACGTCGACGAGCTCGACTGGTGGCAGAGCCTGCGGGTCGGGCCGCTCGAGGTGACGCTCGTGCCCGCCCGCCACTGGTCGATGCGCCGGCCGTGGGACCGCAACGACGCGCTCTGGGGCGGCTTCGTGGTGCGCGGCCCGGAGGGCACGGTGTACCACTCGGGCGACACGGCGATGTTCGACGGCTTCGGCGCGATCGGCGCGCGCCTCGGCCCCGTCGACTGGGCCCTGTTGCCCATCGGCAGCTACGAGCCGCGCTGGTTCATGGAGCCGCAGCACATCTGCCCGGAGGAGGCGGTGGCCGCGGCCGGAGCCCTCGGCGCGCGCCGCCTCGTGGCGATGCACTGGGGCACCTTCAAGCTCACCGACGAGCCCGTCGGCGAGCCGCCCGAGCGCGCGCGCGCGGCCTGGCACCGGACCGGCCGGGACGAGGCCGCGCTGTGGGTCCTCGACGTCGGTGAGACGCGACCGCTCGGCGCGTGACTGCGCCACGGCCCGTGGTAGGCTGCCGGCCATGTCGCGAGCAGTCAAAGCCCTCAAGGCCGCATCCGTCGCGCTCATCACGGCGGGTGCCTTCGGCGCAGTGACCGGCCTCTTCACGGCCCTGAAGCGACGCCGCTCGAAGGTCGCCGACGAGCCGGTGGCGGAGCATGCGACGCGCGTCGCGAGCTCGGTCGCGATCTCGCTCAACACCGCCGCGATCGCGGCGCTCGTGCTCGTGCCGGTCGCGATCGGCTGGGCGCTGCTGCGTCGGGCCCCGCTCGGCACGGACGAGGTCCCGCCCGACGAGGCCGCGGGCGGCGGCGAGGCCGCGCCGAACTGAGTTCTCAGTTTTCAGTTTTCAGTCGTCAGCCGGAGCGGCTCTGCCCCTTCGGCCGCAGCCGCCCGCTCAGTGGGACGCGCGCGACGTCACGCGCCACGTCTCGACGACGGCCTTGCCCTGACGCAGGTACGAGACGGTGACGGTGTCGCTCGCGAGGTCGAGCGCGAGCGCGAGCGGGCCGACGCCGTCGTGGGGCGGGAGCACGGCCGAGCAGCCGGAGGTACAGAACCAGTCGACGGCCTCGCCGCCCGGCGACGTGTACGATCCCGACTGGAAGTAGTCGAGCGGGGCGGGCTCCCGGCACCCTGGACCGTCCCCCTCGCAGGCGCAGAGGAGCGCGCCGAGCAAGCACGCGACGCGCCTCACGGGTAGGACTCCCGCCAGGTGTCCGTGGCGTTCGTGACGGCGAAGAGGTCGAACCCGGGGTCGCCGTACGGAGACCCCTCGAGGTAGACGTCGAAGTCGCTGTACGCCGACGTGTCGGCCATGGGGGCTCCGTCCTCGGTGACGCCGAGGAGCTCGAGCGTGAGCGTCTGGGAGGTGTAGTCCGCGCACGACAGCGCCGCGGCGCTCCGCGGCGAGGTGGCGGAGATGCCGACCACGAGGGCGGCGAGGAGCAAAGCAGGGCCGGCAAGGGAACGCATGCCGCTGGCCGACGCAAGAGTCGTGCCCCGCCGGACGCCGGGCGCGCGACGCAGGCCGCGCCGGCACCCATGACAGCCGTGTCGCAGCTGCGTCGCGTCGGCTGGCCGGCGGAAGTCTTCAGTTGTCAGTTGTCAGTTGTCGGCCGGAGAAGCTCTGCCCCCTCGGCGGCGGAGCGCCGCGCTGGGCGGCTGGAGACTGAGAACCGGAACAGGAATCGTCGGACGGCGCGTGTGCCGTCGGAACGGCGTTTGTGCCGTCGGGCTCGGGAAGGTCAACCCCCGAGCGCCTACCATCGCCCTCGATGAGCTGGTCGACAAGGCCGCGGTGAAGAGCCGCGTGCTCGACCCGGTCCTCGACTGGCTGCGGCGCAAGGCCCCGGTGTGAGCACGTCGTAGCCGTTCAGGCCCTGCCTCCTCACGCGGCGGCTCGCTTGCCGATGAGCGCCGACGAGGCCCCCGACCTCGAGGACCGGCGCGACCGGTGGGACTATGTAGTTGACGTCAGCCAGACGACCGCCACCCGCGTCATCCGGCGCGTCCGGCGCGGCAGCGTCTCTGAGGCGGCATCGGGTGCGGTCATCGGGCCTCGCGAGCGTACTTCCCGCGCGCCGTCGCAGGCTCCAGAAGAGCGGGGCTGCTGAGCGACAGCGCGGCTGAGCGCGCCGCAGTCTCGCTGCAGCCGTCCTGCGGCGGGCTACTTCTTCGCGGACGCGGGCCCGCCCCGCGGCCGCCTTGGCGAGCTCTTCGAGCTCGAGGAGCTCCGTGCGCTTTTCGCTGATGGTGCGAGCTCGATCTTTCTCGCGCCGGGCGGAGGGCTCGATGTGCTCGAACGGCGCGAGCAAGTCGAGCTCCTCGCCGCGCATGGCTCCGTCGATGCAGCGCAACCGGTAGAGCTCCTCTTCGCCCGCAGGCGCCACGAACACGACTTCCCAGCGCAGCCCGCGCGCGGAAACGACGGTACCGGGTAGGAGATCGCCCATGTGAAAGCCTGGGGAACTGGGGGCAGGAGGCGACGCACTGGACCGCGAGGCCGGGATTCGGCTTGCCGGAGCGCGCTGGATCCGGGCAGCATCGCGGCATGGCGGAGACAAGGAAGCAAGGCGGAGCGCCCGCGGGCGGGAAGAATGCGCCCCCGCCGGCGCGCGTCGAAGTGAAGATCGATCGGGCGCTGAAGCGACGCTGGGAGGAGCTCGTGTCCATGCTCCGCGCTGCCGACCGCGAGGGCGCGAGCGCGTTCGACCAGAAGTGGGAGGCCGTCTCCGCGATCGTGGAACACGATCCGCCGCTCTACCTCGCCGGCGGCATGGCGACCGTGAAGGAGTTTCTCTCGAAGCACGTCGGCGAGACCGAGCGCACGGCGCGCCGCTACATGCGCGTCGCCAGGTACGCCTCGCCGGCGGAAGAAGTGCGCTTCGGCACGACGAAGCTCGACTCCATCCTCGACTACTTCGAGGCGAAGGCCGGCCAGCCGCTCGAGGGCCGCCTGCCAGTCGACTTCGCCAAGGTGCGCCTGTCCGTGAAGCGCGACGACAAGGACGTGCGCCTCGGGCTCGAGGAGCTCACCCTCGACGAGCTCCGCGTCGAGACCCGGAAGCTGCGCCGCTCGGGCGGCCAGGCGCCCGCGAAGGCGTCACCCATCGCGAAGGCCATCGCGAACGTGCTCAAGGGTGCACGCCTCGGGAGTATCGGGGTGCGCGTCGCGGGCGGTAAAGTGTGGCTCGGCGGGATCCCTCTCGAAGCGTGGAGGGAGCTCGTGGACGCGCTCCGCAAGGTGGAACTGCCCTGATCCGTTACCCGCTCGCTCGCTTCGATGAGTCGCCGAAACAAGGAGGTGTCCGCGCGGTCCACGGCGCTCGCGCCGCTCGCGCCGCGGTGCCGGGACGCGTTCGACCGCGCCACGGTCCGGACGGCTGAGTCGAGCCTGGCGGCGGGCCACGTGGTCATCGAGGAGGCAGAAGCCGGGATCCTCGCGGCCCAGGTGGCGGTCGGTCCGGGCCGGTCGTTCACCGTGGAGATCGACACGCCGGAGCCGTTCATCGTACGTCTCGAGTGCAACTGTGATCGAGGCGAGGCGCTCGAGCCCTGCGCGCACATGTACGCGACGCTCCTCGCGGCCGACGCGGCTGGGGTGAGTCCAGACGTTCCGGGGACGGCGCCGCTCGACCTCATCGTAACCAACGGCGCCGAGGACGAGGTCTTCCCCGCGCCCGACGCAGAGACCGCGCGGGCGGGGGCGGGAGGCGACGAAGCCGACGACGAGAATGAGGCCGACGAGGACGACGCCGACGAAGCCGACGACGAGGACGAGAACGACCTCGTCGAGCTCTACGACGACGCGCGCGGCTTCGACGGACCCGACGACGGCGAGAACGACCTTCACGAGCCCGACGACGCCGGCAACGCGAGCGACGACCACCCACGCGAGGTCGCTGGCGCTCCCTTGGTCTGGATGTCGCGCCGGCGCCCTGCCGCGCAGCCGGCTCCCCGGGGCAGGCGTCCCGCGCCCGTGGAGCGTACGGCCGGCGGACGGCGTACCCGCTGGCGCGTGCGGCTCGCCGAGCTCGACCGCTCCGCGCGGACCATCGCGGTCCGCACCACGACGTCCGCTCTCGAGCCGCTCTCCTATCGCATCGATCTCGCGCGCTCCACGAACCGCACCCTCGCCCTGCGCGTCCTGCGCCGCTACGCGCGCGCCGACGGCACCCTCGGGACGCTGCGCGAGCGCTCCCCCGGCGACCTCGCACGCGAGGCGCTGCGGACTGGAGACCGGGAGCTCGTCGACCTCGGGCAGCGGCGCAGTGGATACTACGGGCTGCCCTACCTCGAGCTCGGAGCGGCGGTCTTGTCGGCCGTGCTACCGCAGCTGTGCGCGTCAGGGCGCCTTGGCGTCGGAAAGGCCACGGAACCGCTGCGTTGGGCCGGCGAGGACGCCTTCGAGCACGCGCTCGAGGTCGCACCCGGGCCGCGGGGCGGCGCGCGGGCCAACCTGATCCTCCACCGCCCAGACGAACGGCGCGACCCGGCGCTCGTTCGCCTGCGCTGTGGCGCGTTCCTCGTGTTCGACGACGCGATCCTGCGCGTGGATGACGCCGGAGCCGCAAGCTGTGCCGAGCTCTACGACGAGCCGATCACCGTGGCGCGTCGCGAGGTCGACGCGCTCGTGGCGCTCCTCGCCCAGACGCCCTCGGCCCCGCGCGTGCTCGTCGCCGCCGAGCTTGGCTGGCGCACCGAGCGACGCGCGCCGTCCCCTATCGTGCGCTTCATGCGCGGCGAGCGCGACGCGCGCACGGTCGGCGTCGCCCTCGCGTTCGCCTACGGCGCGGGCGAGGTGAGCTTCGGCGCGTGGCAGCGTGTGGTGTGCGACAAGAAGGCCCGCCAGCTCCACCCCCGCGACCCCGGGCGCGAGCTCGACCTGTGGCAGCGCCTCCGCGCCCTCGGCGTCGCCCCCACCGACGATCCCGAGGTGCCGGGCGCCCTTGCGGTGGCCGAAGTGGCGGCCGTCGCACACACGTTGCTCGGCGAAGGGTTCCGGGTGGAGGCGGAGGGTCGCCGCGTCCGCAGCGGCGGGACCCTCGCGCTGCGCGTCGCGAGCGGCATCGACTGGTTCGATCTCGGCGTCGATGCGCGTTTCGACGGCACGGGCCTCGCTGTCGAGGACCTCGTCGCCGCCCTGCGGCGTGGCGAGCGCTTCGTCAGGCTCGGCGACGGGAGCACGGGTCTCTTGCCGCTCGAGTGGCTCGAGCGCTACGGCCTCCTCGCGCGCGCCGGTCACGTAGGGCCCGAAGGCGCGCTGCGCTTCGGCAAGAACCAGGTCGCCCTGCTCGATGCTCTGCTCGGGGCAGCGCCGACGACCGCCGCGATCGAGCTCGACGAGACCTTCGCGCGCCTGCGCGCCGAGGTACGCTCGTTCGCGAGCATCGTCGAGGCGGCGGCGCCTCCGGAGTTCGCGGGCGACCTCCGTGCCTATCAGCGCCTCGGGCTCGGGTGGCTGCGCTGGCTCGAGAGGCTCGGCCTGCACGGCTGCCTCGCCGACGACATGGGTCTCGGGAAGACGGTGCAGGTCCTGGCGCACCTCGCCGGCCGCGGACGGCCGCGCGCGCCGTCGCTCGTCGTGGCGCCGAAGAGCCTCGTCGCCAACTGGCGTGACGAGGCTCGGCGCTTCGCTCCCGGGCTGCGCCTCGTCGAGTACCTGGGCAGCGAGCGGCACGCCGTCGCTCTCGGAGAGCACGATCTCGTGCTCACCACCTACGGCACGCTGCGACGCTCCCTTTCCGAGCTCTCCGCAACCCGCTTCGATCTCGTGGTGCTCGACGAGGCGCAGGCCATCAAGAACAGGAAGTCACAGACGGCGCGGGCGGCGCGCGCCCTCGTCGGTGACCATCGCCTCGCCCTCACGGGGACGCCCGTCGAGAACGGACTCGACGATCTCGCGAGTATCTTCGAGTTCCTGAACCCCGGCATGATCGAGAGCGTCGAAGTGCTGCGTGCGCTCGGCGCCTCGCATGGCCCGGACGAGAACGACGTCACGCTCCTGCGCCGCGCCCTCCGCCCCTTTCTCCTCCGCCGGACGAAGGAACAGGTCTTGCCCGAGCTGCCCCCGAAGACGGAACAGATCGTCCGCTGCCCGCTCGGGGCGCACGAGCGTCGCCTGTACCGCGATCTATTGGCCCACTACCGCGCCTCACTCGGGCGGCGCTTCGCGACCGAGGGCTTCGCGCGCTCCAAGATGCACGTGCTCGAGGCGCTCTTGCGCCTGCGTCAGGCGGCGTGCCACCCCGGGCTCCTCGATGCTTCCCGACGCGCAGAGCCGAGTGCCAAGCTCGACGCGCTCGTGGCGCAGCTCCTCGAGGTGGCCCAGAGCAGCCACAAGGCGCTGGTGTTCTCGCAGTTCACCTCCTTTCTCGCCATCGTGCGCGCGCGTCTCGAGGCGGAGCGCGTCCCCTACGCGTACCTCGACGGGCGGTCGACCACCGCCGAACGGGCCCGATCGGTGCGGTCCTTCCAGGAGAGCGCCGCGTTTCCGGTCTTCCTCATCAGCCTGCGCGCGGGCGGCTTCGGCTTGAATCTGACTGCGGCCGACTACGTGTTCCTCCTCGATCCGTGGTGGAACCCTGCGGTCGAGACGCAGGCCATCGATCGAACCCACCGAATCGGCCAGGAGCGGCCGGTGTTCGCCTATCGCTTCATCGCCGAGGACACCGTGGAGGACAAGGTGCTCGTCTTGCAGGAACGCAAGCGCGCGCTCGCCTCCGAGCTCCTCGGCGAGGAGTCGCTCCTGCGCGCGCTCACCAAGGCGGACCTCGAGCTGCTGCTGTCCTGAACGGTTCTGCTCAACTTCCGGTCCCTGGATCGGCCCGAAGGGCCGTGCTGGGCTGATGACTCGACCTGAGAACTGACAACCTCCGCTTTCGCTAGCGTGCCCCGTAGTTGTGCGCGCTCGTCTCCTCGTTGCGGTCCGTGGCGGGTGGCGGCGCGGGGGACAGGGCGGCGATGCGGGCGTAGAGCTCGGGGGTCATGGCGAGGTCCGTGGCGGCGAGGCACGGCTCGAGCTGCTCGACGTTGCGGGCGCCGACGAGCGGCGCGGTCACGCCCGGGTGGTGCGCGACCCACGCGACGGCGAGGCTCGCGGGATGCACGCCGAGCTCGCGCGCGAGCGCGCCGAAGTCCTCGGCGATGGCGTAGTTCGACGCGGCGCCGTAGCGCGTCTGGTACATCTTGTTCGTGACCATGCGCCCGACGTCGGGCCGCGCCGTCCGCCCGTACTTGCCGGAGAGCAGGCCGCCCGCGAGCGGGCTGTAGCAGACGACGGCGAGCTTCTCGGCGCGCGCGAGGGGCAGGATCTCGCTCTCGGCCTGGCGCTTGAGCAGGTTGTACATGGGCTGCATGCACACGATGGGCGCGAAGCCCGAGCGCTCGGCGATGCCGAGGGCGCGCGCCGCCTGCCAGGCCGCGAAGTTCGACACGGCCGGGTAGAGGATCATCCCCGCGCGCACGAGGTCGTCGAGCGTGCGCAGGGTGTCGTCGAGCGCGGTCGCGTCGTCGAAGCGGTGGAGATGGAAAAGGTCGATGCGGTCGGTCCCGAGGCGGCGCAGGCTCGCCTCGACCGCGCGGCGCAGGTGGTAGCGGCTCGAGCCGCGCGCGTTCGGGTCGCTGCCCGTGGGGAAGTACGCCTTGGTCGCGAGGACGACCTCGTGGCGACAGGACTTCGCGAGCCGGCCGAGAATCTCCTCGCTTCGCCCCTGCGCGTAGACGTCCGCACAGTCGAAGAAGTTGACGCCGGCGTCGCGCGCGCGCGCGAACAAGGCCGCGCTCGTCGCCTCGTCCGCCTCGGCGCCGAACGTCATCGTGCCCAGCGCGAGCGCCGACACCTTGAGGCCCGTCGTGCCGAGAAGGCGGTAGTGCATGGGCCCGGTATCTAGCCTCGATCGCGCGCGAGCGCGAATGGCGAGGACGCGAGCCGAGCGCGCGGGCCCACGCCACCTTCCGCGCACGCCCTCTGCGAGTAAGATGGCCGGCGTGGCGGGCGCCTCGCCGCGCCCGCAAGGTCCGCATGTCCCGTCCCGCACGCCCCGCACGCCCCGTCGTCGGCCTCGCGCTCGCGCTCGGCGCAGCGGTCGCGGCGAGCGCGATCCCGGCCCGCGCGGCCCCCCCCGCTGCGGGCGCGGCGAAGCCGGCGAGCTCCTCGCTCGGCTGGTCGCGCCTGCCGGGCGCCGAGAGCTGCATCGGCTCGAGCGAGCTCGCGCGCGCCGTCGAGAAGCTCCTCGGGCGGAGCGTGTTCGTGTCCGCCGCCCAGGCCGACGTGGCCGTCGAGGGGCACGTCGAGCCCGTCGGCGGAGCGGCCCCTGCCGGCTGGCGGGCCGTCATCACCATGGCCGACCGCAGCGGCAAGCCGCTCGGGAGCCGCGAGATCCCCTCGACCGACCGCTCGTGCCGCGCGCTCGACGAGCCGGTGGCGCTCGCGGTCGCGCTGATGATCGATCCGGACGCCCTCTCCGGCCCGCCACCGCCGCCTCCCCCGCCCGACCCCGTCGAGCCGACGGTCGTGCCCATCTACGTCCCGGTGCCGGGCCCGGCCCCGCCGCCCCCTGCCGACGCGGAGCCTCCGTGGCACATCGCCGGGCGGGCGGGCCTCTCGGTCGGTCTCGGCGTCCTGCCGACCGTGGCCCCGGGGCTCGAGGCAGCGCTCGTCGTCGAGCCGCCCTGGTTCATCGCCCTCGAGGGAACGGCCGCGGCCTACCTGCCGCGCCCGGTGGAGCGCGACGGCGCGTCCGCCGACTTCGTGATGGCGCACGCCGGGATCGCGCTTTGCCCCGTGACGCGCCGCTTCGGCGGCCTCGAGCTGTCGGTCTGCGCGGAGCTCCAGCTCGGCAGCCTCTGGGCCGACGGGACGCACGGCGACGGCTCGGACTACGCACAGCACCAGCTCGTCGCGAACGCGGCCTCGCGGGTGCGGCTCGGCTACCGCGTCTGGGGCCCGTTCTCGGTCGGGCTCGGCTTCGCGGGCGCGGTCGCCCTCGTGCGGCCGCCCTTCGAAGCGCACGACGCCGCCGGTCGCCCGGTCGAGCTCTTCCGGCTGAGCCCGCTCATGGCCGTCCCCGATCTCGCCCTCGGCGCGCACTTCCCTTGATAACGAAGGCGCCCCTCGCCCATTCACGAGCATCCGTGCCCGACACCCACGAGCGCAGCGATCCCGGCGAGGCGGCGTTTCGCGAGGTCTTCGTGGCGCATGCGCCCTACGTGTGGCGCTGCCTGCGCCGTCTCGGCGTGTCGCCCGCCGACGTGGAGGATCTGTGTCAGGAGGTGTTCGTGGTGGTGCACCGCAAGCTCCGCGATCTCGAGCCCGACGCCCCGCTGCGGGCCTGGCTCTACGGCATCGCGGTGCGCAAGGCGTGGGATCACCGCCGCCTCGCCTACCAGCGCCACGAGCGTCCGACCGACGAGCTGCCCGAGCGGAGCGAGGAGGCCGGTCAGGGCGAGGCCCTCGATCGGCGGACGGCGCGCGACCTGCTCGATCAGCTCCTCGACAGGCTCGACCCGAAGCAGCGTGACGTCTTCGTGCTCTACGAGATCGAACAGCTCGGCATGAACGAGATCGCCGCCGCCCTCGAATGTCCGCTCCAGACCGCGTACTCGCGCCTGCACGCGGCGCGCAAGCAGATGCAGGCGGCCGCGGACCGCGAGCGGGCGCGCCGTACCGGCCGCACCGGCGCGCCGAGCGGAGGGCTGCGATGATCCCCGACCGCGATCCGCCCCGCCTGCTCGACGAGTCCGGCGAGCCCGATCTGCTGCGCGACGCGCTCGCCGCCGGCCGCGACGATGTGCCGAGCGAGCAAGCGCTCGCCGGCCTGTGGGGACGGCTCGTGACGCCGCCGGTCGGACCGGGCGGCCCGGGCGGCGAAGGCCCCGGAGGCGAAGGCCCGGGCGGCGCGCCCGACGGACAAGGACCGGGCACGAGCGGCGGGCCCGGAGCCGGTCCGGCCGCCACCGCGGGCTCGGCCGCCGCGAAGGCGGCGGCAGGGGCCGGGACGGGCGCGGTCACCGCAGCGGGTGGGTTGACCGCGAAGGTGGCCGCCGTGCTCGCCGGGCTCGGCCTTGCGGCCGTCGTGACGTGGCAAGCGACGCGCCCGAGCACCAGCACGACGACGACCACGACCACGACGATCGTTGCGACGAGCGCGCCCGGCGACGGGTCCCACGCGAGCGCCCTGCCGAGCAGCACCGCGCCCGCGGTCGCGAGCGCACGCCCGGATGCCGAGGCGTCCGCCGTGGTGCCGAGCGCGGTCCCGAGCGCGAGCGGGCGCCCCGGCGCGAGCGCGGGCGCGAGCACGAGCGCCGCCGCCACCCCCTCCGCCGCGCCCTCCGCGAGCGTGGAGCCCCAGCCGACCGAGCTCGAGCTCTTGCAGCAGGCCCGCGCCGCCCTCGGCGGCGATCCGGGGCGGGCGCTCGCCCTCACCACGCGCGCCGCCGAGCTCTACCCGAAGGGCGCGCTCGGCCAGGAGCGCGAGATGATCCGCATCCAGGCGCTCGCGGGCGCGGGCCGTCGCGCCGAGGCCCTCGCCGCGGCACGAGCCTTCGAGGCGAGCCACCCGGGCAGCGCCTACGCGCGACGGCTCGAGCAGCTGTTCCCCGAGCTCGCGGGGCCGTGAGGGCGGGCACGCGCCGGCGCGAGCTCGCGTGCCGACCTGTGCCACGCCCGGGTTGACCTCGGGACACCGGCGCCCCGCTCGGCCCGCCTCCGGCAGTCGACCGCCCCGACGGGACGTGCGGCATGGACCTTGCGACGAGCCGGGGCATGATCTCCATGCCGCTCCGCACCCGCATCGCTTGCCTGTCGGTCGCGGTCGCGCTCGGCGCGTGCACGAAGAACGAGGTCGCCTGCACGCTCATCGGCTGCTCCTCCTTCGTCGAGGCGAGCGCCGGCCCGCTCGCCGCGACCTACGCGGCGGACCTGCCGATCACGGCGGAGCTCTGCCTCGACGGGGGCGTCTGCCGGAGCTTCACCGTGAGCGCGCCCGTCCCACCCGCCGCCACCGCGAGCTGCGAGCTCGTCGCGAACGGCGCCCCGTACGACGGCACCGACTGCGTGGTCGAGCCCGACGGCAACGTCGTCCTCACGGTCATGCTCCCGCCGAGCGGCAACTACGAGGGCAGTCACGTGGTCCGCCTGCGCGTGCTCGACGCCTCGGCGACCGAGCTGACGAGCCTCACGCGCGACGTCGTCATCACGGGCGCGACCCCGAACGGCCCCGCATGCGACCCCGTCTGCTACCAGACGAGCGTCGACTTCGCGCCCTGACCCCGAAGCTCGCAGGCGTCGATCTCGCGTCCGCGCACCACGGAGACTCCGAGGCACGGAGAGCTGCACGGAGCCGGCAGGGTTCCAGCGGTCCTCCTCTGTAACTCGCATCCAAGTACCCAGAAAGAGACAACCACTGAGACACGGTGACACGGAGAGCTGCACGGAGCCGGCGAAGTTCAGGGGCCCCTCCGTGTCACGCTCCGTGTCTCGGTGCCTCCGTGGTTCTGCTCGTTCCGCTTCGGGCGGATCGGGTTACGGCCCGGCAAACCGGGCGGCCTGGCGCCCGCGCCGAGCTCCGTGGTTCGGCTCGCTCCGCTCCGGGCGGCTCGGCGTCCGCGCCGAGCTCGGTGGAACGAAGCCGCTGCGCGGCGGTGGGTTCCGCACCTCTTCCTTCATCGCGTATGATAGACGGGCTGGCCACGCAAGCAGGCCGAAGCCATCCGACCCTCTCGCCACGTCAGCGGCGGGCGGGCTTTGGACGACCGTCATGTGACGACAGCTCCTACGTGCTTCGACGGTGCTCGCAACCGACGCGGAAATACCGCTGC
>JACRDA010000244.1 GCA_016212965.1 Myxococcales bacterium
ACCGGCGGACTCCAACGCATCATCGCGGGCACCTCATGAGGTGACGAGATCATGGCTCGCATGTCTTGTCGATCCCCCTGCGCGCCCTCGTTGCCAAGCGATCGAATTTGCTATGGAATCAAGCTGATCGGCGCTCTAGGTTTCCGTCCCCTTCGGGGGGCGGCTCCATTGAAGCCCGAACGTGTGCCAGTCGCGAAGAAAGCGCGCCACGCGGTTTCCGTCCCCTTCGGGGGGCGGCTCCATTGAAGCCAGTCGCTATGCGAAGCGTGCGGAGTCTTCCCTGATGTTTCCGTCCCCTTCGGGGGGCGGCTCCATTGAAGCTGCTCGCTCGCGTCACGCTCGGCCGCGTCGCGAGTGGTTTCCGTCCCCTTCGGGGGGCGGCTCCATTGAAGCTTTGCCTACGGGCCGCTGATCGTCCAGGTTACGGCGGTTTCCGTCCCCTTCGGGGGGCGGCTCCATTGAAGCGTCGGGAGGCACGGCTTCTGCGGCGCGGTGAACACGGTGTCTCCGTCCCCTTCGGGGGGCGGCCCCATTGAAGTATCGCCACGATCTACGCGGTGCCGTGGCTCTGCGGCACGTTCCGCCCCTTCGGGGCGGCTCCATTCACGCCTCTGCTCGCTCGCCAAACCGACGAACACGAGCTACTTCGCGGCCAGAACGCCCTGCAGCAGGCACGCGGCCCGTGCGATGGTCGTCGTCGAGACCGCGATGTACCGCGCCGTGGATTCGATGCTCGCGTGGCCGAGCAGCGCCTGGATGACGCGGAGGTCGGTGCCAGCGTCGAGCTGATGCGTGGCGAAGGTGCTGCGGAGCACGTGCGGGGTGACCCGCTTGGCGATCCCGGCTCGCAGGGCGGCGCGGTGCAGGGCGGCCCGGGCGGTCTTGGGCCGCAGCGGTCCTCCGGCGCGCGCGGCGAAGAGCCAAGGGGCGCGTGGCCGATCCACCAGGCAATGCTCGCTCAGCAGGGCGTGCAGGGCCGGGCTCAAGGGCAAGAGGCGCTCGCGTGCTCCCTTGCCGCGGCGCACGCGAAGGGTGCCGCGCGTGGGGTCGAGGTCGGTCGGGGCCAGGTGGCGGGCCTCGTCGAGGCGCAAGCCGGTGGCGTACAGGGTCGCGAAGAACGCGCGGTGGTCGGGGCGGGTCACGGAGCTCAGGAGGCCTCGGACCTCCGCCGGGCTCAGCACGGTGGGAACGCGCCGTGGGACGCGGGGCCAGCTCAGGAAGGAGACGGCGCGGGGGCGGCCGAGCGTCCGGCGGTACAGGAAGCGCAGAGCAGCGATGTGCATGCGGAGGCGGGCCGGTTGAACGTCGCCCGCGCGGAGGTGGCGCAGCCAGCACCGCACGTGGTCGCGACCGAGGCGGTCGGGCGGGCGACGGTGATGGGCGCTGAACGCCCGCGCGGCGTTGACGTAGTGACGGACCGTGTCGGGCGTGTAGCCCGCGAGCTCGAGATCTTCGCGCAGGTTGGAGAGAGCTGTCGGCATGGCCCCACGATCCGGCGACCGCCTCCCGGGCGCGAGGCGACGCGGGCGGCTGCCTCGGAGAACGCGGTGCCCAGACCGGCGCGAGTGGCTGAACGGGGCGCCTGGGGGCGTTTTGCCGGGGCCGCATTTTTCACGCAACCGCCCCGCGCGCCCCGCCGACATCCCTCCGTGAGCCCGAGCCGCGCGCGCATCCGGCCGCGCTGTCACGAGCTTTGTCCGGGGGCCTCGGCCCCCATCACGGAGGAACATTTCCGATGCCTAGCACTCCCCTCTGGAAGCTGCGCCGCCTCGCACCTCGCGCCCGTCGCGTGGCCGAGCGGCGCGCGAACGAGTCCCCTGCGGTCGCGGCCTTCGCGCCGTCCGTCGTCGCGAAGGCAACCGCGTGCATCACGAGCTACGACGCCCTCAAGCAGTACGAGGCCCCGTGGCGCAAGGAGATGGCCGAGGGGCGCAGCGCCGCGGCCGCGCTCCTCAAGGTCATGCGCCCGTGGCTCCCGGCGCTCGTCCGCGACGTGCCGGGGTTCCTCGGCGGCGAGTACGGCGACAAGCCCGAGGTGCCCGACGACGTCATCGGCGACGGCGAGCGCCTCGTCGAGGTCCTCGCGAACGCGACGACCCGCGCGGGCGACCCCCTGCCCTACCGCGCGGCCGCGCTCGCGGAGCTCGAGCCTGCGCTCCAGAACGCCCAGAAGGAGTGGAGCGAGGCCGAGGCGACCGACAAGGCCTTCCAGACCCTCGCCGGCGCGACGCGCAGCGCGGCCGCGACCTTCCAGGATGAGCTCGTTCTCTTCCGGCGCACGCTCATGAGCGTCGCAGGGCGGAGCGACAAGGACTACCAGAAGCTCCGCGCAGAGAGGGCGTCGCTGCTCGACGAGGAGGACGATCCGTCGGCCCCGCCGCCGCCGCCGCCCGTTGCCCCGGGGCCGCCGCCGGCGGTCTCCTGAAGCGGAAACCGGGCTGACCGTCCAGCCGACCGGTCGGTGGGGTGCCGGGTCGGGTGCGGCGGGTAGCGGCGACCGGACCGAGGGGGCCGGGGCGCCGGGGGGGGCCCTCTCGGGCGGGTCGCGGCGCAAGCGGGGCGCGGTGTGGGGCCGTCCGGCGACCGGAGCATGGAGTGCGGGGCCTGGAGCGTGGTGTCCGGCGACCGGAGCGCGGGCTCGGGCCCCCGGAGCGTGGGGTCCGGCGCCGGGAGCGTGCGGCTCGGAGCTTCGGGCGCGGCATCCCGGGCGCGGTGCGGGGCCTACCCGGGACCCGCACGAACTGGCTGGGCTGAGGGGTGCGGACGACGGCGCAGCCGCTTGCCGCGACCTTCGCGCGGGGCTAGCCTCAGGGCCGCTCTAAACACCTGGAAGGTCTAGGCAAATGTCTCCGTGCGAGGGCGGGCGGCGGCGAGCGGTCGAGGCAGGCCGCGGGGTGGCGGTGGCAACCGACGCACCGGCGACGGGGCGCGGCGTTTCTCGGGTGACGAGATGAGCGTGGCGGTCGACGGAACCGACTGGCCGGTCAAGATCGGTGACCGGATCGGCAAGTGGGAGGTGACCCAGTACATCGCCAAGGGCGGCATGGGTGCGCTCGTGAAGGGGCGTCACCCCCGCATCGGAGCCTCGGTCGCCATCAAGCTGATGCTCCCGAAGTACGGCGCCAAGAAGGAGTTCGTGGCGCGGTTCTTCCAGGAGATCCAGACGCTCCTCGCCCTGCGGCACCCAGGGGTCGTGTACGTCCAGGACGGAGACGTCACCGAGGCCGGCGTGTGCTGGTATGCGATGGAGTACCTGCACGGCGTCACGCTCGAGGATCTCCTGCGCTCGAGCGGGGGCAAGCTGTCGGTGCCCGACGCGCTCTTCGTCTGCGGCGAGGTGGCCTCCACGCTCGCCGTCGGCCATCGCATCGCGGCCCACCGCGATCTCAAGCCGGCGAACATCTTCGTGACCTACGACCGCCTGGTGAAGCTGCTCGACTTCGGCATCGCGAAGATCACGAACCCCGAGGTCGGCGAGCGCATCGCGCCCTCGACGCAGCAGGGCGTGCGCATCGGGACGTTGGCGTACATGAGCCCCGAGCAGATCGCGGGCGATCGCGCCGGCAACAAGAGCGACATCTTCAGCCTGGGCGTGATTCTGTACACGATGCTGACGGGCGTGTATCCGTTCCGCGTGAACGGCGACGAGATGCCGGGCTACGCCGAGCTGCCGCACCTCGTCCTGGCTCAGGAGCCACGGCCCCCGAGCGAGCGGCGGTCCTCGGTGCCGGCGGCCATCGATCGGCTGATCGCGCAGATGATGCAGAAGCACCCGCGCGACCGGACGGTCGGCGCGGCGGACGTCGCGCTCGCGTGCCGGCGCGAGCGGAGCCTCTTGCTCGATGCGTCGGGCCAGGCCTCGACCGCCCTCGACTTCACGGTCCACCTGCCGGCGGAGCCGGAGCGCGTGCAGCTCGACGTCGGGTTCACGACCCGGGTGTTCGACGAGCTCGACGAGCAGGAGCGCGTCCGCGACGCGAAGGCGGCAGAAAAGGCGGCAGAAAAGGCGGCAGAAAAGGCGGCAGAAAAGGCGGCGGAGAAAGCGGCAGTCGTGGCGCGCGACCCAGGGGCCGGCGCTGCCGGCGAGGATCGAGCGTTCACGCCGGTGGCAAGGACCGAGATCATCCCTGCCGCCGCGGTGCGGGCCGTGCTCGGTGGCGCGAGCGCAGGCCGTCTGCCCCCACCCGGCGACGCAGTCCAGGCGACCCTACCCTCGGCACTGCCTCCGACGCAGCCCGTCCCCGCACCGCGGGAACAGGGCGCCCCGAACAGGCAAGCCACGCCTCACCGCCCACCTCCCGGCGACAGGGCCGACAACCTCGACGCGTTGCTCGCGCCCAGCCCGCCCGTCGCTCGCGGCCGTCGCATTCACCCCCGCGTCGCGCTCGTGTTCGCCGTCGTCGCGGCCCTCACGGGCGCGGCGCTCGGTCTGCTCGTGCTGCGCGCCGTCGGCGCGCGGACCTCGGAGTCGAGCCCTGCGGCGAGCGACCCGGCAGCGCGGGCGCCCGTGTCCGCGAGCGACGAGGCGCCACCCGCGACGAGCGGTGAGGCTGATCTCACGCTCCCCGCGGCGACTCGCGTAGCCTCGAGCGAGCCTGCGGCCGCAGGCCCGAGCGCGGACGCCTCGAGCGGGGCGGGCGCGCCCACGAGCTCCGCCGCCGCGGCCGGCCCGAGCGGCTCCGCGTCCTCGGCCGGACCATCGGGAGTCGCGCCGAGTCCGCCCGCGACCCCGACGCCACGGGCCTCCGTGCCCCCACTGGCGCCAAGCTCGAAGCCACCGCCGGCGCCGGTGGCCTCGCCGAGCGTGCTGGCGTATCCGAAACCCACCAACACGTGGTTCGAGCTCAAATGAAGGGCGATGACCGTGCCGTGACGCCCGTGGAGGCGCACCCCCGCCTGGAGCGCGCGCTCGCGCGCATCCAGGGTGGGCAGCCGCCCGCGCCGGCGGAGCCTCCCCCGCCCCCGCCCCCGCCCCCGCCAGCGCCTGATGCGACTCGGCTGCCTCCGACCGAAGCACGACCATCCCCGCCGCAAACTGCGGAGCCAGGCGAGCCGGCTCGGGCAGTCGCAGGCGCGGTCCGTCGCCCCGCCTTCGGTGGCGCCGCGGGTGCGAAGGGCGCGACCGACCTCTATCTGGCGCTGGTTCGGCCCGGCGCTTCGGGTTCCGCGTCGAGCGCCGCGACCGAGACCGCCGCGACCGAGACCGCCGCGACCGAAACCGCCGCTGATCCGGTCCCGCCTGACGCGATCGCGCCGGCTGCACCTCGGTCGCCGGCGCCCGAGCTTGCGGCGCGCGCGCGCCCCCGCAAGCACCAGACCGCGGTCGTGGCGTTCGCGCTGCTCGCAACCGCCGCGGCCGCGATCGTGATCGCCTCGTTCGCGGGCGGTCCGACGCAGGCGCCGGAGGGCGACAATTCGCACGCAACTCGGACGAGTCTCGCGCCGACCTACTCGAGTGACACGGCACGGACCCCCACGAGCGCGCCATCGCAGGACGACACCGCGACGACGGGGCAGAGCTCCGCCGCCCCGAGCGAGACGGGGAGCGGCGCGCCTGCGCTGGCCGCGACGCCCGGCTCGAGCGGCGTCGCCGGCTCGAGCTCCACGGG
This sequence comes from Myxococcales bacterium, assembly GCA_016212965.1. Lineage (GTDB taxonomy): Bacteria > Myxococcota_A > Polyangia > Polyangiales > Polyangiaceae > JACRDA01. The sequence continues at coordinate 5,610 of JACRDA010000244.1, forward strand.
CGCGCCGGGGCCGAGCGCCTCGACCGGCGCGGCCCCGACGAAGAGCGCTCCCCGCCCGTCCGCACCGCCGCTCGCGTCGACGCCCGCACCTCCGAGCGCGCCGCCCGCACCTCCGAGTGCGCCGCCCGCACCTCCGAGTGCGCCGCCCGCAACCGCCACCAGCTCGGGGCGCATCTTCTGACTCCACTCACGCCCGACCCCACTCGCGCCCGACCCCACGCACGCCGAGGCTCGCTCTTGAAACGTCTTCCGAAACACTCACTCCGTGCCGCCGCGCTCGCCGGCATCGCGCTCGGGTCGCTCCTCGCCCTCGGCTTGTCGGCCTCGACGGCCCATGCGGCGCCGGGCGACGAGGAGCGCGCGGCAGAGCTCTTCGCCGAGGGCAACGTCGCCTTCGACGCGGACCGCTTCGACGAGGCCTACGCGAAGTACACCGCGGCCTATGCCCTGCTGCCGAGCACCGAGATCGGCGGCAATCTCGGCCTGACCGAGCTGCGGCTCGGAAAGTTCTGCGATGCCGGCGAGCACCTGCGCACGGCGCTCGAGCACGCGTCGCTCGCGCTCGAGGCCGCCAAACGCGAGCGCATGAAGGCGAGCCTCGCGGAGGCCGAGTCGAAGAGCGCGCGCCTCGCGATCACGGTGAACGTGCCGGGTGCCGAGGTGCGGGTCGGCGAGGCGGTGGTGGGCCACGCGCCGCTCGCCCGGGCGGTGTGCGTCGCGCCGGGCCATTCGGTCGTGAGCGCACGGCCGCGGGGCTACCTCCCGGGCCGGGTCGAGGTGGAGGCGCTCGCCGGCGAGAGCCGAAGCGTCGAGCTCACCCTGAGCCCGGAGGCGACGGACGAGTCGATCGGCTACGCGCCGGGGGCCGTTGTCCTCGGGCTTGGAGCGGCCGGCATGGCGATCGGGGCGGGGTTGCTGGCCGCGGCCGGCGGCAACGCCAGCGACGCCGCAGACACCCTCACCGAGCTCCGCGCCGAATCGGGCGCGCTCTACCCCTGCTCGGGCGGGAGCGCCCCCTACGCTGACCGGTGCGCACAAGTCCTCTCCGCCCAGCAGGACCACGACACCCTCCTCGGCGCGGGTCGAGGCCTGCTCATCGGCGGTGCGCTCGGGGCCGCAGCGGGCGTCGTCCTGCTCATCGTGGGCCGCCCCGTCGAGGGCACCGCGGCCGTGAGCGTCGAACCGGTACTCGGGCCCAGCGTGAACGGCGTGCGCCTCGCCGGCGCGTTCTGATTCCGCCGATTCCGACAGTTGCGAACGAAGGAACAGGCACATGCGAATGGGGATGCGAATGCGAATCCGAACGCGTACGCGAATCATCTTGGTCGGGACCTTGGCCGGCTGCGGGCTCATGGCCTCAGGCCTCGCTGCCTGCGGCACCAACGCCGAAAACTGCGACCTCACGGGAACCTGTACGACCGGCTCCGCCGGCCAGGGCGGCCACGGCGGCTCCATCGATCCCGGCTGCGTCCCCGCTTCGCTCCCCGCACAGACCCCGCTCCCCGAATCCTGCGCGGGCGTCTTCGTGTCGGGCTCGAGCGGCAACGACACGACGGGCACCGGCTCACGCGCGGCACCGTACGCTTCCGTCACCCAGGCCCTCGCCTCGGGCGCGACCGTGCTCTACGTCTGCGCCGAGCCGACGGCGGACACGAGCACGGTCACCGTGCCCCCGGGCACGACCCTCTTCGGCGCCATCGACTGCGCCTCCTACGAGTACGCCCCCGGCAGCAAGTCGACGCTCGCCCCGGGCACGCCGCTCGCGATGGTGCTCGCCCCTGGCGCGGGCGCCCGCATCGAGGACTTCCACATCGAGGCGGCCGACGCCGTGGCGCTCGGCGCTTCCTCCATCGCCGTGCTCGCCAACGCGACCGCGTCCGCTGCGCTGACGCGCGTCGAGCTCGTAGCGGGCGACGGCGCCGATGGCGAGGCCGGCCTGAGCCTGCCCGATGACTCTTCCCTCGACGGCACCAACGGCCTGAATGGCGCCGACGACGCGACCGCGTGCCCGCCCAGCAGCGCCGCGCAAAGCACCCCGGGCGCGGGCGGCCCAAAGACTTGCGGAGGGGTCAACGTGAGCGGCGGCGAGGGCGCGCCGGGCCTCACGACGGCAGGCAACGTCGATGGTGCACCAGGCAACCCCACGCCAGGACTCGGCGGTGCTGCCGGCATGGGCAGCGCGCTCAACTGCGTTCTCGGCGCAGTCCAGGGCGGCAACAACGCCCCCCCCGCCGCCGCCGGCACCGGCGCGACCGCGCTCGGCACCCTCGACGCGACGGGCTACACCGGCGCCAACGGCACCCCGGGCACCCCGGGCGATCCCGGCGGCGGCGGAGGCGGCGGTCGAGGCGCGGGCTGCACCTCGCGCACGCCCGGTCCTGCCGGCGGCGGCGGCGCCTCGGGCGGCTGCGGCGGCGCGGGCGGTGGGCGCCTGGCTTGATGGCGGTCTGGATGGTGTGCGCCCGGTCGGCTGCCGAGATGCCGGTGGTGACGCC
>JACRDA010000245.1 GCA_016212965.1 Myxococcales bacterium
ACAGAGCAGGAACATCGTCGACTTCATGCGCGATGCGTGCTGCGCGGTTCTCGAACATCGCTCGCCCCCGTCCTTGCTGCCCACGATTGCGCCCGTCATTCAGCTACGCCGCGCGGCGTAGAACCCCGTGAACGGATACGGGCGCCACTCTCTCGACGGCCGTTGCCGCAAGAATCTCGGGCGAGGCCGAGGGGCCGTCTGGTAGCTTCTTCCGGCGCTGACGGCGCAGATGCCGACAGGGAAGGAGAAGAGGAGATGCCGATCGACATTGCAGGGATGGCTGCCGAGGCACGGGCCGAGTACATCGCGGTGGGGGGTCGCTACGGGTCGGAGGAGACCCTGGCCCAGGCGGACGCGACGCTCCAGGCGCTCGCGGTTCACGGCGCGGCGCTCGCGTCGCACGGTTTTGCGGCGGAGGACGCCACGGAGCTCGCGGACGCGCGGCAGGGGCTTCTCGACGGGGGCGTGGAGCGCGCGGGGGCGACCGCTGCCAAGAGCGGACAGCGCGCCGGCTACCGCAAGGTGCAGCTCACCGGCAAGGACGTGCGGGCGACGGCTCGCGGTGTGCTCTTGGGCACGCGCGGGGCGCTCGTGAAGCGGCCGGCTGCCGATGCCCGGGCGGCCGTCGCGGGGATCGACGTGGCGCTCGGCCAGACGGCGAGCGCGGGCGCGAGCCCGACCAAGCTCATCGAGCAGCTCACTCTGCTGCGGACGACGCTCGCGGAGCCCGTCACGAAGGCGGCCGCCGAGGTGCGTGGCGGCGCTGCGGCGGTCGCGGCGCTCGACGCCGCCATCCAGGCGCTCTCGACGACCACGCGCCCGGCGAAGCGGGGGACGCCGGAGCAGACGGAGCTGCTCAACATCTACGACGGCATCGTCGTCGAGAAGGCGCGTCTCGCCCGCCAGGCCGCCCGTGCAGCGGCGCGCAAGAGCGGTACCCCGGCGCTCGCCGCGGCGTTCTCCCTCGAGCCCCTGGCGGGCGGCCCGTCCCCGGCGTCGCCGGCAGCGCCACCCGCCGGACCTCCCCCGGCGCCGCCCGTGAGCTGACGCCGAGGGGCGATCGGCCAAGTAGCCGATTCCACGGGCGGCTCCCGCGGGCGCCGCCCGTGTCTGACGCGGGGCGGCAAGTGGTCAAGTGGCCGAATGTACGGGCGCCCGCAGTTCGATCGGACGCACCCACAGTTCGATCGGAGGCGCCCACGGATCGATCGGGCGCTTACCGGGTTCGATCGCACGCGCCCACGGATCGATCGGACGCTCACCGGGTTCGAGCGGACGCGCCCACGGATCGATCGGGCGCTCACCGGGTCCGAGCGGGAGCACCCACGGTTCGATCGGACGCTCACCGGGTCCGAGCAGGAGCACCCGCGGTTCGATCGGACGCGCCCACGGTCCGAGCGGACGCGCCCGAGGCCTGATCGAACGCGCCCACGGATCGATCACACGCTCACGGGGTTCGACAGGACGCACACCACCACACGCTCGAGCTCGCGCGCTACACTCGGCCCCATGCGCCAGCCCTCGCTTCTCAAGCTCGCCGTGCTCGCCGTGCTCGCCGCGCTCGCGGCGCCGCTCCTCGCCTGCGGCTCGTCGTCCGGCGATGGCGCCGGTGGGAGCGGTGCCGCCTCGAGCTCGGGCGAGCCTGCCGAGATGACCGGCATGACCGCCGCCCACAACGCGGCGCGTGCGGCCGTCAGCCCGCCCGCGAGCCCACCCATCGCGGACCTCGTCTGGGACGGCTCGCTCGGGGCCTACGCGCAGAGCTACGCGGACAACTGCGTGTGGCAGCACTCGGGCGGGCCCTACGGCGAGAACCTGTACGGCACGACCGGGGGCGCCACGCCCGCCGACGTCGTCGCGAGCTGGGTCGCCGAGGCGTCCGCCTACGATTACGCCTCCAATGGCTGCAGCGGCGTGTGCGGGCACTACACGCAGGTCGTGTGGCGCGACAGTCTGCGGCTCGGCTGCGGCGTCGCCGACTGCGCGAGCGGCGCGCCGTGGGGCGCCGGCCCGTGGCAGATCTGGGTGTGCAGCTACGACCCGCCCGGCAACTACGTCGGCGAGAAGCCCTACTGAGAGCCCTCGGACCTGGACCCTGCCGAAGACGCAGGCGGGCCGAGGTGCTCCCGAGGACTCGGGGCTTCGAGCTCGAGCCTGCTCGTTCCCCGCGGCGCTGTCCCCAGCGCCGCCTTCTTCCCTTCTGTCCTTCTGTTCTTCTTGTGAATCCTCTGGGAAACCCAGCAGGAAACGGGCTCACGCGGCGGCGCTCGGCCGGGCGCCGGGTAGCCAGCTGAAGGGGATGGCGGAGCCGGTCCTGCTCGGAGGGGCGTCGGGCATGATGAGCTCGTCGAGGTCCGATTCCTGGAGGATGGCGTGGTCGTACTCGAGCCATTGGGTCTGTTCGGCGTCGAAGCTCATGGGCCAGGGGTCGCGCTCGCCGAGCAGATCGCGCCGCGCCAGGCCGTCCTGGGGCGTGTAGACGTGGGTCACCCGCAAGAGCGCGCGCATGGCCGGGATGTGGCCGAGGTTCGAGTAGAGGACGAGATCGAAGGGCGGCGGGCGATCGGTCCCGCCGAGGCGTCCGTGCAGCGTCACCGGGAAGAAGCCGTTGCCCTCCGGGTGGGTCGCGAGCGTCTCGAGCGTCCGCTTCAGGTCGAGCCCGCCGGGGCCCCGGTCGCCGAGGGGGAGCGCGAAGCCGTCGATGTCCTCGGCGATGCCGCTCGGCGGCACGGAGGCGAGCGAGGGGCGCGACCGCCGCGACGGCCCGGGCAGCTCGTCGAGCACCCGGGACATGTCGCGGTCACTGGCGATGACGACCAGGCCGTCGCGCGGGTCGCCCACCTGGTGGATCTGTCCCCGCGCGCGCAGGCAGCCGAGGCAAGCGCCGAGCAGCGCGTCGACCCGGTCGACGTCCTCGAGCGCCTCCTCGGACGGCATGACCACGCCCCACTCGGTGAGCAGGGCCGCGAGCAGGGCGACGCGCTGGTCCTGTCCCCCGCGGCTGCGTGGCCGCCCGGGCAGCAGCCGGTGCTTCGGGTCGCACACCACGCGTTCCGGCTCGCTGGCGAAGTGGACGCCGAGCAGCGAGCGGAAGCCCGCGGTGGGGTGGACCTCGAAGACCCTGTCCTCGCCGAGAGCACCCTTCAGCTGCTGATGCAGGGCGACCGAGACCTGCATCCACGCCGGTGCCTCGCCCGGGTTCTCCGGCGTCCCGTACAGGCCGCCAACGCCGAAGAGCGCGTCCACGACGCGTCGGCCCTCGCGCCGCCTGAGGCCCTTGCTCCAGCCCGACGGTGCGTCGATGGCGACGCTGGTCGGCTCGGCGCTCCGGATCCAGTCGACGACCTTGCCGTGCTCGGTGCTCGGTGCGAACCGAACGATCGGCGGGTCGACGGTGAAGTCGATGGAGGTGGCGAGCAGCCTGCTCGTCCCGACATCGACGCCCAGAAAGCGTGCTGCTTCGTCCATACGAGCCTCCCGAAGGTCCGGTGAGTCCCGGTCGCTATCGAAAGGGGTAACCGCGTTGCCACGGGAGGCAATGGAGCACGGGGATATCGGAGGCCCCCCCCGGGCGATCCACTGACGTCGTGCGTCGGGTGGATCGGGCGAGCCGTCAGAAGCGCTTCAGGAACGCACCCGCGAGCGCCCGGGCCGCGCCGAGCATCTCCTCGCGCGGGAAGAGCTGCCGTAGCTCCTCGACGCTCGCGGCGCTCGTGCCGCCCTGGCCGTACACGCCGACGCGGAGCTGCTTCTGGCCGTCGTTGTAGTTCACGGAGAGGCTGTGCATCGAGGCGGTGCTCGCGCGCAGGGCGTCGTCGCGCTCACGCGGCGCCTTGACCAGGCTCAAGACGTACACGACGACCGCCTTCTTGCCTTCGACGATCGTCTCGTCGAAGTCCCACTCGACGTTCGGGTTGTCGGCGTGGATCCTGGGCATCGTGAGCTGCTCGTAGAGCTCGCTCCTGGCGCTGCGCCACGCGGCCTTGTCCATCTTGCGGCACGCGCCGGGCAGGCAGTCGCCGACCACGACCGTCGCCCCTGCGCGCACGCCCGCCGCGTTCTCGGTGACGCTGCGGTAGACGGCCGTCACCGTGCCCATCACCGTCTGCTTGGCGGGCGCTACGAGCTCGAAGCCCGGCACGGCGAGCTTGCCGAGCTCGAGGAGCGCGCTCTCGTCGAAGCCGCGCGCGCGCCCGGGCTCGCTCGTCGCGGCGCCGGTCCGCGCCGCGGTCGTCGTGCCGGTCGAGCTCGAGGCCGCGCAGTCCGGGCTGCAGCCGACGGCGAGGGCGATGGCCACGGTGAGCGAGGCGAGGGTCCCGAGGCTCGTCGTCATGGCTCGCTCCGCTCTCTTCCGGCCCGCGCACGTGGCCTGCGCCGCCGAGCGTAGCAGCGCGGCCGGCCGCGTGCCGCCGCGCGGCCCGAAGCGCCTTTACAGTGCGACCCCCCGCGGTGCAGAGTCCGCCGCCATGAGCGACCGACCCCTGTTCGATGTGAGCAAGATCGCACCCGCAGCGTGCGAGCACATGGCCCGATTCCACTCCGATGTCGTGCGCGAGGTCGCCGCGGCCGTCGAGAAGCACGACGTCGTGGTCGTGGGCATGGCGCAGAACCCCCACGTGAAGAAGGTGCGCCAGGCCCTCCGCGAGGCGGGCGTGCCCTTCGAGTACCTCGAGTACGGGAGCTACTTCTCCGAGTGGAAGCGCCGGCTCGCCATCAAGCTCTGGAGCGGCTGGCCGACCTTCCCGCAGGTGTTCGTCAAGGGCGAGCTCGTCGGCGGCGAGGACCTGACGAAGGCGGCGCTCGCCGACGGCTCGTTGAAGGGCAAGCTCGGCTGAATCGGCAAGCGGCCGCGCGCTGCGAGAGTACGCGGCATCCGGACCGAATCTTTCCCCTAGACCCGTTCCGACGAAGTTCACGGCATCCGGACCCAAATCTTTCCCCCTCACCCCCCGGCCCCCTCTCCCGGAGGAGAGGGGCTGGTCCAAGTCGGGGACTTTCGTCGTGGGCTCGGTTGCAGGCCCTCGAAATCCGCCGCGGATTCTGGGTTCGCATCCCCCCTCTCCCCTCGGGAGAGGGGGGCAGGGGGGTGAGGGTACAATCCTCGGTCCGGATGCCGCGTGCTGAGAGCCAAGAGTCTTCGCTCCGCGCGTGCTCTTCTCAGTCCCGATGCCGCGTGCTGAGAGCCCAAGGGTCCAGGGCTCGCTCGGGCTCGTCTCCAAACCTCGTCGCCTCGATCACAAGGCTCTCAGCGCACGCCGTACGCGGCGAGACAGCTCCGCGCCGCGTCGGCGAAGGGCCCACCGCGCGCCGAGCCGCGCAAGAGCTCCGCGACGTCGTCGCGCCCGCCCTCGCTCAGCCCGCCGATCGCGACCAAATAGGACAGCTGGTACCAGAAGGTCATCTGGTGCGGGTTGCGAAAGCGCTCCACGTCGGGCGCCGTGTAGGTCGTGAAGTCGCGCGGCGCGAGGAAGGCCGCGCTGTCGGGCTTCGAGGCGAGCTTGCCGAGCCAGAGCAGCGTCTCCGGGTGCTTCAGGTGGCTCGGGCGGCTCGCGATGGCGCCGAAGCGCTCGGCGCTCTCGCGCACGCGGTTCTGCCGGTAGAGCGCGACGGCGAGGTGGTACTCGGCGAGCTGCCGGTTCCCCGCGTCGTCGCCGTGGTCGCCGCGCGCGACCGCCTCGAGCGCCGCGCCCGCTTCGGGCCAGCGCTCCCCGTCGAAGAGCCGCTTCGCCTTCGCCGCGCCCTCCGACATCTGGCCCGCGGCCGGGCGAAGCTGGCCGGGAGCCTCCGCGGGCGGCAGCGGTGCTGCGCCGCGCCAGCGCGCCACGTTCACGGCCGTGCACTGGAAGGCCGGGGGCACGTAGCCCGTCTCCGTCTCCGGCGTCACGGGCGGGCAGCCGAGCAGCGGCGCGAAGAGGACGGCGAGGGCAGGGCAGGAAGCGAGAGCGCGATGCGGGGGGTGACCCATGGGCAGCCATCGTAGCCTCCGAGCTCGCCGGCGCGAACCCGGCTGCGAGGGCACCCCGGCGGCGCGCCCATGCCGAGCTCACGCACGCTTGCCCATGACGAGCCCCGCCAGCCACACGACGAGCCGGCGCGGCACGAAGCGGACGCTCCAGCAGAGGAACGAGTAGAGAAAGCCGGCCACGATGTTGCGCCGGCGACCGAAGAGCGCGCGCAGGCCGATGCGTGCACAGCGCTCCGGGCTCATGAGGGCGCGGTCGACGAGCCAGGTTGCCTTCTGTCCCGCGACGTCGAGGAACTCGGTGCGCGTGCCGCCCGGGCAGAGGCAGCACACGCGGACGGGCGTCCCGGCGAGCTCGGACGCGAGCGCCTCGGTGAAGTTGCGCACGTAGGCCTTGCCGGCGGCGTACGTCGCGAAGAACGGCACGGGCATGTAGGCCCCGATCGACGCGACGTTGAGGATGTGGCCGCGCCCGCGCTCGAGCATGGGCACGAGGAAGCGCCGGGTGAGCTCCGTCAGGGACACGATGTTGAGCTGGATCTGCTCGGCCGACTTGTCCCACGGGATGCGGTCGAAGCGCTCCTGTGTGCCGAAGCCCGCGTTGTTCACGAGGATGTCGACCGCCTGGCCGGCGCCCTCGGTCGCCTCGTAGAGCGCGAGCGGAGCCGTCGGGCGGCCGAGATCGAGCGCGACCGTCGTGACGTCGACGCCGTGCGCCGTGCGCAGCTCCTCGGCGAGCGCGTCGAGTCGGTCCTTGCGGCGCGCCGTGAGGACGAGGCTCGCGCCCCGGGCGGCGAGCTGGCGCGCGAGGGCGACGCCGATGCCGCTCGACGCCCCGGTCACGAGCGCGGTTCTGCCACGTAGCTCCATGGTCGGGCCACGTTCCGGGCGTGCCTCGGTCGCGTCAACCGGATTGGGTGATGAAGGTCGTCGGGGCCTAGCGCGCGAGCGGCGCGAAGCGCGCGCGCAGCTCCGTCTTCAGCACCTTGCCGGTCGGGTTGCGGGGCAGCTCGCTCACGAGCTCCCAGCGCCGCGGAACCTTGGTGCCCGCGAGCTCGGCGCGCGCCCACGCTTCGACCTCGGCCGCGTCGAAGCGGTCGGCTCGGGGCACGACCACCGCGACGAGCCGCTCGCCCCATTCCTCGTCGGGCACGCCGATGACGGCCACGTCCCGGATGCTCGGGTGGCGGGCCAGGACCTCCTCGATTTCGGTGGGATAGATATTCACCCCACCGGAGATCACCATGTCGCGCGCCCGCCCGGCGAGGAACAGATAACCGTCGCGGTCGAGGTAGCCGAGGTCCTCCACCGTGACCCATTCGCCGCGGCGCGTCTCGTCCGAGGCCTTGCGGTCGTGCAGGTAGCCGCTCATGGTCTGCTCGTTGCGGACGTACACGAGGCCGGTCTCGCCCACGGGTAGTGTCCGGCCGTCGCGATCGAAGATGGCGATCTCCTGGCCGGCGAGCGCGCGCCCGACGCTCCCCGGGTGCGCCAGCATCTCGGTGCCGTCGATCAGCGTGACCCACCCGAGCTCGGTCGCCCCGTAGAAGTCGAAGATGCTGGCCGCGCCGAAGCGCCGGATGGCCGCCTCGCGCAGCGCCGTCGGGAACTCGGCCGCGCCGCTGACGATGCCGCGCAGCTCGGGGGTCGGGTTGGCCAGGAACCGGTCCGGCCCCAGCTCGAGGATGCGGCGGATCATCGTCGGCACGAGGAACACGCTGTGGATCGCGTGGCGCGACAGGGCCGCGAGCGTCGACTCGGCCTCGAAGTGCGGCTCGAGGTAGAGCGTGGCGCCGAGCGCGCTCTGGATGAGCACGAAGGCCTGGGCGCCGCTGTGGTAGAGCGGGCTGACGACGAGGTGGCGGTCGCCCTGTCGGAACGCGAGTCGCTCGAGCACCCGCGACAGCTCGACGGCGCCGTAGCGCGCGAAGTCGCGCACCGCGCCCTTGGGGCGCCCGGTCGTGCCGGAGGTGTAGACCACGCTCTCGGTCTCGAGCGTGCGGACCTGCGCCGCCGCCGGCGGGCTCGCGCTCGGGTGCAAGAGCTCCTGCCAGCAGAGGGCGCCCGGGCCGGCGGGCAGCGCGGACGACGCGAGCAAGAGGCAGAGGTCGCGCGCCGGCTCGTCGCGCTGGCAGCTCGCCGCCGCCTCGTGGGAAGCCTCGGACACGAGGACGATGCGCGCCTTCGAGTGCTCGAGCACGTAGCGCAGCTCGGCGGGCCGCATCCGGTAGGAGGCATGAATGGCGCGGGCGCCGAGGCGGGTCAGCGCCTGCCAGGTGATGAGGTACTCGGCCCGGTTGTCGCTCATGAGCACGACCGGTGTCCCGCGACCCACGCCGAGCCGCGCCGCGAGGCCGGCGGCGAGCGCGGCGATCTCGCCCTCGAGCTCGCGGTAGGTGAGCGAGCGGTGGGCGTCGACGAGCGCGAGCCTATCCGGCGTGCGCAGCGCGTGGATCGCGTGGATCGTGCGCACGCCGACGCCACGGCGCAGCGCGAGCCAGGCCAGCGCCGGCAGGCGCTCGAGGTGCGGCTCCGCGACGAGGCCGATGCGGCCCGCGACGCGCGCGAGCCGCACCAGGCGCCGCGGCAAGGAGTCGATCTTCTCGCGCCAGATCTGGCGCTCCACGAGGTCGCGCAGCGAGGCAAGGTCCACCATGGGATGCGGGCTCGGGCGGCAGCGTACAACCCGCCGCACCTCGCCGTCACGCGGGCGCGACGCGCGACGCAGGAGTCAGCGCGTCTTCGCTCGGGCCTTCTGCTTCGTCTTCGTCTTCGCCTTCGTCTTCTTCGCGGGCGCCTTCTTCGCCGACGCCCTCTTCGCTGCGGGCTTCTGCGCGGTGGGCTTCTTCGCGGTCGGCGCCCTCTTCGCGGTCGCGGCCTTGGCGCTGCGCTTCGGCCCGGTCCCCTTGGCCTGGCCCGCGCTCGCGACCTTCTCCGCCGGGCGAAAGCGCATCGCGGACCACGTCGCGTCGAGCGCGACCTGCCGCACCGGGCGCCACCCGGTCGACGCGAGCGCGCGCCACAGCCGGTCGCGGTCGAGGTCCGTGCCGGAGCCGCCCTTCGGGTACGCGATCCACGCGACCCCGTCCGGTCCGGCCGCGTCGAACACCCGGGGCGCGAGCCGCTCCGCCTCGGCGCGGTCGTGGACGAACAAGAGCACGCCCCCCACCGGCTGCGTGGCCTCGGCGACCACCGGCACGTTGACGAGGTCGCGGGCGAGCACCCCGGCGTAGCCGTCGGGTGCGTTCAGCAGAAACAGCGAGCCCTCTCGGATCTGGAGCTTCGCAGCGAGCGTCGTCGGCATGGCAGACCTCCCGTCGGCCGCATCGTGCCACAGGCGATCGCGCGCTTCACAGGCGAACCTCGCCGAGCAGCTCGTCGATGGCGCCGACCGCGCAGAGGAAGCGCTCGGGATGGGGCCCGGCGAGGAGCACGTGTCGCGCCCCGCGCGCCGCGAGCTCGTCCGCGAAGCGCCCGTGCATCCAGTGCCGCAGGTGCTCGCCGTCGCGCGTCCCGTCCTGCACGAACGGCACGTCGGGCGCCGCGAGCAGGTAGAGGTCGACGCGCCGCCCGTCGGCGACCGCCTCGACCGCCGCGCTCCTCCGACCCAGGTAGCGCTCGTGCCAGATGCCGGTCGCGAAGGCGTCGGTGTCGCACAAGAGGACGCGCTCGGCGCCGCGTGCCGCCGCGTCCTCGCGCCGCGCCTGCTCCCTCGCGATGCGCTCGAACTCCGAGCTCCGCCACGTGGCGTCGCCGCGGCGCAGCTTCTCTTCCGCGAGCTCGCGCCCGTACTCCGGCACCCACGCGGTGCCGTAGTGGCGCGCGAGCCGCTCGGTGAGCGTCGTCTTGCCCGTCGACTCGGCGCCCACGCACACCACGCGGCGCACGAAGTGGGCGCGCACGCACGGGGCGAGGAAGGCGAGGTGCCCGAGCGGGTCGGCGCGGATCGCCGTGCCCGAGCACGGCACCTGCCGTCGCGCCCGGTCCACGAGCACGTGGCGCGCGCCGAGATGGTAGGCGAAGGGCTCCCCGTAGTCCTCCGAGGTGAACACGAGCTCGGGCGCGAAGCCGAGCTCGCGCCGGATGTACGCCGCCCAGCCGGGCGAGTCGTCGCCGTCGAGCACGTCCGCGATGACGCGCACCTCGACGCCGTCGGAGCCGCCGCACATCTCGCGCAGCCACGCCGCGCGCAGCTCGCCCGCGATGACCTGGCTCGGGTGGTGGCACACGAACACGTAGAGCTGCCGCACGGCCGCGCGCGCGGTCTGCACGAGCAGCTGGTGGCCGTGGTGGGGCGGGTAGAACTTGCCGACGACGACGCCCGTGCCGGCCTCAACCACGGCTCGCTCCGAGCGCGAGCGCGGCCGGGCGCGCGGGCGCGAGCGCGCGCCGCCACTGGCGCAGGCCCGCCACGCACATGGCGAAGAAGAGCGCGTAGAGGAGCGCGGTCAGGTACAGGCCCCGCTCGGCGTAGAGGTAGACGTACACGACGTCGGTCGCCATCCACACGAGCCAGTTCTCGAGCCATTTGCGCGACAGCATGAGCTGCGCGACGAGGCTCGCCGTGGTGGTGAGCGCGTCGAGGAACGGGGCCGCGTCGTCGGCGGCCGCGAGCAGCGCGGTCAGCGCCGTCGTGACGGCGCAGAGGCCGCAGGCGAGGCCGAGCGCGGCGCGCGCGGGGGTGCGGGTCACCGTCAGGCGCGTCCGGTTCGCCCCACCCCGCAGCCACCAGTACCAGCCGAGCGCGCCGAGCGCGATGTACACGAACTGCAGGCTCGTGTCCGCATAGAGGCGCGCCGCGAGGAACAGCACCACGTAGAAGAGGTTGTTCGCGATGCCGATGGGGAAGCTCCAGATGTTCTGCTTCACCGTCAGCCACACGCAGGCGGCCCCGGTCACGAAGCCGAGCACCTCGTCGAGCCGGAGCCCGACGACCCCGCTCGCCGACCCGGCGACCAGAAGCGCCGAGCCGAGCCCGATGAGCCCGGGCACGAGGTGACGGCGCAGTCGGCGCGCGCGTGGGCCGGGCGGTGCGGGGACGAGCTCGGTCGTGGCCATCGATGGTCGGGTGGGGACGCCCGCTCAGCCCTCGTACTTCGCGGCGAGCGCCTCGTCGGCGAGCGCGTCGAAGGAGAGCGTCGCGACGCGCGCCTTTTCCTCGTCGCTCGCGAGCTCGACGAGCACGCGGGGGTCGACGCCCACGACGCGCGCCACGGCCTTGCCGAGCACCGGGCCGGCGAGTGGGTGGTTGAAGACGAGCTGCAGGCTGCGCATGAAGCGCGTGAAGGGTCGCTCGGCGACGCCCGGCTTGCTGGCGAGCAACTGGACGCGCTTGAAGGCCTCGCGCATGCGCTTGCCGCTCGGATCGCAGAGGTCCATCGGCTTGAAGAACACGTCGCGGAAGAAGGGCGCCGCGTGGAACATCATCCGGCCGAGTGCGAGCGTGCCGCGCGCCCGCTCGGCGAGCGGCCGCGCCTCGGCGGCGAGCGCCGCGCGATAGGCCGGCGACGCGTAGTAGCCCACCATGTGGAAGTCGACCGCGATGTGGCGCGACTCGTCGCGGTTGATGAGCTCCATGGCCCGGTGGCTCATCTCGTCGCGCACGAAGTCGTCGATCGAGCGCAAGAGCGCGATGTCGAGCACGAGCTCGCCCGTCGTGATGTAGGCGTTGGCGATCTCGGGCGACAGGAAGCGGATGGCGCGCACGAAGTGCGGCCGGAAGCGCTCGAGGTGCTCGTTCGTGTGGTAGGCGCGGTAGCGGTGCACGTCGTAGAAGCGCGCCAGGCGCTCGGCGACCTCGGCATGGCGCTCCTCGTCGACCACGAAGGTCGCGAAGATCTTCTTCAGCACCGGATCGTGCACCCGCCGGCGCTGCTCGGCGAAGAGGGCGCCCGCGAGCCGCTCGATGCCCGCCATGTCCGTGAAGTACTGCACGATGGCGATCTCGTCGGCGCGGTCGAGCGCGCGCGGCGTCGCGCGCCAGTCGAGGTCGTCGGCGCGCCACTGCTCGCGGCGGCATTTGGCGAGCATCGCTTCGGGCTTCATGGTGGGCGCTCCGTGGCCTCGCGGCAGGGCATTGTAGCGCGGCGCGCCGCGCCCGCGCCGGTCACGCGCCGCGGGCCCCGAAGATCGCCGTGCCGATGCGCACGATGGTCGCCCCCTCGTCGATCGCCACCGCGAAGTCGCCGCTCATGCCCATCGACAGCTCGGGCAAGAGGCGCGCGCCGCCGTGGCGCTCGCGCAGCTCGCGCAGCGCGGCGAAGCAGGGCCGATTGCGCGCGGCGTCGTGCTCGAGCGGCGGCAGGGTCATGAGCCCCACGGCCACGAGGTGCGGTGCGCGCGCCACGGCCTCGAGCACGGCCCCCACCTCGTCGGGGCGGCAGCCGCTCTTCTGCACCTCGCCGGCCACGTTGACCTGCACGAGCACCTCGAGGCGTCGCCCGAGCGCGTCCGCCCGGCGCTCGAGCTCGAGCGCGAGCTCGGCCCGGTCCACGGTGTGCACGACCGCCGCGCGCGGCGCGACCTCCTTCACCTTGTTGCGCTGCAGGTGTCCGATGAAGTGCCAGCGGAGGCCCGCGAGCGCCTCGAGCTCGTCGGCCTTGCGCGCCAGCTCCTGCGCGTAGTTCTCCCCGAAGTCGCGCTGCCCGGCCGCGTAGGCCGCGCGTACCGCCTCGGGGCCCTGGAGCTTCGAGACCGCCACGATGCGCACGCTCTCGGGCGCGCGGCCGGCGGCCCTCGCGGATGCGTGGACCTCGGCACGTACCCGCTCGAGAGCGTCTGCGACGGGACCGCTGTCCATGCAGCCGCCATGATCACACGTCTGTGTCAGGCTGTGCCAGCCCCGTGGCGTAACCCCGCGTTCGCTCGGAGCGCCGAGCTGGCACGTTGTGTGCTAACCTCCGGGTTGGACTCATGGCCAGCGCTCGCTTCCTCTTTGCCGGTCTCGGGCTTGCCGTTGCGCTCGGCGCAGTCGCCAGCTGCCTCTTCAACCCGCAGCCCGAGCCCCCCGCCGCGACGGGCACGGGCGGCGACGGCAACACCACGACGACTACGACGACCTCGACGACCACGACGACCACCACCACCGGGACGGGTCTCGGCGGCGCGGGCACCGGTGGCGGCGTGAACGGCTGCGGCTCGGGCGGTGGCGGTTGTGGCGGCGACTCCGGCGGCGGCGGTCTCGGCGGCAGCGGCGGTGCGGTCGGCGGCGGGGGTGCTGGCGGCGCGGTCGGCGGTGCCGGTGGCGGCGGGCAGGGCGGCGCATGAGCGCACGTGCGGCGCGCGCGGCTCGCGGGGGGCGCCCATGAGGCGGCTCTTCGCGCTCGGCCTCGCCGTCGGCAGCTCGCTCTGCTTGTTGCACGCGGGTGGCTGCCTCTTCAATCCCCAGCCCGAGCCTCCTGCGGCGCAGAACGGGCAGGGTGGAGCGGGCGGCACCGGTACGTTCACGTCCACCGGGACCGGTGGCGGCATCTTCGGCGGCGGCGCGGGCGGCACGGGCGACCAGGAGGGCGGTGCGGGCGCCGGTGCCGGTGGCCAGGGTGGCGCGGCGGGTGGCGCGGGCGGTGCGGGCGGCGAGCCCGTCGGCGGTCAGGGTGGCGCGACCGGGGGCGGTGGCCAGGGCGGCGCCGGCGGTCAGTAGATGGCTTCAGGCTTCGGGCTTCAGGCTTCGGGCCCAGAAGCCGGGGCGCGGATCCCACGCGGAGTGCACGGACGCGCGCGCCTGTGCGTGCACGTCCGCGCTTGCGCGCGCGGACCGTAGCCTGCCGGGCGACCTCGGATGGGTCCGCAAGACCGAATCCCGCCTGAAGTCGGGAGCCTGGAGCCCGTAGCCTCGCGCGCAGCGCGAAATGCAGGCTCAGCGCTCGAGCAGCGTGAGTGAGCGGTCGTAGTAGTTCGCCACCGCGGCGTGGCGGCTGTCGGGCGCGATCGCGATGTTCGAGGCGCCGCGATCGGTGTCGAGCGCTGCCTCGATGGTGGGCGGATCGCCCGCGATGACGACCAGCCCCTGACCCACGGGGGGCCAGCTCGTGCCGCCGAGCGAGACGAGGAGCAAGCGGCCGTCGGGCGAGGTCGCCGTGCTGTTCGGCGTGCCGTTCAGCATGAGCGAGCGCACGCGCTTCATGCTCTCGAGGTCGACGACGGTGGCCGTGCGCGCCTCGGCATTGATGGTCACACCGAAGCGATCGCCCTCGAGCAGGAACGCCCCGACCGGACCCTGGTCCACGTCGGCCGAGCGCATCGCGGTCGCGGCGTCGACCCGCAGCAGGTTGAGCTGGTTCGTGGCGGCGTCGGCGAACAGGATGCTCGAGCGGTCGGCGCTCACCGAGCCCGCCCGCGGGTCGCGACCGACCTTGATGCTGCGGCGCGTGGCGCCGAAGGGTGTCTCGGCCGGGTCGAACAGATCGAGCCACGCGCCGACCGGCCGGCCGCCGCGCTGCATGACCCCCATCGCGCCGATGAACGAGCGCCCGTCGGCGGCCACGAGGAACAGGCTCTCGGTCTCGTGTGCGAGCTTGATGTCCCCGAGGTGTGCACCGGTGGCGAGGTCGAACCAGCCGAGGCGCTTGGCGACGGTCGAGGCCGCGACGGCGGTGTGCCCGTCGGCGAGCGCGACGATGTCGGTCGGGCCCGCGCCGACCGGCAGCAGCATCGGCTCGCTCTCCATGTGCTGCGTGTCGACGATGGGCACGTGCAGCGAGTACTGCCGGATGAGGGCGAGGTAACGGCCGTGCAGCAGACGCAGCCGCTCGCCCTGGATGGCCACGTTGACGCGGCGCATGAGCCGGCCACTCGCGACGTCGAACTGCCGCACCGTGCTGTCGTCGCCGCTCACGTAGAGCGAGCGCCCGTCGGGCGCGAACACGACGTCGAGCGGGTGGGCGTCGAGCCGCAGCGTGCGGGTCTTCCACGCCTTGGCGTCGGCGGGCGGCACCGGCGCCGCGCTCGTCTCGGTGGTGGTCTCGCCGGCGGGTAGCGGCGCCGCGCTCGCCGCCGCGCTCGCCGAGGCCGTGCTGAGGGCCGTGAGCGGCGGGGCCTCGCCGACGGGCGTGCGCTGCGCGATGAGCACCGCGGCGACGGCCGTCACGGCGGCCCCGAGCAGCATCAGCGAGCGGCGCGGGCGGCCGGTGGCCGAGCGCGGCCCCTCGACGATCCAGCCGCGGCAGGCGCGGCACTTGCGCGCGCCCTGGACCACCATGGCGCCGCAGATCGGGCACGGCACACGCGGCCGCCCGTCGGAGCTGCTCAGCGAATGACCCATGCCACCTTCGACCGGTCGGAGATCACCGCGGCCGTGCGGCCGTCGGCGGACAGACGGACGCGCGACGGCTCGGTCGCGAGCTCGGTCACGCGCAGCTCCAGCGTCTCGAGGTCGAGCACGCCGACGGCGCCGCCGTCCTCGTTGCGCGGCATGACGACGAGCGCTTCGAGGGCGTCCGGCGTGACCACCATGTCGCTGGCGCGGCCGTTGAGCGCGACGTGCTCGAGCAGGGTGCGGCGCTCGAGGTCGAAGACCGAAAGCTCGCGCCCCATGTTGCAGCGCACGACCGCGCGCCGGCCCCGGCGCACGAGCGCCATCTGCTCGGGCTGCTGGCAGGTCGGCATCTCGCCCGCGCGGCGCACGGCCCCGCTCGGCGTGCGGCGCAGCTCGACGACCTGGTTCTTCTCGCGCAAGACGACGTAGCTCGTCTCGCCGTCCGGCGTCGTCATGACGTCGACGGGATTGCCTTCCATCGCGGCGCGCACGATGTCCTGGCGCGAGGCGAGGGCCGTCGGGTCGAAGGCGTAGAGCGCGCCGCCCGTGTTGCCGCGGAAGCCGGGCAGGGGCAGCTCGCCCGTCGTGACGATGGCGACGCGCCCGCCGTCGTCGAGGCCCATCGGCCCCACCGCGTCGTCGCCGAAGTAGAACCGATCGATCTCGGCGTGGAAGTCGGTCGAGATGACGGCCACGGCGCGCGCCCCCGGGATGGACGCGAGGGCCTGCCGCCCGCCGGCGCCGAGCTCGATGCTGTGCACGCGGCTGCCGATCTCGATGGTCTTGAGCAGGCGCGTCCCGGCGACGTCGAGCACGTAGATGCGCTGCGGTGAGGTCACGTAGACGACGTCGTCGACGCGGTACAGGCGCTGGGCCTGGGGCGCCTCGTTGACCACCTCGAGCAGCTCGCCCGTGCGCGCGCTCAGCACCTGCACGCCGACGAGCGTCGAGGCGAGCAGGCGCTCGCCGTCGAGGGGCAGCACGTCGGTCACGTCCTTCGGCATGCTGAAGGGGCCGGCGACCGTCAGGCTCCGCGACGGGTGGCCGACGTCGTTCGGCGACTGCCACACGCAGTGGCCGAGCTCGCACGCCTCGCCGTTCCAGCACGGCGTGTCGCACACGGCCGCGGCGGCTGCGGCGGCCTCCTCGTGGGGGGCCGGCGGGGTGAAGCGGTTCGGGGCCAGGTGACGCAGCACGATGCCGAGGCCGATGATCGTGCCGAGCACCGTCAGGGTCACCATCGGGCGCCAGTGCAGGCGCAGGAAGCCCGGATCCGGCTCGGGCTCCGGCAGGGTGCCGGGCCGGGCGCTGCTGAGCGGTCCACGCGGATCTTCGCCGCAGTGCGGGCAGGCGTGCGACTCGTACGGGATGACCTCGAGGCAGGTCTCGCAGTTGACCAGCGGCGGGGGCGTGGGGACCGCCTCGCGGGCCGAGGCGAGCTCCTCGACCGGGAACCAGCTGTCGCCGCCCGGCAGCGCCGCGACCGGCGCCACCACATCCCCGGTGTCGACGAGGTCGATGAGCTCCTCGCGGCCCATGGGACCCTCGATGCGGTCGCCGCTCTTCAGGACGAAGCGCAGGCCCGGGGCGCCCGCGGGCACCTCCGCGGAGAGCGGTGCGACGGGCGCGTGGCGGGGCGGCGGTGGGGCATCGACCCCGATGCTCTGCCATGCGCCGATGGGCGCCCAGATGCGCGTGCCGACCGGCCCGGCGAGGTCCTCCGGGGCGAGCAGCCCGCCGAGGACCCGCGTGCGGATCTCCCAGTCGGCGAACGTGCCGCCGAGGGGCTCGCTGGCGCCCTTGCGGCGCACACGGAAACGACGGGGCTCGGTCACGGCCTCCGGGAACTAGCTCGCCCCCGGCGGGGCGTCGAGCCCTAGATGCGGGACCGGAAAACGCGGCGCGCCCCGGTTGGACAAATGTACCGTAACTGCCCGTTTCGCTTGGCCGAATGGTGCGCGACGCGCCCTCGCTCAGGGCGCCTCGCGCTCCGGCTCTCGCACGATGCGTCCGGGCAGCGCGAGCTCGACCTCCGGCTCCACGTCCCGGCCGAGGAAGCTCCGCCACTGCACCCGGTAGTGGCCGGCCCGCAGGACGCCGAGCCGGCGCTCCCGACCGGGCGCCACGAGGCCCACCGGCACGCCGTCGACGAGCACGTACGCGGCGCGGTCGGTCCGGTTCGCGGCCGTCGTCGGCCCCTCGGGGCTCGTGGCGTCGCCCGCACGCAGCGCCCGGAGGACGGCGTTCGGCAGGATCGGCTCGTCCGGCTCGGGCAGGCCGCTCCGCATCCGGCGCGCGCCCTCCGGCGGCATCGCGAAGCCCTCCGCCTCGAGGGCCTCGCGGCGCTCGACCGACTGCACCTCGAAGCGGGCGCCGTCGCCCGAGGGCCAGAGGTAGTCGGCCCGGAGCGGCAGCTCGAACGGGGCGCACGCGGTGCTCGACGGGTCGGCGCCCGCGAGCTCGACGAGCAGTCGGCAGAGCAGGGGGCCGCCCTCTCCGGCCTCGCGCACCTCGCCGAGCTCGAGCTCCAGCGTCCCGAGTGGGGTCTGCACCTCGACCGTGCGCGAGGCGTACCCGAGCAGGATGCCCTTGGCCTTCGCCGTCACCTTGCCGTCTCCGAGCGGCATCGCGTCGACGCGCAGTTCCTCGAGCACCGTGCGCAGGGCACCGGCCTGGATGACGCGGTACTGGCTCCCGCCCGGCCACAGCACCACCGAGCCGTAGCGCTCCTCGCGCATCCGCAGCTCGGCCCCCTGAGCCAGGGGCAGCGAGGGGGCGTCGAACGACACGCGGAGCCGCCCGGCGGTCGCCACGTCGAGGTGCCAGCGACGCTCGGTCGCCGCGAGCGCCGCCTCGATCCCCGACGCGTTCACGTCCGCGACCTCGGGCGCCCCGCGTGCTGCCCTCGGCCACGTCCAGACCGCCTCCAGGCCGATGCCCGGCAGACTGTGCTCGGCAGCGACGGTGGCCACGAGCTCTGCGGGCAGCTCCGCGTGCGGCTCGAGCGGTTCCGGCGGCGGGCGCAGCGGCGGCAGAGCGCCGGCGTCGCTCGCCGGGGCGCGCGGTCCGGCGTCGAGTGTGTCCTCGTCCGCCGGCGTCGCGGGCACGGGGCTCGCGCCTCGGCCCGCGGCCCGACCGGAGGGGGGATCGAGCGGGGCGCCGCCGGGGTCGCCGCAGCCCGTCCAGAGCCCGCATCCGAGCAGCAAGAGCGCCGGCGCGGACGGGCCACGCGCCCGTCGCCCGCAGGAGGCCAGAGCAAACCTACCTTGTCCTACATTGTTTGCCAATGTAGCACTTCTGCCCCTACCATGGGCTTCACGAAGCGGCCCCACCTCGGGGCCCTCGTCCAACGCCATGCGCAATCGCTCCTACCTCTGGCTGGCTCCAACCCTGCTCTTCGCCGTGATCGGGTGCAAGGGGTCGCCCAAGGATCGCATCCAGGGCCGGTGGATCGGCGAGCGCGTCGACAGCTTCCACGGTGCTCAAGCGGGTCGAGCATCCGGGTGGGCCACCGGCGCCTCGTTCGAGTTCAAGGGCAGTCGGGTGAAGATCTCCATTCCCGCCGAGAGCCCGCGCGAGGGCACCTACCAGATCGCCAAGGCCTCGGCCGAGGAGCTCACCGTGAACTTCCTGCGCCAGAACGGCGACGTGGACACGGCGACCTTTCGCTTCGAGGGCGACGACCGCTTGCGCTGGAACCTCGGCGACGGGCGCAGCGTCGTCTTGCGCAGAGCAGGGAACTAGCCTTCCGCCATTTCTTGCGCTCCTGCCGCCCGCCCGGCTCGCGCTGGCCGCGGGCCGGTGCGCGCGGTATGCGGGCAGGCCATGACCTCGGTGCGGCTCCTCGCGCTCGGGCTCTGCGCGCTCTCGGGCGGCTGCGCCGCGCGCATGCCGCCGTCCTTCTCTCACGCGCTCGTGGGCCGGCCCGCGCCGCCCATCGCCGAGCGCGCGCTCGGGGGTCAGGACGTGGAGGTGCCCGGCGGCTTCCGCTCGCGGGTCTTCGTGGTCGACTTCTGGGCGAGCTGGTGCGAGAGCTGCCCCGAGTCCGTGCGCGCGCTCGATGCGCTCTGGGAGCGCTACCGCGGTGACGGCCTGCGCGTCGTCGGCGTCGCCGCGGACGAGGACGCGCGCGTGGCGGCGGACGCGGCGCGGCGCTTCGGCGCCACCTTCCCCATCGTGCTCGACGACTACCAGCAGCTCGTGTCGCGCTTTCGGGTCGCGCGCATCCCGCTCTCGTTCGTGCTCGACGCGACGGGCACCGTGCGCTGGGTGGGGCGCGACGTCGACGCGCTCGCCGACGCCGTGCGCGCCGTGCTCGCCGAGCCGAGCGCGCAGGCGGAGGTGTTCTGATGGCCCGGCGCGGCGCGGGTCCGCCGCCCGGTCCCGACCTCTTCGGCGCGGGGGTCGAGCGGTCGCCGGGCGGGGAGCCCGAGGCTCGCGAGCCGGCCGCGCCCCGCCCCGAGCGAGCGGGCGCTCCGCCGCTCGCGGCGCGCGTGCGCCCCCGCGATCTCGCCGACGTCGTGGGGCACGTGGCGCTCGTCGGGCCGGGCAAGCCCCTCGCGCTCGCGCTCGCGCAGCGCCCGCCGCCGAGCATGATCCTCTGGGGGCCGCCGGGGTCGGGCAAGACGACCCTCGCCGAGCTCGTGGCGCACACGAGCGGCGCGCGCTTCGTGCCGTTCAGCGCCGTGCTCGGCGGCGTCGCGGACGTGCGCCGCATCGTGGACGAGGCGCGGCGCCACGCGGGCCCGACCGTGCTCTTCGTCGACGAGATCCATCGCTTCAACAAGGCCCAGCAGGATGCCTTCTTGCCGCACGTCGAGGACGGCACCATCGCGCTCATCGGCGCCACGACCGAGAACCCCTCCTTCGCGCTCACGGGGCCGCTCTTGTCGCGCTGCGTGGTCTACCGGCTCGAGCCGCTCGGCGCGGACGACGTCGTGCTCATCGTGCGGCGGGCCCTCGCGCACCCCGACGGCTTTGCCGGCGCGCTCGGCTGCGAGGACGAGGCGGCGGCGCTCATCGCGGCGACCGCCGAGGGGGACGCGCGCCGCGCGCTCGGGCTGCTCGAGCGCGCGGCCGAGCACGCCCGGAAGCGCGGTCGCGACACGATCGTCGTCGACGACGTGCGCGAGCTCGGCGTGCGGCGCACGCTGGCCCACGACCGCGCCGGCGACGCCCACTACGACGTGGCGAGCGCCTTCATCAAGTCGCTGCGCGGCAGCGACCCCGACGCCGCGCTCTACTGGATGATGCGCATGGTGGAAGCGGGCGACGATCCGCTCTTCGTGCTGCGCCGGATGCTCATCTTCGCGAGCGAGGACGTCGGCAACGCCGACCCGCGCGCCCTGGCCGTCGCGGTCGACGCCGATCGCGCGTTCCAGCGCCTCGGCTTGCCCGAGGGGCTCTACGCGATGGCGCAGGCGTGCGTGTACCTGGCGTGCGCGCCGAAATCGAACGCCACGAACCTCGCCTGGCACCGCGCCCAGGCCGCCGTGCGCGAGCGGGGCTCGCTGCCCGTGCCGGTCAAGCTGCGCAACGCGCCGACGAAGCTCCTGCGCGAGCTCGGCCACGGCGCCGGCTACCGCTACGCCCACGACGAGCCCGGCGGGGTCGCGGCGGGCGAGACCTACCTGCCCGACGAGCTCGTCGGCGCGCGCTACTACGAGCCCACCGACCGCGGCCTCGAGAAGGCGCTCGGCGAGCGGCTCGCGCTCGTGCGCAAGCGCTCGGAGTGAGCGCGCCTCAGGGCGTGAGCACGAATCGGCAAGCGACGATGCGTTGCGAGATCTGGGGTCGAGTGGCCCTGGACCCTTGCCGAAGCAGCAGGCGGCATCCGGACCGGAATATTTTCCCCTCACCCCCCGGCCCCCTCTCCCGGAGGAGAGGGGGTGGTCCATGTCGGGGGCTTTCGTCGTTGGCGGTCGGAAAACGAAGCGCGCTAGCGGGTGTCGCCCCGTCGGCCAGGCGCTCGGAGCACTTGGCGGATGCGGTCGAGTGCGCGCTCGGGGTCGTGGAGGATCTGTTCGTTGGGGAGGCGCAGGACCGTGAGGCCTGCGGCGCGAAGCAAGGCGTCGCGGGCCGCATCGCGAGCAGCGACGCTCGGGTCGTCGTGATGGCCGCCATCAACCTCTACGACGAGCCGAGCCGCTTCGCAGAAGAAGTCGACGATGAAGCGGCCCAGCGGTTGCTGGCGGTCGGAACTTGGCGTGCTCGAGCTGTCGGCCGCGAAGTAGCTGC
>JACRDA010000246.1 GCA_016212965.1 Myxococcales bacterium
AGTGCCCCGTGTGGGAGAAGTCCGCGGGGCCCGTCACGAGGGCGATCGTCCGGAGCGCGAGGGGCGCGACCCCGCGCCGCGCCCAGAGCAGGGCCATGCGGCACAGGGGCTCGATCCGCTCGCGGTTGCTCCGAAGGAGCCGCACGATGCGCTCGAGATCCACGAGGGCGGCGTCGAGGTCGTCGCTCTCGGCGAGGGCGCTGCGCAGGGCGAGCGCCTCGAGCAAGATGCCGAGCTCGAGCGAGCCCGCGGTGCGCAGCAGCGGGTCGCGCACCACCTCGCCGAGGGTGGCGCGCGCCTCGTCCTTGCGCCCGAGGGCGATGAGCGCCTTGGCGCGCGCGCGCCGCACCGACGACACGATCGACTTGTCGGCCGGGAGCGCGATGCCCGCGGCGGCGAGCGCGGCGAGACAGTCGTCGACGGCGGCGAGCGCGTCGCCGGGTCGGCCCTGCTCGAGCAGGGCCTTGGCCTGCTTGTCCACGTCGTACAGGGCGAGGAGGCGCGTCTTGTCCGAGGCCATGGCCCCGAGGCTAGATCATCGACGTGCCCGTCGCAGCACGAGCGCAGCGAGCAGGGCGCCCACCGCCGCACCGAGGGCGTCCCCGGATCGGCCTCGCGCGCCGACGGCGCACGCCGCGCATCCCCTGCCCGGCGGCGGCTCCGGCGGGCTCGTCACCTCGAGCGCGCACGACTTGCCGTCAGCCTTGGCCAGTCGGAAGGTCTGGGTGACGGCGTCGCGCGGGTCCGAGGTCGACAGCACGCGCACGAGAGTCGGGGCCGGGTCGCAGGTGGCGACCGCGTCGCTCGCGAGGAAGGCCTCGAGCGTGGGATCCGGGCGGCGGTCGGTCGCCGGCTGGTAGCCGGCGCGGAACGCCTCCCAGGCGGCCTTCTTCACGAGGTAGAGCTTCGGAGCGGGGGAGCGGCGGCCGAGCGGCACCGGCCTGCCGTCCTCGACCAGGGTGAGCTCGTGGGTCGGCGCTCCGTTCGATTGACTGGTCGGATAGGCGAGCATCTGGAGATCGGCGAAGGCCGCGAGCCCGTCGACCCGGAAGGCGAAGCCCACGTACTTCTGGCCCCCGGGGGGCGGGGCGTCGGCGCGGGCGCGTGGGCCGAGGCAGATCGTCGCGAGGGCGAGCGCGAGCGCGAAGGGGAGGGCGGCTCGGGAGCGCATCCGTCATCGATACGACGGTCGCGGGGGCCCTCGCGAGCGAAATCCGCGCGCTCGCGGCCGCACGAGCGCGCGGCCGCCGGGCTTGCCGCCCCCGGCTCGCGGTGGCACCGGACGGGGGCGCGTGGCTCGTGCCGGCGGACGGCGCGCACCAGAGGGAGACGGCGATGGCGAAGCGACTCGGACGGCGACTCGGTCGGGCTCTGGGGTGGGCGACCGTCGGGCTCGCCGTGGGCGGCTGTCCGCCACCCGTCACGCCGCCGCCCGCGCCGACCGCGAGCGCGTCCGCCGCGGCGCCCGCGCCCGTCCCTCCGCCGCCGCTCGCGATCGTCGACCCGTTCGCCACGGGCATGACGCCCGCGGGCGTCACGCGGCTCTGCGACGACAACCTCGCCCTGGCCGAGGCCCTCCTCGAGAGACTGCGGACCGTGGACGTGACCCAGCCGGACAGCCTGAGCTTCGAGCGCACGTTCGGGACCTTCGACGACGTGAACCTCGCCATCGCGAACGCCTCGTCGTTCCCGGGGCTCATGGCGGAGGTGCACCCGGACAAGGCCGTGCGCGACGTCGCCAAGGACTGCCAGCGGAAGACCGAGAAGATCACGACCTCGCTCTTCCTCGACCCGGCCCTCTACCGCGTGCTCCGCGCCTACGCCGACCGCCACGAGGCGCTCGCGCCCGAGCGGGCGCGCTTCGTGCGCGACACCTTGCGCGACTACCGGCGCAACGGCATCGAGCTCGCGGCGGACGCGCAGGTGCGCTTTCGGGCCATGAACGAGCGGCTCACCGAGCTCGGCCTCGGCTTCTCGGCCGCCATCGGCGAAAGCAAGGAGGCGCTCCACGTCGCGCCCGCGGCGCTCGAGGGGCTGCCGGCGGATTACCGCAAGAAGCACGCTGCCGGGCCGGACGGGCGCGTGACCATCACGACCGACTACCCCGACTACATCCCCTTCGTGACGTACGCGAAGGACCGCAAGGCCGCGCTCGACCTCTACGTCCTCATGGCGAACCGGGGCGGCGAAGGGAACCTCCGGCGGCTCGACGAGCTGCTCGCGCTGCGCCACGAGAAGGCGCTCTTGCTCGGCTATCCGACCTGGGCCGATTACGCCATCGAGCCGCGCATGGCGCGGACTCCGGGCGAGGCGCGCGCCTTTCTGCAGCGCATCCGCGACGCCGTGCGCGAGCCGGCCAAGCGCGAGCTCGCCGACTTCGAGGCCGCGTGGCAGGCCGTCGGCGGCGACCCGAAGCGGCCGCTCTACCCGCCCGACCGGCCCTACCTCGAGGACCGCGTGCGGGCGACCAGGTTCAAGCTCGACACGCAGGACCTCGCCAGGTACTTCGACGTCGCGCGCGTGACCGAGGGCCTGCTGTCGCTCACGGCGAAGATGTACGGCCTCGAGTACCGGCCCGTGCAACAGCCGCTCTGGCACCCCGACGTGCGGGCCTTCGACGTGTGGAGCGGTGGCCGGCCGATCGCCCGGTTCTTCCTCGACCTCCACTCGCGCGACGACAAGTACAAGCACGCCGCGATGTTCACGGTCCGCACGCGCAAGCGCCTCGCCGACGGCTCGGTGCAGCTCCCGATGGCGGCGCTCGTGTGCAACTTCCCGCGCCCGGGCGACGACATGCAGCACGGCGAGGTCGTCACCTTCTTCCACGAGTTCGGGCACGTCCTGCACCAGATGCTCACCGAGACCGAGCTCTCGAGCTACGCCGGCACGGCGGCCGTGCGCGACTTCGTCGAGGCGCCGTCGCAGATGTTCGAGGAGTGGCCCTACGCGCGGGAAATCCTCGACCTCATCGCCAAGCACCGCGAATCGGGCCAGCCCATCCCGGACGCGCTGTTCGAGGCCATGGGCAAGGCGCGCCGCTTCGGGCTCGCGCTCTCCACGCAGCGCCAGCTGACGCTCGCGCTCGTCGATCTCGCCTACCACTCGACGCCGCCGCCGCTCGACACGACGAAGGTCTTCGCGGACATCCAGACCGACGTCGAGCAGTTCGCGTTCGTGCCGGGCACGCACTTCCAGTCGAGCTTCGGCCACCTCATCGAGTACGACGCCGCCTACTACGGCTACCAGTGGGCGGCCTCGCTGGCCCGCGACGTCCTGACGCGCTTCCAGGCCGAGGGCCTCACGAACCCGAAGACCGCCGCCGACTGGCGCGCGGCGGTGCTCGCACGCGGCGGCGCCGACGACGAGCGTGAGATGGTGCGGCGTTTCCTCGGGCGCGAGACCAACGAGCAGGCCTACATCGCCTTCCTGAGTGGCAAGTGAGGCCGTTCGCGCTCGTCGTGGCGCTCGCGGTGCTCGGGCTCGCGCGCGCCACGCGCGCCGAGGTCGAGGTGGACGCCGGCACGCACCCCTGCGTCGGGCGCTGGCTCGGCATCGGCAACAACGGCAACTCGGACTGGACGATCGACATGGTGGTCGCGGCGCCGGGCGGGGCGCGCTGCGGCACGATCGAGTACCCGTCGCTGCGCTGCGGCGGGTACCTCGAGACCTGCGAGGCGTCGGGCCCCGACACGCTTCGGCTCGTCGAGCTCTACACGCACAACCCCGGGACCTGCGCGCCGGCCGGGCGGCTCGAGGTGAGCTGCACGGGCGACGAGATGAAGTGGCGCTGGATCGGCATCGAGGTGGTCACGACGACCCTGCGCCGCGCGCCCGGCTCGGTCCCGCCCCCGCCCGCGCCGCCGGGGCGAGATGCGGGGCCCGGCGACGCGCGGCTCGGGGACGCCGGGACGGGCGACGCTCATCACCCCGACGATCGCGCGCCGCCGCCGCCGGTTGCCACGGCGGCCCGGCCGGAGCGCGAGGCGCGCGGGTGCAGCTGCCGGGTCGCGAGCGGCACGGTGCGAGGGGCCCTGCCGCCGCCGGTCACCCTCGTCGCGCTCGCCGCGGCGTGGGCGCTCTGGCGCACGCGGGGTCGCTCAGCGCGCGCCGCTCCCGTTGACCGCTGAGGACGTGCCGGCACCGGGCACCGCGCTCGTGTGCGCCTTGTTGCGTTCGCTCAGCACGTACGCGCCGGCCGTGATGGCGCCGAGCAGGGCGGCCACGGCGAGGATGGTGCGCACGCGCGCGCGAGCGGCGCGCGCGAACCCGGCCTTGAGCTCGGCGAACTCCGTTTCGAGCGGCTCGAGCTGCTCGAGCAAGGAGCTCTCGCCCGCCGCCATGCGGCGAATGCCCTCGATGTTGCGACTCACGACCGCCGTCAGCTTGTCGTAGTCCCCGCGCTGGAACTGCGCGGCGGGCTTGGGCCGCGGCCAGAACAGCGCCACGATGCCGGCCGTGGGCACGACGCAGTACCACCAGAGCACGATGGTCACCGTGTACTTCGCGCTCGGCCGCGGCAGCTCGCGCAGGGCGTCGAGGTTGTTCTCGATGAGCTCACGCTGGCGCTCCCAGGTGCCCGCCGGGTCGAAGGTGCGCACGCGGTTCGTCGCGAGCGTGCCGCAGTAGGCACAGGCGAAGCGCAGGGCCGGCAGCACCGCGCCGCACCGGTGGCACGTGTCGTCGGCCGGGGCGCGCTCGACGGCCCTCGCTTCGGGGCCGTCGCTGGCCGGGCGCGCTGCTCCGGCCCCGTGCGGACGAGCGGCGGCGAGCTCGGCCGCGACCACGGCCCGAGGAGCCCCGCAGTGCGGGCACGCCTCGTCCTGGTCGGAGATCTCTTCCTTGCACCCCGCACACGAAATCAGCGCCATGTCGTGCGATCCTCCGGGGCGGCGAGCCCCGCGGCCCGTCCGCCGGCCGACACGGCTGCGTCGGCTCGACGGGCTGCATAGGCTTCCTCTGGCGGGGATGCCACCGTCCGGGCGGTCGTCCGGTCTGCGTGTCCTACCGCACGGGCCTGCGCCGCACCCTCCCGCGCCCCGTGCGACACGCGAGCGCGAGCGCGCCGAGCCACAGGAGCAGATCGGCGGCCGGTACGCGGAGCGCGCGCGCGCCGCCGCGCACCGAGCAGCCGTCGCAGCTCCGCGTCGCGTACTGGATGTCCGTCGCGCGGAAGTCGCCTGGGTGGGGCTCGACGGCGAAGGCGAGATCGTCGGCGAGCGACGAGGGGTCGAAGGTGAGCCGCAGGCGCGTCACGTGATCGCCGGCGGCGGCGAGGGTCGCCACCTCGGGCAGGTCCGCGAGGTCGGCGGCAGCCAGGCCCCAGGCATAGCGCAGCTCCGACGAGAGGATCCCCGCGTCGGGGAGCGCACGCTGCTGCTCGGCGGTGACGGTGTACACGTCCCACACGAGGCTCCCGGTGGCGCCGGCCGCCGTGATGCGCGCCGGGACGACCGGCTCGGGCGTGGGGAACTCGAGCGCGAACGGGCCGAGGTCGCCGCAGATCTCGGAGCCGGGCGGGGGCGCCGAGAGCGTCGTGGCGAACTTGAACGCGACGAAGTACCAGCCCTTGCCGACGTAATGGTCGAACACCGCCGTGGCGCCGGCCGGGTAGGGATAGCCGTTCGCGTCGAGCCAGTCGGTGAACGCCGCCTGGGTGTCGGCCTGGACCTGCACCCAGTCGAAGTCACCGACCCGCCCCGCGTCGATGACGTCCACGCCCTGGTTGTTGCCCCCCGCGAGGGCCTTGTCCGAGGCGGCCGTGCCGCAGCCGAGCCCGTTGCCCGACTCGTCGGCACACACGTACTCGATCTGGACGGTCGGCGCGGAGAGCGCGTCGAGCTCGTGGAAGAGCTCCGGCGCGGCGAGCGCGGGGCTCGCGGACAACGGTGTGGGCACGGGCAGGACGAGGCCGAAGGCGCTCGCCTTGCCACAGAAGCGCGGCCCGAAGACGTAGGTCTCGATGCCCGCGTGGTGGGCGACGACGATCTTCTGATCGGGCTCCACCCGGATCTCGTCGCCGAACGGGGCGCCGCAGGGCAGGGCCGTGGCCGCGGACGAGAGGACGAGGACGAAGGCGACGAAGCTCGCGAGGGCGCGCATGGCCTACCTCCCCTCCGGGTACGTGCAGCGAAAGCCGATGTTGTGGGCCGTCGTGCTCGGCAGCTCCGCCTTGCGACACGACACCCGCAGGCTGTCGGCGCCGCTCTCCCAGCAGCCGCCGCGCGCCACCTTGAGCCGGCCCGCGGCGGGCCCGGTCGGATCGTCGCCGCGCGTGGCGGCGTAGGCCCGCGCGTCGTACCAGTCGGCGACCCACTCCCAGACGTTGCCGGCCATGTCGTGCGCGCCGTAGGGGCTCGCGCCGAGCAGGCGGCGGCCGACGCGATCGGTGTCGTCGGCACAGCTCCCCGCGCCACCCATGTTCGCGCGGCTGCAGTCCGCCGGCGCGTCGCCCCACGGGAAGGAGCGCGGGGTGTCCTCGGCTCCGCGCGCCGCCTTCTCCCACTCCGCCTCGGTCGGCAGCCGGCCGCCGGCGTGCCGGCAGAACGCGTCGGCCTGTTGCCAGGTGACGAAGATGACCGGGTAGTCGGCGAAGCGCGCGTCGCCGAAGTAGCTCGCGCGCCGGTGCGACGAAGCGAGGGCGGGCGGGGTGCAAGCGCCGGCTCGCGCGCAGGCGGCGTAGCGGGCGTTCGTGACCTCGTAGCGATCCAGGGCGTAGGCGCCGAGGTGCACGGTGTGCACCGGGAGCTCGTCCGCCGCTCCGGCGTCGCTCCCCATGCGGAAGCTCCCCGCCGGGACCCTGACCGTCGGCGTGTCGAGCGCGGGCGCGCGGCAGCCCGGCGCGTCGTCGACGACGCCGTTGCAGTCGTGGTCGCGGAAATCGCAGCGCTCGGGCGCGCCCGGGTGCACGGTGCCGTCGCGGTCGTTGCAGTCGAGCCCCGCGGTGCAGTCGAGGCCGAAGCCGTCGCCGTCGCCGTCCTGGCAGGCCCGCACGGTGCGCGGCGCGCCCGGCCCCGTGGCCGCTGCGGAGGCCTTGGCCTGCTCGATCCCGACGGCGCCCATGGCGACCGCCAGCGCCGCGAGCGGTAGCGCGATGGCGAGTGTCCCTGTCCAACGCATCTTCATGCCTCCTCGGCTCGGACCACCGTGTCGGTCGCGCCGCTCAGCCTAGCAAGGCGCATACCGTACACCCGCGGCCTGCCGAGGCGTGGCGCCACGCAGCCCGGTTCGACTCGTGGAATGGGACCGAACGAGGCGAACCACGGAGCTCGGCGCGGGCGGCGAGCCGCCCGGTTTGCCAGGGCAGTCACTCGAATCCGCCCGGAAGCGAGCGCGCGGAACCACGGAGGCACCGAGACACGGAGCGTGACACGGAGGCTCCAGGCTGCGGACTGCGGGCTGCAGGCTACGGAGGGGTGGCGACCATGATCCTCCGATCGCGATCGCCCGGCACGGCACGGTCGCCGTGGCCCGGTGCGCCAGCCGGCTCGGGGGCGGGTGCAGGGTCGCGCACGGGTGCGAGCGCGACACGGGCTCGGGCTCGACCGCGGGGGCTACGGCTCGGGCTGCTCGGGGGGACTCGGGTGGGGCGCCGTCTCGTCGGGGGTGTGGCTCGGCGCGGGACGGAGCGCGGAGAGCACGCCCTGGCGCACCGCGAGCAGCGGCGCAGCCGCGAAGCCGCCTGCCAGCAGCGTCACGAGCACGGTCACCGCGACCCAGCGCTCGCGCGGCAGCAGATCTTCGAACCCACGGAGATCCGCGGCGTGCCGCGTGCTCGGGCCGAGGAAGGTGCGCTTGTAGGCGCGCACCAGGGTCACGCCGTTGACCGCCGTCACGACGAGCAGCGTGGCGGCCACGGCGGCGTGGCCCTGCAGCAGGCCCTGGACGAGCAGATCCTCGGACACGAACAGGACCGTGCCCGGGAAGCCCACGGCGGCGAGCGCGAACACGAGGAACAGCGACGCCATGAACGGCGCTTGCCGCACGATGCCGCCGAGGCGCCGCATGTCCACCGTGGCCGCCCGCGCCTCGATCGCCGCGGCGAGCAGCACGAGACCGGAGCTGGCGACCGACACGGCCGCCGCCTGCAGGAGCGACCCCGCGACCGAGGGCTCGTTCAGGCTGGCGATGCCGGCGAGCACGAAGCCCGACTGGCTCACGAGCACGAAGCCGAGCAGTCGCCGCAGATCGTGCTGGCCGACGGCGAGGAGCGCGCCGTAGAGCGCCGTCACGACGCCGAGCCCGAGCAGCAGCGGCGCGGCGCGCTCGACGACCTCGGGGAAGAGCGGCAGCGCCAGGCGCGCCAGGAGGAAGGAACCGATGGGCGTCATCACCGCGACGACCACGAGGTGCACCGGCCCGCGCTCCACGGCGAGCGGCACCCAGGCGTGCAGCGGGAACACGCCCATGCGCAGCAGCGCCGCGAGCAGGACGAGGACGCCGACCCACGTCGGGGCAGGCTGGCTCTGTGCGATCGCCGCGTGGGCGGCGAGGTCGAGTGGCGCGGCGAGGCCGGCCTGCGCCCCATGGACGCCGAGCGCGACGGTCGCCGCCACGAGCAGCGCGGTCGAGCCGCCGACGGCGAGGTCGATCACCGCGGCGAGCACGCGGTCCTGGCCGCGGCGCACCGAGAGGGCGACGGGCACGAGCGCCGCGACCCAGGACACGGTGAGCAACCCGAGGTCGAGCGCCACGAGGCAGCCGAGCAAGCCCGCATCGGTCACGAGGACGCGAGCCGCCGCGCGCCCGTCGAGGCCCGCGCGCGGCGCTGCGAGCAGGGCGCCGAACGCGAGCGCCGCGGTCACCGGGAGCAAGACCCAAGAGAGCCCGTCGATTCCCACGTGGTACTGGAAGCCGGCCACCACCGGGGTGGCCACGAGCTCGACGCTCTCGAAGCCGGAGCCGACGCCCATGACGAACAGCGCCACGGCGAGCGCGAACGCGATCCCCGCTCCCACGAGCGCGACGAGGCGCGCCCGCGCCCGATCCGTGATGCGCGCCGCGAGCAGTGCCGCGCAGAGCGGCACGAGCCACAGGGCCGTGAGCGCGTTCGTCATGGCTGCGTCTCGGTGGCGGGACGCCGGGTGGCGTCGCGGCCCGTCCGCTTGCGCCGCGCGGGGCGCGCCAGCCGACCGAGGGCCCGGGACTCGAGCCGGTCGAGCCACGCCGAAGCCCCGAGCACCGGGCGCACGAGCCAGCGCTCGAGCGCCGGCTCCACCGCGAAACGCTCGAGCGCGAGGCGGTACAGGAAGCGCCGCAGCCCGAGCCCGAGCCCCTCCCAGCGCGCCGCCGCCTCGTCGGGCTCGGTCCGGCCGAGCGCGGCGCGCCGGGCGAGCGCGTCCTGCAGGGTCGAGGGGGTGCGCAGGAACTGGTAGTAGCGCAGGGTCGCGTGGGCCACGAGGTGGACGAGCGCGATGCGGTGGAGCCCGAGCCCGCACTCGACGAACATGAGGCCGACCTGGCTGATGGTGGCGTGCGCGAGGGCGGTCTTGGCGTCGGCGCTCACCTGTCCGCTGAGCGCGCCCATGGCCGCGGTCACCGCGCCCACGACGATGAGCGCGGTGCGCGCCACGGGCGACGCATCGAGCAGCGGAGCGGTGCGGAGCAACAGGTAGACACCGGCGTGCACCGAAAGCCCCCCGTAGAACACGGCGCTCGAGGCCGTCGGGCCCTCCATCGCGCGGGGCAGCCAGCCGCCCACCGGGAACTGGGCCGACTTGCCCATCGCGGCCACGATGAGTGCGAGGCCGACGGCGGTGGTCGGCAAGAGGGCCGCCGTCGCGGGGGCGGCCGCGAGCCGACCGAGCTCGGCGAAGCTCGTGGTGTGGACCGCGAGGTGCAGCCACACCGCGCCGAGCACGAGCCCCACGTCGCAGATGCGGTACGTGACGAGCACGCGGATGGCGGCCCGCACCGGTCCGGAGCGCTCGCGGAAGAACGCGACGAGCAGCACCGAGGTCATGCCGACGACCTCCCAGCCGGCGAAGACGAGCTCGAGCCGCGCGCCCAGCACGAGGACGAGCATGCCCGCGCCGAAGACGAGCACGAGCAGGAAGAAGCGCGCGAAGCCCGGCTCGCGGTGGAGGTAGTTCACCGAGAACCTGCTCGTCGCGAGCAAGAGCACGCCCACGAGCAGCGCGACCGGGACGGAGGTCTCGTCGAGCAGGAACCCGAGCTCGAAGCCGTAGTCGCCGGCGTGGAACCAGTGCCCGAGATCGACCTCGAGCGCACCCGGCCCGGCGAGCAGCCACGCGGCCGTCGCGGCGAGCATGCCGGCGAAGGACAGCCACAGGCTGCCGAGCGCGATGCGCGCGACCCAGCGCTCGGCCGGAGGTCGGGGCAGGAGCGTCAGCGCGCCGAGCACGAGCGCGCCGAGCGCGGGCCAAGCCGGCGCCGTCACGCCCGCGAGCGCGAGCGGCGAGGGATCAGCGGACATCGGGGCCGTCCTCCACGCTGCGCCGGTTGCGCCGCAAAGGCGAGCGCCCGACGAGGCGCGCCGGGGCGACGTACCCGAGCTTGCCGGCGTACCAGCTCGCCGCCTCGTCGACCTCCTCGAGCGCCCGCTCGGGCGGCGACCACGGGCGAAAGCCCCGCCCCGGCTCGTAGGTCGCGAACGTGCTGCCGTCCGGCGCGATGACCGAGACGCGGACCCACTCGTTGTCGACGAGCCTGGCGAGCGACGGCTGGCGTGCGACGATCGCGGTCAGGAGCTCGGGCTCGGTCTCGACCACGAGCTGCAGCCGTAGCGGCTCGTGGATCTCGATCATCTGCGTCGGCAGTCCGGTGCGGAGATCGCTCGACGCTCCGTCGACGACGCCGAACAGCCCGGTCACGTTGTGGGGCAGCTTGGTCCCGGCGCCGAGGCGCTGGTTGTCGACGGTCGAGAAGAAGTACTCGAGGTTGATGCCCGCACCGACGGGCGCCACCGCCAGGAGCACGCGTTCGAGGATGCTGCCGTCCGCGTCGCCGGTCGGATCGTAGGACACGAGGAAGGCGCGCCGATCGAGGAACAGGCCCCGCGAGATCATGCGGCGCCCGACGACGCACGAGGCGTTGGTCGCGTGGCCGAGCTCCGGCCGCGCCTGGCTGAGGTCGAAGGCGCGCCCCTCGACGTGGCGCAGCGCCTGGGCCGGCGTGGCGTCGCGGGGCGCGGACTCGAACTTGCGGCAGCGCTCGTGGGCGTTCCTGCGGCACGCCTCGGCGAGCGCGTCGCGCAGGGCGTCCAGGGCCGGCAGGCGCTCCGCCGGCAGCGCCTCGACGTCGAAGAACGTGACGGTGTCGGTCGCGGTGTCCTGCACGGCGCCGACGAACACCGTGGCGTCGGGGACGTCGATCCCGCGCTCGCGCAGGCGTTCGCGCACCTCGCTGCGATTGGCCATGCGCGCGAACAGACGCGCGTTCGGTCCGCCGCTGCGGCCGCCGCAGGCGCCGCAGGAGTAGGCCGCGAAGTGCGGGTTGTTCACGCTCGACGAGTCGTGCCCCACGATGGCGACGAGCGGCGCGAAGCGCGTGGTGAGCCCGAGGCTCTCGAGCAAGTCGCCCACGCGCGCCGCCTTCTCGTCGAGCTCGAAGCCGTCGAAGAGCTCGTCCGAGCGCTCGTCCGCGCTCGGTCGGACGTCGCCCGACGGACGGCCCGCGGTGAGGCGCGTGCGCGGGCTCGGCAGGAGGCGCCGTGCGAGCGAGCGCCGGAGCCGCCCCGCGACCCACGGCGCGAAGACGCTCGCGAGCAGCGGCAGTGCCGCGAGCAGGCCGGAGGTCGCGGTCACGAGCGGCCCCCAGAGGAGCGAGCGCGAAGCGCGCGCGAAGGCCGCGTTCACCCGCCCCCAGCGGCGCAGCCGTCGCTGGCGCCGCAGCGCGAGCAGGCGATGCTCCGAGGCCGGCTCCTCCTCGATGCGGTGGCGCGGCTCGATCACGACCGGACACAGGGGGAACGTCGTCGGGTCGTCGATCCCCCGGTAGGCGATCGCGAGGTTGAAGAATCCCGCCGCGCCGAGCGTCTCGTGCGACTCGGAGAGCGCCTCGAAGTGGCGCCGCAGCGACTCGCTGCGGTCGTCGATGCAGGTCACGATCTGGAAGCGTGGGGTCGGCTCGGGCCGGCGGTGCGGCACGTTGACCGCGAGGGCGTGCAGCACCTCGTCGCGGTAGTGGCGCTCGTAGGCCTCGTGCCAGATGCGCAGCCGCGCGGGCTCGTCGAACGCGTCGAGCACGCGCACGACCTCGGCCACGCCGGCGCGCCCGGCGCGACGCAGCACCGGCGCGGAGACCCCGGCGAGCTGGGCGACGCGGAACAGGGGCCAGGCCGTGTCGTGGTCGCCACGCGCGCTTTGCGGCGCGACGAGCGGCAAGGTGGCGCAGTGCGCGCCGAGCTCCGCGAGTGGGCCGCGATGACCGAGGCGGCGCCCGACGTCCGCCCACGCGAGCGCGTCGAGCGTGAGCCGCACGGCGAGGTAATCGACGAGCCGCACGCGCGCGCTCGTGCGCCCGATCGAGCCCGCCCCGTGCTCGAGCCGATGGAACATCCCGGCCCAGCCCGGCAGGCGCAACAGGGTGTGCTCCACGAAGGCGTCGAGGTCGTCGTCGGCGACGCCGATTTCGTCGAGGAGCTCGAGCACGGCCCCCTCGGCGTCGACGCCGCGCCGGAGCCCGTCGCGCAGGCGCGCGCCGAGCCGCGCCAGCCACGCGGCGCGCACGGCGTGTCCGCTCGTGAGCACGCGCCGCCAGGCGTCGAAGAAGCCGGCCTCGCGGTCGGGCATGGACCACTGCGACTGGCCGCGATCCAGAAAGGCGCCCGCCAGGTGGATGAGCACCGGGTGCACCAGATCGTCGGGATCCTCGTGGCTCACGGCGGCGAGCTGCTCCGCCAGGCGCGCTGGGGCGCGCCGGGCCGCTGCCGCGGCGGGCCCGGGGCTCGTGAGCTCGCGGCAGGCGGTCCACAGCGCGCGCACCGCCACCCGCTCGGCCCGGTCCTCGAGCGCCTCGAGCAGGGCCGCGCGCTTCGGCGCGATGCCGAGGATGGCGCCGAGGCGCGTCACGGGGTCGCCGTCGGCGTCGCCGCACACGAGGTGCGCGATGTTCCGGACCCCGTCGTCGCCGTAGACGTGCTCGCGCAGCCACCGGTACGTCTCGACCACGATGCGCTCCTGCGCGAGCGGCGAGCTGTCGGCCGCGAAGGCGTCGGCGGCGCCGCGCTCCGTGGTCGCCCAGCTCACGCTGGCCGGCGTTTCGGCGCGCACGCCGTGCAACAAGACCAGGCGCGCGAGCGCGGTCGCCGACGGGAAGCCCTCGACCGCGAGGCGGCAGGGCGGTGCGAGCTCCGCGAGGGCGGCCGCGACCTCGGCTTCGGTGATGCGCCCCGTGGCGAACGCCTCGCGGTAGCGCTCTTCGGGCAGGTAGCCGCGACTGCCGAGCTTGCGCGCGGCCTCACCGAGCGCCTCGTGGAAGGGCAGGTGCTCGAAGGCGTGCAGGGTGTTGTGATGGACGAACACCTCGAGCGGAGCCTGCGCCGGCAGCAGGTGGGCGGCGTGCTCGAGCGCCCGCCGCAGGCGCGCCCGTCTTGGCTCCGGATCGGGGTGGTCGTCGGGCTCCACCACGGTGGCTGCGGTCGGCTCCGGCGGGGGGGCGTGTCGCGCGCTCATGGGGACCCCACCTCCGAGCTCTCCACGGCGCCGCGCGGCGCGAGCAGCCGCTCGGCCTCGAGCAGCTCCTGGTGGATGGCGCCCGCGTCGGGCGCGTCGAGCAGCCGGCCCACGGCGTTCGGCTGCAGCAGCATGTGCACGAGCTTGGCGAGCCACGGCAGGTGCAGCTCGTCGTATTTGAGGCCGAGCACGAAGAAGAGGTGGGTCGGCTGGCCGTCGAGGGCGTCGAAGTCGATGCCCTCGCGCGAGCGGCCGAGGAGCATGAACGGCGCGAGGACCTGCTCGGGGCTCCGGCGCAGGGTGTGGAGGAAGGCGACGCCGTGGCCGAGCGCGCTCGGCATGACGTTCTCGCGCTGGATGAGCGCTCCCACGAACCAGGTCTCGTCGCGGACGAGGCCGAGGCGCGCGGCGAGCCCCGCCAGCTCGACGAGGACCGCGGACTTCGTCTTGCCCACGAGCTCCGGGATCACGTGGGTCGGTGCGAAGCAGCTCGCCAGCGTGAGCACGCGCCCGGGAGCTGTCGGTCGCGAGGCGTCGACGTAGCGCGGGGTCACGCCGAGGGCCTGGTCGTCGAGCCAGGTGTCGATCATGGCCTTACGGAACCGCCACTGGGAGCCGACCTTCACGCCAGGGATGGCGCCCTCCTGCACGAGCTTGAGCACGGTTCGCTCGTTGACGTTCAGGTAGCCGGCCAGCTGTCTCGCCGTCATCAGGCGGTCTTCCACGAAGTCCCCTTACGTTCGGTTGCGCAGAACGACGTTCATTTACGTGGGAATACGTCGTCTGTCAAACGAGCGGCGCGCCAGCGGGCCGAGTGGCTGGAACGATCCACACCGAGGTCCGCCGTCCGAGCGGGGCCCCAGGCCGAACGAACGCGCGACCGCAACCTCGCGATTCCTGGTGCGGGGCGGCCACGACGGCGGGCCGCCAGCACGGGAGTCGTGGCCGCCCGAACGGCGTGCCCGGGTCAGCGCACGAGAAGGAAATACGCCGCTGCACCGCCGCCACCGAGCACCACGATGGCGGCGAGGACGATCCACAGGACCACGGACCCGCTGCGGCCGCCGCCCGTCACCTGCAGCGTGGCGGCCGAGAACGCCGCGTGCGCGGCGGCGTCGCCGCTCGATGGGCCACCGCCCAGGGCGGGCGCGGATGCGAGCACGGCGCTCGGCGCCGGGGCCGGCGCGCCCGGAGTCGAAGGCGCCGCCGCGGGCTGGTTCACGATGATCCCGCGTGGCTCGGAGCTGCCCCCGCCGACCGGCGCGCGCGACGCGATCGGGGTCGCGACGACGGCCTGCGCGGCGAAG
>JACRDA010000247.1 GCA_016212965.1 Myxococcales bacterium
GCGCGCGCGTGTACGACCTCCGCTGGCAAGGCGAGCTCGCGCCCGCGAGCTACGCGCGCCTCGACGCCGCGGTGCGCGCCGGCGAGCTCGCCGGGGCACGGGTGTGGCTCGGGGGCGCGCGCGAGCCGCTCTCGTTCGGGGACGCGCGCCCGCGCATGCCCGGCCCCGACGGCCGCGAGCTCGTGCTCGCCGCCGGCGCCTTCGCGCAGCCCTCCGACGCCGGCGCGCTCGCGCTCGCCGACACCGTCCGAGGCCTCGCCTCACGTGTCGCGCCCGGTCGCCCCGCCCTCGAGCTGTTCGCGGGCAGCGGCACCCTGACGGTGGCGCTCGCGCCCGAGACCGGCGCCCTCGAGGCGGTGGAGTCCGAGCCCGCGTCCCTCGCCTGCCTGCGCGACAACCTGCGCGCCCGCGGCCTCGCCGTCCGAGCCCGCCAGGCGGACGCCAACGCCTTCGCCGTGCCGCGCGCGGTCGAGCTCGTGGTGCTCGATCCGCCGCGGGCCGGCGCGCCCGGCGCGGTCGAGCACGTCGCCGCCTCGCGGGCGCGCCACGTCGTCTACGTGTCGTGCGCGCCGATGACGCTGGCGCGCGACGCCGCCCGGCTCGCGGCCGCGGGCTTCGTCTTGCGCGAGCTCGTCTCGGTGGAGCTGTTCCCGCAGACCGAGCACGCCGAGGCCATCGCCTGGCTCGCCCGCTGAGCCGCGCCCGGCTGCTATGCTGCGCCGGGTGGGCAAGCGCACGCACCCTCCCTCGCTCGTCCGGCTCGCGGAGCGCACGGCCCGCGACGCGGCCCTCGTGCGCCGCGGCGAGCTGCTCCTGTGCGCCTGCTCGGGTGGTCCCGACTCGCAGGCCCTCTGCGACGTGCTCGCCCACCTGCGCGGCCGCCTCGGCCACGAGGTCCTGGCGGTCGGTGTCGACCACGGCCTGCGCGTCGAGGCGGCGCTCGAGCTCGACCTCGCCGCGGCGCTCGCGCGCCGTCACGGCGTCCCGTTCGAGCGTTGCCGCGTGGAGGTCGCGCCCGGCGGCAACCTCCAGGCGCGGGCCCGCGCCGCGCGCCTCGCGGCGCTCGAGGCCGTGGCGCGCCGCACGGGCGCGGCGGCGATCGCGACCGGCCACACCGCGGACGATCGAGCCGAGACCGTGCTCCTGCGGCTGCTCCGGGGTGCGGGCCCGGCGGGCCTCGCGGTGCTCCCGCCCCGGGCCACGTCGGCGGGCGGGCTCGCGCTCGTGCGCCCACTCGTCGGGGCGCGACGGGCCGACGTGGCGCTCCACCTCGCGCGCCACGGCGTGCCCTTCGCCACGGACCCGAGCAACTCGGACGCGCGCTTTCTGCGCGTGCGCGTGCGGCGCGAGCTCGTGCCCCTGCTCGAGGCGCTGTCGCCGCGCATCGTGGCGCACCTGTGCGACCTCGCCGGCATGCTCGCGGCCGACGAGGGCGAGGCACGCGCGGTCGCGGCCGACGTGGCGGCGGCGCTCGGCAGCTCCCAGGCGGTGCTCGGCCGGGCGCAGCGGCTGGCGATCGACCGCGCGCAGAGGCTCGGGCGGCGCGCCATCACTGTACGGCTGAGCGGTGGTCGCGACCTCCGGGTGGCGCTGTCGCCGCTGCGCGGCGCGTAGCCGATTTCGCTCACCCCGCCGGCGCGGCCGCCGCCCTTCGCGTTGCAGCATGCCCGCGACGTGGTCATGATGTGGGAAGTCGACCCTGCCCATGCCCCGTGGCATGCTCAGCGGCCGCTCGGTCGTGCTTGGCTGCCGACCCTTCGATCTCAATGGGGACCGCGCGTCCCCGGTGGCACTCGGACGAAGACACGTGAAGCAATCGCACAAGACGCTCCTGCTCTGGGTCATGCTCATCATGATCTTCCTCGCGGTCTGGCAGCTGCTGCAGCCCGATCGCGGCCCGTCGACCCAGGTGTCCTTCACCGAGTTCATGGAGAAGGTCGACGCCGACAAGAGCAAGGGCGAGGAGTACATCGATCAGGTCACGATCAAGGATCGCGAGTACATCTTCACGGTCAAGGATCCGCGCTCGAGCTCGGCGGTGAAGAAGGTCGCCATCGGGCCCGACAAGGCGGACGCCATCGCGCAGAAGCTCATCGACAAGGGCATCCGCGTGAACTTCGAGAAGGAGGACGGCTCGCCGTTCTGGTCGGGCGCGCTCGTCACCATCGTGCCGATGGTGCTCTTGCTCGGCATGTTCTACCTGTTCATGCGCCAGCTGCAGGCCGGTGGGGGCAAGGCGATGAGCTTCGGCAAGAGCCGCGCCCGCATGCTCAACGAGTCGAGCAACAAGGTCACCTTCGAGGACGTGGCCGGCGTCGACGAGGCCAAGGACGAGGTCGAGGAGCTCATCGAGTTCCTGAAGGACCCGAAGAAGTTCCAGCGCCTGGGCGGCCGCATCCCGAAGGGGGTGCTCATGGTCGGCCCGCCGGGAACCGGCAAGACGCTGCTCGCCCGCGCCATCGCCGGTGAGGCGGGCGTGCCCTTCTTCTCGATCTCCGGCTCCGACTTCGTCGAGATGTTCGTGGGCGTCGGCGCGAGCCGCGTGCGCGATCTGTTCGAGCAGGGCAAGAAGCACGCGCCGTGCATCATCTTCATCGACGAGATCGACGCCGTCGGTCGCCACCGCGGCGCCGGGCTCGGCGGCGGGCACGACGAGCGCGAGCAGACGCTGAACCAGCTGCTCGTCGAGATGGACGGCTTCGAGTCGAACGAGGGCGTCATCATCGTCGCGGCCACCAACCGCCCCGACGTGCTCGACCCCGCGATCCTGCGGCCGGGTCGCTTCGATCGGCGCATCGTCGTGAGCCGCCCCGACGTGCGCGGGCGCGAAGCCATCCTGCGCATCCACACCCGCAAGGTGCCGCTCGGGCCGGACGTGGATCTCGCGCTCATCGCGCGCGGCACCCCCGGGTTCGTGGGCGCGGACCTCGAGAACCTGGTGAACGAGGCGGCTCTCCTCGCGGCCCGGCAAGACAAGGAGTTCTGCGGGCAGGTCGACTTCGAGATGGCCAAGGACAAGGTGCTCATGGGCACCGAGCGCCGCAGCATGGTCATCGGCGAGGAGGAGAAGCGCACGACGGCCTGGCACGAGGCCGGGCACACGCTCGTGGCCAAGCTGATGGAGACCGAGACCGACCCGGTCCACAAGGTCACCATCATCCCGCGCGGACCGGCGCTCGGCCTCACGCAGCAGCTGCCGAAGGCGGACCGCCTCAACATGTCGAAGGAGTACGCCAAGGCGCGCATCACCGTGCTCATGGGCGGGCGCATCGCCGAGGAGCTCGTGTTCGGTCGCTACACGACCGGCGCCTCCAACGACATCAAGCAGGCGTCCGTGCTGGCGCGGCGCATGGTGACCGAGTTCGGCATGAGCGACGCGGTCGGCCCCGTGGCCTACGGCGGCGAGGACGAGCTCGTGTTCCTCGGGCGCGATCTGACGAGCAGCAAGCGCGAGTACTCCGAGAAGACGGCCGAGCTCATCGATCACGAGGTGCAGCGCCTGGTGCTCGACAGCCAGGAGGCGGCGCGCAAGATGCTCGGCGAGAATCGCGACACGCTCGACAAGCTCGCCGAGGCCCTGCTCGAGCGCGAGACGCTCGACGCCGAGGAGATCGATGCCCTCGTGGGCGGCCGGCAGATGCCGGACCGCGAGCGCGTCAAGATCCCGACCTACCGCGAGCGCAACGAGCAGCAGAAGGAGAAGCGTCGCGCCTCGAGCATCTTCGGCCAGCCGAAGCCCGTGCCGAGCGGCTGACACGCTGCGCGCTCGCGGTGCGCACCCCTCGCGCCGACGCTAGCCACGCCGAGCGTCGGCGCGCTGCGTTCTGGGTCTCGTCAGGGCGCCTCGCCCGGGCCGGCCTTGCCCGGGGAGGACTTGCGGGGCACGTAGCGCCGCAGCTGCTCGAGGTCCCGGGGCGGCAGGTTGCCGTCGAACTCGAGGCCCACGACGTACTGCGTGACCGCCTCGACGTGGACCACCTTGGCGTGCGCGCGCACGATCGCGTCGTCGAGAGCGAACTCGAGCTCGACCCCCTCGCCCTTCTCGAGCGGCCGCGAGATCGACATGCGCAGCCCGCCCTCGCTCAGATCGAGCGTGCTGCCGAGGCCCAGGTGGTCGATCTGCTGGTCCGGCGCGAAGCGGGAGTAGGCGACCAGGCGGATGGTGTGGAGTCGAGGATTCTGGCGCTTCTCGTCCATGGCACCATCCTACGCCTGTCGCGTCCGCGCGACCGCCTGGATCGGCACACCGGGTATCCACCGGCGCGCGGCCGCCGCGCCGAGCGCGCGGCGTGCGGCTCAGGGTCCGAAGCGCCGCACCCAGGTGCACATGGCCCGGTCGATGAAGCCGCCGTTGCGCAGGCGCACGACGTAGGTGCCGGCCGCCGCGCCCGCGACGAGCGCGTCGCAGCCGAAGGGCTCGAGGTCGGACAGCACGAGCGGGCCCGTGGTGGTGAATGCGACGTAGGAGTCGCCCCCGGGCTCGAGGGCGAGCCCGTCTGCGGCGGCCCCCTCCCCGAGCCACGCCGAGCTCGCGTCGACGGCGACCGGACCGAAGGCGGCGCGCCAGTCGAGCGAGCCCGTCGGGCCGAGGCCGAGGACGGCGAGCGCACCGCCGCTCGACGACGGGAGGGTCACGTCGAGGGCGTCGGTCTCGCAGCCGCCACCGCCGCAGCGGTGCAGCTCGATGCGCCCGCCACCACCGCCCGTGACGTGCGCGGTGACGACGCTCTCTGCGCCGGCGCACGGCTCGACGCGCACCCGCTCGCCCCACGCGGCGGCGCCGAGCACGGTCGGCGTGAGTCGCACGCTCCAGCTCGGGGCGCCGTTCCAGAGGCAGCCCGGCGGCGAGCCACCGTCGAAGCGCGCCACGAAGCCGTCGACGCTCCCGCCGGCGTCGAAGAGGGCGCTCGACGCCAGGTCCGCGTCGAGGAGCCAGCTGCCGCGGCCCGCGAGGCCCGTCCAGTACGCCTCGCACCCGTTCGTGCCCGAGCGCGCATCGAGCCCGAACCCGAGCTGCGCGTCGCCGGCGGCGTCGCG
Organism: Myxococcales bacterium; assembly: GCA_016212965.1. GTDB lineage: Bacteria > Myxococcota_A > Polyangia > Polyangiales > Polyangiaceae > JACRDA01. The sequence continues at coordinate 5,038 of JACRDA010000247.1, forward strand.
CCCGAACGACGCGAGCCGCATGCAGGAGGGCTCGCCGTCCTGGCGGGTCCAGGTGAACGCGTTGAGCGCGTCATTCGGGCTTCCGCCCGTGCCACCCGTGCCGGTGCTGCCGCCCGCGCCCGCGGTGCCGCCCGCGCCGCCGGTCCCGCCGGCGCCGCCCGC
>JACRDA010000248.1 GCA_016212965.1 Myxococcales bacterium
CGAGGAGGCGGTGGTGCTGCGCGCCCGGGCGGCGCAGCGCCGCGGCGAGGCGGCGCTCCGGCGCATGGGCGCCCGCATCGTGCAACCGCTTCGCGAGCGGCCCGCTCCGAGCCGTCCGCCCCTCGCGGCCGAGCCGGGCGACGAGGCGAGCGCGTGAGGCACGGGCGCCCGCGCCGACGCGACCGGGGGGCGACGCCCGAGGCGACACCTGCGGGGCCGGACGCGCGTGCCGACGGGGCCGGAGGTGGCGAGCCCGGCGCGCCCGCCGAGCTCGGCAGCGGGGCCCTCTTGCGCGCCCACGGGCTGCGGCCGAAGAAGGCGCTGGGGCAGAACTTCCTCTGCGACCGGCGCGTGGCCGAGCGCATCGCGGCGGCGGCCGCGCCCGAGGGCGGGACGGTGCTCGAGATCGGTGCGGGCCTCGGAGCGCTGACGCGCGCGCTGCTCGACCGCGCCGAGCGCGTGGTGGCGATCGAGCGCGACCGCGAGCTCTGCGCCGTGCTCGAGGAAGTGCTCGGGCACGAGGCGCGGCTGCGCCTCGTGCCCGGCGACGCGCTCGCACTCGACTGGGCGGCGCTCTTCGCCGACGAGCCGCGTCCCCACGCCATCGCCGGCAATCTGCCGTACGCCATCACCGGCCGGCTCGTCGCGCAGATCGTGGGCCACGCGCGCTCCATCGCGCGCGCCGTCGTGATGGTCCAGCGCGAGGTCGGCGAGCGGCTGACGGCGGCCCCCGGGGGGCGCGACTACGGGCTGCTCACGGTGTTCGTGCAGGCCGCCTTCGCGGTCGAGCGCGTGTGCCGCGTGCCGGCCGCCGTGTTCCTGCCGCCGCCGCAGGTCGAGTCCGTGGTCATCGCGCTCGTGCCCCACGCGACGCCGCGCGCCGTGGAGACCGCCGACTTCGCGCGCGTGGTGAAGAGCGCGTTCGCGACCCGCCGCAAGACCCTGCGCAACGCCTGGCGCGCGCTCGAGCTACCCGAGGGGGAGCTCGCGGCCGCGGCGTCGCGCGCCGGCGTGTCGCTCGATCGCCGCGCCGAGGAGCTCGCGGTCGAGGACTTCGCCAGGATGGCGCGCGAGCTCGCCGCCCGGGCCAGCAGCTAGCTCGAAGGTCGTCAGTCGTCAGTTCAGTCGTCAGTCGTCAGTCGTCAGTCGTCAGTTGTCAGTTGTCAGTTGTCAGTTGGAGACGGCCCTGCGGGCCGAGCGGGCTCGCTCCCTCTCCGACTCAGGGGCTGATGACTGAACAACTGATGCCAGCGGGCCGAGCGGGCTCGCTCCCTCTCCGACTCAGGGGCTGATGACTGACGATTGACGACTGACAACTGATGCCAGCGGGCCGAGCGGGCTCGCTCCCTTTCCGACTCTGGGGCTGACAACTGACCGTCAGCAGTCCTTGCCCTTCGGTACCGACATGAGCCAGTCGCGGCGGTCCGGGCAGATGTCGCGGATCGTCTCCTTGGCCGCGTCGTAGCGACGACGCATGTCCTCGTAGAGCTTCTTGTCCGCCTTGGCGAGATTGCGCCGCTCCTCGGGGTCCTTCTCGAGGTCGTAGAGCTCGTAGCGGTAGTCGCTGCCGTAGCTCACGATCTTGTAGTGATCGTGAATGAGCGCGCGGCGGCGGTCGTTGTCCGTGGTGCGGGGCAGATCGATCACCACGTCGCGCGGCTCGGGTGCCTCGTCGCCGCGCATCTCGGCGAGCAGGCTGCGGCCCTGGAAGGTCGGGTCCGGTGGCACGTCGAGCAGCTCGAGAATCGTGCGCGGGAGATCGATCGCGCTGCGCGGCACGTCGATGCGCCGCGGCGCCACGCCGGGGATGTTCACGATGAGGGGCACGCGCACGAGCGGCTCCCAGATCTCGAAGCCGTGGCGGTGGCGGTCGTGCTCGCCGAAGGCCTCGCCGTGGTCCGCGGTCACGATGACGGCTGTCCGCGCGCCCCAGGGCTGGCTGCGCACGAACTCGAGCAGCTTGGCGATGTGCCGGTCGACGAAGGCGATCTCGCTGTCGTAGCGGTCGCGGCTGCGCTTGCCGAAGTCGAGGCCCTCGTGGGTCACGTACTTGTCGTGCGGGTCCATGAAGTGGAACCACGCGAAGAAGCGCCCGGCCGTGTTCGCGGGTGTGCCGAGGATCTCGAGCGCGAGCGCGAGGTGCTCGGGGCTCGTCACGTTGTCGTCGGTCTTGTTGTCGGCCTTGAGGCCGGGGACCATGCGGAACACGTCGAAGCCCTGGTGGAAGCCCGCCTTCTGGTCGAAGTAGAAGTGCGCCTGCGCCGACAGCGTGTGGACGCCCGCTGCCTGCAGGAGCTCCGGAAACATGACGACGTCGTCCGGGTAGGCGCTGAAGAAGCTACCGCTGCGCCGGATCTCGCTCGGGTAGCGGCCGGACAGGAAGCCGCCGAAGCTCATGGCCGTGTAGGAGGAGACGGAGTAGGCGCGGGTGTAGCTCACGCTCTCCTTCTCGAGCCGCTGCAGGTTCGGCGCGATGTCGCGCGGGTAGCCCGCCCACGGCATGTCGGCGCGCATCGCGTCGACGCTCACCACGAGCACGTTGTACGGCCCCTTGGCGGCGGGGGCGGGCGCGGCCACGGACCCGGCCGGGGTGGCGGTCGGGCTCGCGCTCGCGGTCGGTCCCGCGACGGGCGCGGCGCTCGCCGGGGCCACGGGCGCGGCCGTGGGGGGCGGGACCGAGAGCGGCGCCGGAGGCGTGGAGCAGGCGAGGAGCGCGAGCGCGGCGCCCGTGAGGGCAGCGCGCCCGAGGGCGTCGTTCGGTCGGGACGTCGTGGGCATGAGACGCAGTAGTTACGACCGAAGAGGGACTTCGGCAACCCGGCGGCGCCCGATTCGGCACCGGATGCGGAGCCGATCGTCCTGCCGCGCATGGCGGCGGACGCGGAGGGGGTGCGCCTCGACAACGTGCTCCGGATCGAGCTCGAGCCGGGCTCCCGGCCGAGGACCGAGGCGCGCGGCGGCGCGCGTACGCCGGCTACTTGACGGTGGGGACGCGCGCGCGGCCGTCGTTCAGCCAGGCGAGCTCCTGGTCGATCGCCAGCCAGCGCAGCTCGACCTTGTTCTTTCCCGCGGTCGCCGCGGTCTTCTCGCCCCAGCTGCCGATCTTCGGCAGGGCGAGCTGGCCCTGTCCCTTGAAGGCGCCGAGCGCGCTCGGCTCGACCGAGAAGCACGCCACACCCTCGGCGGCGAGCGTCGAGACCATCTGGCTCGGCACGTACGGGGCGATGAGCGCCCGCACGTTGGCGCCCATCGCGACGGCGTCGCTGAGGGCGCGCACCTCGTCGAGCTCGCCGAGCACGACGGCGAGCTCCTTCGAGCCGGTGAGCACGGCCTCCACCGGCACGCCCAGCGCGAGCTCGAGGGTGGTCGGGTTCTTCCAGCTCGGCAGCGGCGCCGACTTCGGCGGCACGAACACGCTGCCGCCGGGACCCTTCTTCTTGTTCTTCTGCCGCACGACGAGCACGTCCTCGGTCGGCAGCACGCGCGGCACCGTCACGCGTGCCGGGCGCTTGAAGGCGCGCGGGTCGCCCACGATGCCGTGCGCGACCGCGTACGACAGCGTCTCGGCCGACGCGACGAGGTACGGCCGGAAGCCGGGCATGCGCGGGTCCGGATCGGCGCAGCGCATGGACAGGCCCTCCTCGGTCGGCGGGTAGAGCTCCCCGGTCATCAGGCGCCGGTCCGGCTCGACGATGCGTGCGCCCGTCGCCACGAGGTCGACGAGCGCGCCGCTCTGGCCGAGCACCTCGAGCACCTGGCGCGACGGAGGCGCGAGCAAGAGGTCGAGCCGCGGCGGGATGCGCTTGCTCTTGAGGAGGCTCGCCGCGGCGAGCATGTCGCGCAAGGTCACGCCCGAGTCGCCGCCGAGCACGACCTGTCCGACCGGCTGTCCGGTGAGCTCGCGCGCCGTGCGGACCCGACCGTCGAGGTCCATCACGAGCGGATCGACCGTGGCCAGATCGATGGTCAGCACCTCCTCGCACGGCGCCCCGGGATCGGGCAGGAGCGCGCGGTGCGCCTTGGAGCGCCGCTGGTCGCGCAGGAACACCTCGGTCTTGTCGTCGCTGATGAACAGGGCCGCGGCCGCGCCGACCTGGGGCGCGATGCCGCACAGCACCGAGCGCGTGCCGACGGACAGCATGCGCGCCGTCGGCCCGGCGAACTCGAGCACGACGGGCGCGGCGTGCTCCGCCTCGATGCGCCGGACCACGTCCGGGATGCCGCGCCGGAGCAGCTCGAGCGCGACGTCGCGCGCGCACACGAAGGGGCGCGTCCGCCCCGACAGGTGGATCTGGATGCTCCGCGGTGGCCGCAACGACACGCTGCCCGTCGCGAGTGCCTGGCCCAGCTGGGTCGGCGACACGACGAGACACAGCATGCCCACGCCACCGACCGGGGCGAGCCGCGGGTCGTCGGTGAGCGCCAGCCGCGCGGGCGCCGCGAAGCGCTCGATGTGGACGGGCGCCGGGAAGCCGATGCCGGGGCGAGCGACGAGCACGCCGTACTGCGGCAGCCCGTTCGACAGCGTCCCGTCGGTCGGCACGTTGGCGCGCGTCGTGACGGCCGTCCCGTCGTAGGCGATCGACACCTCGGGTATGGCCCTCTTCAGGCCGGCAGCCAGCGCCTCGGCCAGCGTCCGTGACGGGGCCCGCGACAGGATCACCTGGTCGACCTTGACCCTGACGATGTCGCCCTTCAGCTGCGGATCGCTGGCGCGTCCGGCCAGCACCTTCTGGGGCATCGTGCGCGGAGGATCCCCGGCTCGTGCGCGCATGTGTGTGTTGGTCCTCGTTCTGTCAGTGCGCGGAGCGCGCGCTGGGGCGACGCCTGCGGCTCCCCGCCGGGCGTCACCGCGTCGGTGGCGGACTGCGCGAAGGGTCGGCAGCCGCTCGTATCGTGCCTGCGCTCGCCCGAAAGAGAGCGCGCCTACGGGGCGAGCTCTGCTCGTTCCCGGCGGATGACGCGCAAAGTTAGTCCCTCGCCCCGAGTAGGGTCAAGGCATGTCGCAGGCGGCACAGGCGGGACCGTCGGTGCGGGAATCGCCCGGCTGCACGCGGGATGCAAGAGGGAAGGCGGCGCGCGGGGGGCCGGCGGCAGGTCGCTTTCCCTGTTCCGCGGCTTTCGCTAGGCTACGCGGATGTTCGAGTCAGTCCTGAAAGAGGTCGTGGACGCGACCGAGGGGGCGGTCGCGTCGTGCGTCATGGAGCTCGAGGGGGTGCCCCTCGAGAGCTACTCCAAGCCGGATTCGACCTTCGACATCAAGAACATCGGCATCGAGCTCAGCATCGTGGTCAAGCAGATCTGCACGGCTGCCAAGATGCTCGACGCGGGCGAGGCCCACGAGGTGGCCATCGTCGCCGAACAGTTCACGACGCTCGTCCGCATGGTGACACCGAACTACTTCGTCGCGCTGTCGCTCGATCCACGCGGCAACCTCGGCAAGGCGCGCTTCGTGCTCCGCACGCGCGTGGCCGACATGGCGCGCGAGCTCGCCTGAGCGCTGCGCGAAGCACGCTACGCACCGGCCACGGGCCCGCGCGTGCGCGCGCGAATAACGCGCGAACTTTCGCGGCGAGCCTGCTAGCGTGCGCCCCCACGCATGGACATCGATCTCAAGAAACTGCGCGCGCTGCTGCGCGTGCTCGACGAAGGTGACGTCTCGGAGTTCGAGTTCGAGGACGAGCAGGTGCGCATGCGCCTGTGCCGCGGGGCGCGACCGCTCGCGGCGGCCGGCGCGCCGGTCGTGGCGCTCGCACCGCCGGTGGCCGCCGCGGCCACCGCTCCAGAGGGGGCTGCCGCGGCCAAGGAGGGCGACGGCCACGTCGTGTCGTCGCCGTTCGTCGGCACCTTCTACCGCTCCCCGTCGCCCGACGCGCCTCCCTTCGTGGAGCTCGGCAGCGTCGTTCGCGAAGGGCAGACCCTGTGCATCGTCGAGGCGATGAAGCTGATGAACGAGATCGAGGCCGATTTCGCGGGCAGCATCGTCGACATCCTCGTCGAGAACGGCAAGCCGGTCGAGTTCGGCCAGCCGCTGTTCAAGATCAAGAAGAGCTGAGTACCCCGCGTCGCCGAGCGCGCCTCCCGACGGGAGCGCGTGGGCGCGGGCGTCGCGTGAGCGAGCCATGTTCAAGAAGGTGTTGATCGCCAATCGCGGCGAGATCGCGATGCGGGTCATCCGCACCTGCCGTGCTCTCGGCATCCGAACGGTCGCGATCCACTCCCAGGTCGACGCGGGCGCGCTGCACGTGCGCTTCGCCGACGAGGCGGTGTGCGTGGGGCCGGCCGACGCCAGCCGGAGCTACCTCAACATCCCGGCGATCATCGCCGCGGCCGAGGTGACCAACGCCGACGCCGTGCACCCCGGCTACGGCTTTCTCTCCGAGAACGCCCACTTCGCCGAGGTGTGCCGGCGCTGCCACCTCACCTTCATCGGCCCGAGCCCCGCCTCGATGCGGGCCTGGGGCGACAAGGTGAGCGCCCGCCGAAACGCCGTCGCGCACGGCTTGCCGCTCTTGCCGGGCACGGGCGTGCTCGGCGACGCGGACGAGGCCATCGCGCGGGCGCGCGAGGTGGGCTTCCCCGTCATCCTCAAGGCCTCGGGCGGCGGCGGTGGGCGCGGGATGCGCGTCGTGCGCGACGAGGACGAGCTCGCGCGGGCCTTCTGCCTCGCGCAGGGCGAGGCAGAGAAGTCCTTCTCGAATCCAGACGTGTACCTCGAGCGCTTCATCGAGCGGCCGCGTCACATCGAGTTCCAGGTGGTGGCCGACGCGCACGGCGGCGTCTGGACGCTGGGCGAGCGGGAGTGCTCGCTGCAGCGTCGGCACCAGAAGGTGATGGAGGAGGCGCCGAGCCCGGTCATCGACGACGTGCAGCGCGCAGCTCTGTGCGAGCGCATCCGGGTGGCCATCGGTGCCACGGGCTACACCACCGTGGGCACGCTCGAGTTCCTGATGGACGAGGGCGGCGAGCTCTACTTCATGGAGATGAACACGCGCATCCAGGTCGAGCACCCGGTCACCGAGGCGGTCACCGGCGTCGACCTCGTCGAGCAACAGTTGCTCGCCGCCGCGGGCGAAAAGGTGCAGCTGCCCGACACGCGCCCGTGGCGCTTCCGCGGGCACGCCATCGAGTGCCGCATCAACGCCGAGGACCCGAAGACCTTCGCGCCCTGGCCTGGCCTCATCACGGAGTACCACCCGCCGGGTGGCGGCGGCGTGCGGGTCGACAGCGGCGTGTACGGCGGCTGGCGCGTGCCGGCCTGCTACGACTCGCTCATCGCCAAGGTCATCACCTACGGGCAGAACCGGGCGGAGGCGCTCGCGAAGATGCGCTGCGCGCTCGACGAGTTCATCATCGGCGGCATCCGCACCAACATCCCGCTCCACCAGGCGCTCCTGCGCGAGCCCGATGTCCTCGAGGGGCGTCTGTCCACGCGCACCATCGAGGAGCTGGTGAAGAAGGGCTTCTAGCCAGGCGCCTGTCACGCTGCGCCGTGCCGTTCCGGCCGTGGCGCGGAGGCGCTATAGGAACGACCCATGCCCACGGTGTTCGTGCCGAAGGAGCGCACCCCTGGCGAGACGCGCGTCGCCGCGACGCCCGAGACCGTCAAGCACATGAAGAAGGCGGGCCTGCGCGTGCTCGTCGAGGCGGGTGCGGGGGCCGAGGCCTACTGCCTCGATGCCGCCTACCTCGAGGCCGGTGCCGAGCTCGCCACCGACCTCGCGGCGGCCTACGGCGAGGCCGACCTCGTGCTCAAGGTGCGCGGTCCGGGCCCGAGCGACGCCGTGCACGGGGACGAGGTCGCGATGCTGCGACCCGGCGCCGTGCTCGTCGGGCTCCTCGCGCCGTTGCAAAGGCCCGAGGTCGTGGGGCGGCTCGCCGCGCGCGGCGCGAGCGCCTTGGCGATGGAGCTCGTGCCGCGCATCACGCGCGCCCAGAAGATGGACGCCCTGAGCTCGCAGGCGAGCATCGCGGGCTACAAGGCGGTGCTCGTCGCCGCGTGGCGGCTGCCCAAGTACTTCCCGCTCCTCATGACGGCCGCGGGCACGGTCAAGCCCGCCCGCATCGTGGTGATGGGCGCGGGCGTCGCGGGGCTGCAGGCGATCGCCACCGCCCGGCGCCTCGGGGCCATCGTCGAGGCGAGCGACGTGCGGCCGGCCGTCAAGGAGCAGGTCGAGTCGCTCGGCGGGAAGTTCATCGAGCCGCCCGTGACGGCCGAGAGCGGCGAGGGGCACGGCGGCTACGCCCGCGAGGTGAGCGCCGAGTACCTGAAGGAGCAGCAGAGAATCGTGCGCCAGCACGTCATCCTCGCCGACTGCGTCATCACGACGGCGCTCGTCCCCGGCAGGAAGGCGCCCGTGCTCGTGACGGCCGAGACGGTCGAGAAGATGCGGCCCGGCTCGGTGATCGTCGATCTCGCGGTCGAGCAGGGCGGCAACTGCGAGCTCAGCGTGTGCGGAGAGGACGTGGTGCGCCACGGCGTGACCATCGTCGGGCACCCCAACCTGGCGGCGACGATGCCCGGCGACGCGAGCATGCTCTACGCGCGCAACGTGTGGGCCCTCGTGAGCGAGCAGGTGAAGGAGGGCAAGGTCGTCCTCCACCGCGAGGACGAGGTGGTCAAGGGCTGTCTCGTGACCCACGAGGGCGCCGTGGTGCACGAGGCCACCCGCAAGCTCTGCGAGGCGGCGCCGTGACGGCGCGGAGGGCGGCGTGACCATGCACCCCCTGGCGGAGCGGCTCGTCGCGGGGGACATGCGCGCCCTCGCGCGGGTGTGCCGCCTCGTCGACGACGGTCTCGGCGCGTACCGCACCATCCTGAAGGACCTCTTCCCCGCGACGGGGCACGCCTGGACCATCGGCATCACCGGCGTGCCCGGCGCGGGCAAGAGCACGCTCACCGACCAGCTCATCGCCTGGCACCGTGCGCGGGGGCGGCGCGTCGGTGTGCTCTGCGTGGACCCCACGAGCCCCTTCACGGGCGGCGCCATCCTGGGCGACCGCATCCGGATGCAGCGCCACGGGCTCGACGAGGAGGTGTTCATCCGCTCGCTGGCGACCCGCGGCGCGCTCGGCGGCCTGTCGCGGTCCGCGGCCGATCTCATCCGGGTCGTGGACGCCTGGCATGCGGACGTCGTGGTGGTCGAGACCGTCGGCGTCGGGCAGGACGAGCTCGAGGTGACGCGCCGCGTCGACACGACGCTCGTGGTGGTCGCGCCCGGCATGGGCGACGACGTGCAGGCGATCAAGGCGGGCATCCTCGAGTGCGCCGACACCTTCGCCGTGAACAAGTCGGATCGCGAAGGGGCCGACGCCGCCGTGCGCCACCTCGAGCTGATGCTCGCGCTCGGCCACGAGGTCACGGCGCCGCCGCTCGGCCACGTGGGCGCGCACGCGCCCGCGTCCGGGCGCCCGGTCGCCGGCGACGTGGGCGGTCGCTGGGAGCCGCAGATCGTGCGCTGCGTCGCGACCGCGGGCACGGGCGTGGACGAGCTCGCGACCGCGCTCGAGGCGCACCGGGTGTGGCTCCATGGGACCGAGGCCGGCGCGGCGCGGCGGCGCGAGCGGCTCGCCGAGGCCATGCGCCAGGACCTGCGCGCGGCCTTGCTCGACGCCGCCTTGCGCGCCATCGGACCGGAGGTCGAGCGCGCCGTGGCACGGGTGGCGGGGCGCGAGATCGACCCGTACAGCGCCGCCGACGAGCTCGTGGCCGCCTTCCGCAGCTCCGGCTCGGGGGCCGGGAGGGGGGCGGCCCCGTGACGAACGGTGCGTGCCGGGTTTCGCATCGGCGGCAGATGCGGTATTTTCGGGCCGAGGGTTGACCTGCCCACGGACCGGCCCCAAAATAGTTCCGTTGCGTCGCTTTTGCGGTGCAGCGTGACTCCTTCCGCCAAGAACCGACAGGAGAGCGAGATGCACGTCCCCGAAGGGGTGATCCGGCCTCAGCTCGAGGTGATCGCCCGCGCGCCCGTCCCCACGCACTTTGGGACGTTCGAGATGTACGTTTTCCGGTGGGGGCAGGCTGCCGCCGACCCGCGCAAGGGGCTCTCGCCCGACCATGTGGCGCTCGTCATGGGCGAGCTCCGCGGCGCGCGGGACGTCCTGGCGCGCGTCCACTCCGAGTGCCTCACGAGCGAGGTCTTCGGGTCGCTCAAGTGCGACTGCCGCGACCAGCTCGAGGCGGCGCAGCGCGACATCGCCGACCGGGGCCAAGGGGTCGTGCTGTACCTCCGGCAGGAGGGACGAGGCATCGGCCTCGCGAACAAGATTCGGGCCTACGAGCTGCAGTCGGCCGGCGCCGACACCGTGGACGCGAACCGCCTGCTCGGGCTGCCCGACGATGCGCGCGACTACGGCGCGGCCGCAGCCATGCTCGATCACCTCGGCGTGGCGAGCGTGCGCCTGCTCACGAACAACCCCGACAAGGTCGGGGCGCTGCGCCGGCTCGGCGTCGAGGTGAGCGCGCGCGAGCCCTCGATCACGCAGCCGAGCGAGCTCGCCGCCCTGTACCTCGAGACGAAGCGGCGCCGCATGGGCCACCAGCTGCCGGCGCTCGCGCTCGAGCACGCGGCCGCCGGTGCCTTCTGCGTGCCCGGCGGCGACGCCGAGTAGCCCTTACTGCTCTGGGCCCGGCTCCTTCGCGCCGACCGCCGGCGCGACGGGCGCGGCGGGCGGTGCCGCGGCCTCCTTCGCTGCCTTGGCACGCGCGGCGAGCCGCGCGCGCAGGCGCGGTCCGTAGCCGAGCTTGTTCTCCTGCGGCGCGCGCGCGATGGCGAGGGCGTCCGGCGGCACGTCCTTGGTCACGGTCGTGCCGGTCGCCACGTAGGCTCCCTCGCCGATGGTGACCGGCGCGACGAGCTGCGAGTCGCTGCCGATGAACGCCCGGGCGCCGATGATCGTCGGGTGCTTCGAGAAGCCGTCGTAGTTGCAGAAGATCGTCCCGGCCCCGACGTTCGCCCCCTCGCCGATCTCGCCGTCGCCGAGGTACGCGAGGTGGTTCGCCTTGGCGCCGCGTCCGAGGCGCGTCTTCTTCGTCTCGACGAAGTTGCCGATGTGCGCCTCGGGGCCGATTTCGGAGTCGGGCCGCAGGTGCGCGAACGGGCCGATCTCGGCGCGCGGGCCGATGCGCGCGCGGGTGCACACCGAGTACGGCTTGACGAGGGCGCCCTCGGCGACCTCGGTGTCGACGAGCACCGCGCCGACGTCGATGCGCGCGCCG
>JACRDA010000242.1 GCA_016212965.1 Myxococcales bacterium
CCACTGCCGCACCTCCCTGTGCTCCGCCCGCTACATGGCTAGCTTAGCGAACCCCCCACTCGAAGAGCCGGATGCGGTAGTTCCGCACGTCCGGATCCGTGGGGGCCCCGGGCGGGCAACCGCCCGGGGCTACCCGACTGAGTCCTCTGCGCGCCGCGTCGCTCCCTTGCCTTCAGTCGAGGCGCGGGCGAGCATCCCGCCATGCCCGCCCCCGCAGACCTCGCGACTCGAGATGCGCGCCGCACGATCCTCGCCCGGCGCACGGCTCTGCTAGGCTCGGCCCTCGCCACGCTCGGTGCGTGCCGCGAGACCGCGGCCCCGCTCGGTGGCACCGCGACCGCGAGCGGCCCCACGCCGTCGGTGATGGTGCCGAGCGTGTCGCCGAGCGCGACGCCGGAGCCGAGCACCGCCCCGCCGGAGCCGAGCGCCACGGCCTCGAGCGCGACGCCGAAAGTGGCGGTCCCGACGATCGCCGCGCCGGCCGACGCGAGCCCCGAGATGCGCGCGCGCTACGCCGCCCTCGAGCAGGAGCTCGCGCGCACCGTCGCGGGCTTCGATCGGGCCGACGCCCTCGTGCCGCGCGGCTGCAGCGTGCTCGAGCCGGCCTGCGTCGCGAAGTGGCGCGCATTCGTGGACGCGCGCAAGGACGCCGACCCGCCGTTCGGCCGTTACAGCGTGCCGCCGTGCCCGGACGCCGCGCCCGAGAAGCACGCGTACCACGCGCAGGTGATGGCGGTGGTGGCGTACCGCGTGGCGCGCGCTGCGGTGATCGAGGCCGCCGTGCGCGCCGAGCTCGAGCCGCGGGGCGCGGCGGCCGAGCAGCGCTACGGCGAGCTCGAGAGCGACTGGCAGATGGCGCACCCGATGCCGTGCCTGTCGATGCCGGCCTGCACGCGCTGAGGCGCGCGCGGCGCCGCGCGTTCACTCGAGCTCGTCCGGATCGTGACCGGCCGGCATGGGCGGCGGCAGGATCGAGGCCGAGCCGCGCGCGTCGCCCTCGAGCCCGGCGAGCAGGGCGCGCAGGGGCTCGAGGTGCTCGTGGCGCGGGGCGACGAAGCCGTCGGCTCCGAGCAGCGCCTTGGCGGCGCGCATGAGCGCGACGTTCTGCCCGTCGACGAGCGCCGCCTGCACGAGGCGCGTCACGATGGCGGGCAGACGGGTGCTCGCCGCGACCAGATCGCTCGGGATGGGGCCGGCCTGCGTGATGATGTGCACCTTCGCGTCGCCCCAGCCGGCGCGCAGCACGAGCTGCGTGTCGTCGGCCTGGAAGTACGCGAAGCTCGCGCCCACGTCGGCGCGACCCTCGAGCACGGCGCGGGCGACCGCTTCGTGGGTGCCGACGAAGGACTCCTTCGCGAACGCGCGCGCGAGGTCGACGCCGAGCGCGCGCAGGTGGGCGCGGATGATGAGGTAGCCGGCCGCGCTCTGCCGATCGGCCCACGCGGCGTGCACGCCCACGAGGTCGGCCGCGGTGCGCCACGGCGCGTCCGGGCGCGTGAACAGGGCGGTGGAGTAGGCCGAGGCGCCGCGCCGCACCGGCAGGGCCAGCGGCACGATCTGGCCGGCCGCCGCGGCGCGCAGGGCCGGGATGGGCGGCAGCCACACGAGATCGAGCTCGCCCTGCGCCACGCCGTCGAGCAAAGTCTGGTAGTGTAGGACGCCCGTCGGCTCGACCTCCATGCCCGTCGCGTCCGCGAGCGCGAGGCAGAGCTGCGTGAGCAGGCCGCGCGTGGTGTGCGGATCCGTCGTGAGCGCGATGCCGACGGACAGGCGCCGGCCCTGGAGCTCGGCGATGCTGGGCTGTGACGGCTGATCCCCCACGGCCTCGAACCTCGCAGGGTGCGGCCGGCGGGTCAAGGGAGGTCGGTCGGTCGGGTCGAATCGCCGGCGCGCGCGCTCGCGCTCGCGCCCTCGTAGGCGAGCATGCGCACGCTGCGGGGCAGGAGGCGCACCTCGAGCGTGCCGGCGTGGGCCCGGAGGGTCGTGCCCTCGAGCACATCGGCGTAGCTCCCGTCGGGCGCCGACACGCGCGCGACGAGATCGCGCTCCTCGGGGTTCAGCACGAACAGGACCCGCAGCCGTCCCGCGGCGTCGGTGTGGGCCGAGGCGCGCACCGTGTCGGGGTCGCAGGCGTGGCCGGAGAGCTCGAGCTCGCGCATGGCGAGCGACACGGCGTCGTCGACGGCGGCGGGGCCGGAGAACGCCAAGAGGTCATAGCGGCCCGCGAGCGGGTCGGGGCCCTCGAAGGGCCGCATCGTCCCGTCGTAGGCGGGGGCCTGGGGACCGATGGTGAGGCGCGCGCCGCCGGCCCGGGCAGCGGCGAGCCGCTCGCGCAGGGCCTGGTTCATGCCGCCGCTCGTGGCGCACACGATCCAGCGCGCCCCGGCGAGCGAGATGTCGCGGTCCTCGCCCGAGACGAACGCCCACGGGACGCCGCGCGCGTCGAGCGACTCCTCGAAGGCGCGCGCGAAGGCGTCGGCCTCGATGGCGATGGGATGTCCGAAGCCGAGGTCGTCCTCGCGGCAGCCCTCGCGCGGCCCGGCGCCGAGCACCGCGAGCAGCGCCGGCGACACCGGGCCGAAGGCGTGCGTCACGCGCGCGAGGCGCCGCTCGGCGCGGGGCACGAGGATGCGCACCGGCGCGGGCCGCACGAGGCTCGTGAAGTCGACGCGCTCGAGCGCCGCCGTGAGCTTGCGGAAGAAGAGCGCGAAGGTGCGCTCGCGCCCGCGCGGGTCGACGGGCGCGCCGATCCAGCGGTCGCGCTCGACGGTCATGTAGAGGTTGAAGCCGCGCAGGCCGTAGGCGAGCGCAGCGAGCAGCGTGAACTCGCTGTCGCGCTCGCTGAGCGGCGGGAAGTACGGCGGGAAGCCCGCGCCCATCTCGCAGGCGTACGCGGGCACCGCGAGCCCGTCCGAGCGCACGGCGAGCTCGCTCGTGCGCCGCGCGATGGTGGCGAGCGCGTGGCTCGACGCGCGCCCGTAGTAGTCGAGCCCGACGAGCGACACGGCCCGGCCGAGGCGTGCGGCGTTGAGCGGCGTCCGATCCTGCGCTGGCGGCAGGTTGTGCATGGTCGGCACGCCGTCGATGCCGGCGGCGACGAGCGCGCCCGCGATGCGCTCGAGCGCGTGGGCCAGGAGCTCCTCCTGACACTCCGCCCAGTCGATGTGGCGCGCGAGGCTCTGCGCGTCGCCGTGCGTGAGCTCGAACGGCGGTACCGCGTCGGCGAAGCGCAGCTCGCGCGGCGGCGTCAGCTTGTCCTCGAGGGCGCTCGCGACCCCCGCGGCGCTCCCGGCGGCCGGGACCGCGGGGCCGGGGCCGACCGGCGCCGTCGTCGCGGCGACCGCTCCCGCCTCGGACTCGGGTGGGGCGGCGGCAGCCCCGGCGAGCGGTCCGTAGGCGGCCTGCAGCGCCTCGAGCGTGCCGTACTTCCGGCGCAGGAAGGCGCGATACTGCGCGACGGCGTCGGGGTGGTAGTCCTGGTCGTAGGCGCCGTCCCGGAAGTAGAGCGCGCCCTCGTTGTCGATCTGGACGAGCACGATGGGCCCCGCCGGGTAGACGAGCGGTGCCAGTGCCGGGCCGAGCAGGCGGAAGTAGCGCGCCGTCTCGTCGTGGAAGGCGTCGCTCGCGTAGCTCGGCACGGGGAAGAACTTCGGCAGGACCGGCAAGACGACCGGGTTGCCGCGCGGGCTCCGGGCCTGGCAGTCCTTGTCCCACACGATGCGCTCGGGCAGCCCGAAGTAGGTGAGCTCCGCGTTGATGTGCGGTCCCGGCCGCACGATGGCGTACAGGCCGACCTCCTCGGCCAGGCGCAGGAACGCGGCCACGTCGTGGCGCTCGTTCTTGGCGCCGAGGTCGAGCTCCCCGGGCGCGACCTCGTGCACGCCCCACGGCACGTAGGTGTCGACGAGGCGCAGGCCCATGGCGCGCACCGCCTCGAGGCAGGCGCGCCAGTGGCGGCGGTCGAGGTGCCAGTAGTGCACGCTGCCCGCGTAGAGCGGCACCACCTCGTCGCCGATGCGGAGGCCGCCGCGCGTGAGCTCCACCTTGCCCATAGCCGTTCGCCGTTGCCGTTTGCGGTTGGCCGTGCGCCGCGGGGCCGTCGGCCCCGTTGGGCCTCAGCGCGAGTGCACCATGGCGAGCGAGCCCTGCACGAAATCGTACACCGGCGCCCAGTAGACGCCGAGCACGATGGTCGGCAGGGCGAGCGCAAAGGTCGCGACCCCGTGCACGCGGCTGACCTTGACGGGCTCGGCCGACTCGGGCTCGGTGAGGTACATCGCCCGGGCCACGCGCGCGTAGAAGAACAAGGACACGAGGCTGTTGAGCACGCCGCCGACGGCCAGCACCCAGCTCCAGGTGTCTCCGACGCCGACGAGCGCCGAGAACAGGTAGAACTTGCCCACGAAGCCGGCCAGCGGCGGCACCCCGGCGAGCGAGAACAGGAAGATCGAGAGCGCGAGCGCCAGGACCGGCGCGCGCTTGCCGAGCCCGCGGAAGGCCGCGAGCGTCTCGTCGCCGCCGTTCGCCTCGGCCACGGCCATGACCACGAGGAAGGCCCCGAGGTTCATGAAGCAGTACGCGAACACGTAGAAGCCGATGGCGGTCGTGCCCGGCCCGTCGAACACCGCGAAGCCGAGCAGCATGTAGCCGGCGTGCGCGATGCTCGAGTACGCGAGCATGCGCTTGACGTTGTCCTGGTTGAGCGCGCTCAGGTTCCCGACCGTCATCGTCGCCATCGCGAGGCAACCGGCCACGATGGTCCACGGCGCCTGCACGTCGCTGCCGAGCAGCCACCCGGCGCGGTCGGCGCCGAGCGCGTCGGAGAAGAAGCGCAGGAGCAGCGCGAAGCCGGCGGCCTTGGGACCGACCGACAGGAACGCCGTGACCGGCGTCGGCGCGCCCTCGTACACGTCGGGCGTCCACATGTGGAACGGCGCGGCGCTCACCTTGTAGCCCAGGCCCGCGAGCATGCAGACGACGCCGAGGAACAGGGGCTCGGGCACCTTGCCTTGTGCCACCGTGAGCTTGTGCACGGCCACGGCGATCTCGCCGAGGTTGAGCGAGCTCGTGAGCCCGTACACCCAGCTCATGCCGTACAGCATGACGCCCGAGGCGACCCCGCCGTAGATGACGTACTTGAGCGCGCCTTCGCTCGACTTCTTGTCGCCGAGCTTGAAGCCCGCGAGCACGAAGGACAGAACGCTCACGAGCTCGAGCGAGACGTAGATCATGAGCAGGCTGCGGCTCGCCGCCATGAGGTTCATGCCGAGCGTCACCGCCAGCATGAGCATGTGCATCTCGGCCGCGTTGCGCCCCTCGCGCTTGGGTCGGGCGAGCGCGCTCGGCAGGGCGAACAGGAGCGCCACGGCCGTCACGAACGCGAACAGGATGCGGAACAGGTTCGAGAAGCGGTCGTAGGCCAGGAGGCCGCCGAACAGGGTCTCGCTCGTGCCCGCCGCGAGCCCGAGCCCGGCCATGCTCGCCGAGACGCCGAGCGCCGCCACCGTGAGCGCGAGCGCGCCGAGCACCTTCGTCCGGTGGTTCTTGACGAAGAGATCCCAGAGGATGACGAGCAGCATCGCGCCCACGAGCGCGAACTCGGCGCCGAAGTAGCCGAGGCTCTGGATGTTGTCGAGCGGCTTCACCGGTCAGGCTCCTCGAGCTTTCCGCATCAGCGCGCCTCGCCGTCGGTGTCGTCGCCCGTCGCGGCGAGCACGGTGGGCTCGCGCCCGGCCGGCAGCGCCGCGACCGGTGCGACGCTGCCCGTGTCGATCATGCGGTGCACCTGCAACGAGCCCTGGTCGATGAGCCTGAGCAGCGGTCGCGGCCAGAAGCCGAGCACCAGCACCAGGATGGCGAGGGGCGCCAGGCTGAACATCTCGCGCCCGTTGATCTCCGGGAAGCGCCCGCCGTGGGGCTCGAGGTACTTGTTCGTGCGCCACTCCTCGCGGAATTTGCCGAGGAACATGCGCTGCAGCGCCCACAGGTGGTAGGCGGCCGTCACGATGACGCCGGTCGCGGCGATCACGACGAGCAGCCGGTAGCGTGGGAAGGACCCGATGAAGGTCATCGCCTCGCCCCAGAAGCCGGACAGGCCGGGCAGGCCGAGCGAGGCCATGAAGGCGAAGCCCACGAAGGCGGAGTAGAGCGGCATCTCCTGCGCCAGCCCGCCGAACTTGTCGAGGTCGCGCGTGTGCACGCGGTCGTACACGACGCCGACGAGGGTGAAGAGCATCCCGGTGATGAGCCCGTGGTTGAACATCTGCACGAGGCACGCCTCGATGCCCTGCGGTGTCAGCGCCCCGAGCGCCAGGAGCGTGAAGCCCATGTGGCTCACCGAGGAGTAGGCCACGAGCTTCTTCAGGTCCTTCTGCGCCATCGCGCAGAAGGCGCCGTAGATGATGTTGATGACGCCGAAGATCGCCATCGCCGGCGCCGCCCAGCGCGTCGCCTCGGGCAGGAGCGCGAAGTTCATCCGCAGGATGCCGTAGGTGCCCATCTTCAAGAGCACGCCGGCGAGGATCACGCTGATCGCGGTCGGCGCCTCGACGTGCGCGTCCGGCAACCAGGTGTGGAACGGGAACATCGGGATCTTGATGGCGAAGGCCACGAAGAGCCACACCCACACCACCTTGACCGCGCTCATCCCGAGGATGAGCAGGCCCTTCGACAGCCAGGCCACGCGCTGCAGCTCGGGGATGGCGAAGATGCGCGTCACCGACTGGCCGTCGACCATGTAGGTCGGGTCGCTGTTCAGGTAGAAGAAGATGAAGCCGAGCAGCATGAACACGCTGCCCGCCAGGGTGTAGACGAAGAACTTGATCGCCGCGTACTGCCGCCGCGGGCCGCCCCAGATGCCGATGAGGAAGTACATCGGCAGGAGCATCACCTCCCAGAACACGAAGAAGAGCAGGAGGTCGAGGGCGACGAAGGTGCCCATCATCCCGACGACGAGCAGGTTGTACATCGCGAAGTAGCCCTTGAGCTGCTTCTCGACGCTGTAGCTCGCGATGGCGCCCACGAAGGAGATGAGCGCCGTGAGCAGCACCATGGTGATGCTGATGCCGTCGACGCCCACGAAGTACTCGACGTTGAGCGAGCGCACCCACACGACGCGATCGACGAACTGGAAGCCGTCGTTGCCGTCGCCGCGCAGCATGCGCGAGTCGAACTTGTAGTAGAGCCACGCCGCCAGCAGGACCTCGAGGCCCATCAGGACCACGGTCATCAGGCGCAGGTACTTGTCCTTCTTGTAGCCGAGCAGGTGCGCGATGAAGATCGCGATGACCCCCACGAGTGGCAGGAAGGTCATGATGCTGAGGATGTGCCGCCCGATCCAGTCGAAGGGCCCGAGGCCGAGCGGGCGCTCGGCGCGCAGGCCGACGGCGGCGGGCTGGAGGCGCGGGGTGCCGTCCTCGCGCACGGCGTCGGACTCGACGAGCACGTGGCCGTAGAGCTCGCGGGCGCGCGCCGCGCCGGGCGTCCAGCGCACCGTGACCTCGGTCGTTTCGCCCGGCTCGAGCACGAAGGGGATGGGGTGCTCCTTGAGGCCCACGCCCGGGGGCATGCGCGGGTCCTCGGCCGAGGTGCGGGTGGCGATGCGCGTCACCGTGAGCGGCCCGTCGCCCACGTTCCGCACCTCGAAGGTGCCCTGATAACCTTCGCCCTCGGTCACGAGGTCGATCGAGCCGCGCCCGCCCGTCGTGGGGCCGAGCTCGATGCGGCCTCGCCCCTCGGCGCCGGCGGCCCGCGCGCTGCCGGCGCCGAGCGCGGTGGCGGCGAGGGCGAGGAGCGCCACGAACAAGCGGTAGCGGGCGAAGGTACGTGCCATGTGAACGGTGCGTTGGAACATGGGTGGTGACTCGTCGGGCGCGAGGCGGTTGGAGCCTTCAGCCGAGGAAGTACTGCAGGACGGCGAGCAGCACGATGCCGCCGAGGATGCCGTAGACGTAGTTCTGCACGCGGCCCGTCTGCAGCGTGCGCAGCTTGCCCCCCGCCTTCAGCGTGCCCTCCGCCACCACGTTGACCGCGCCGTCGACCACGTGGCTGTCGACCGCGCCCGCGACCCAGGAGAACAACCGGGTCGCGACGCCTGCGGCGTTGACGAGGCCGTCCACGATCCACCGGTCGAGCTCGGCGAGCCAGAGGCGCAGGGCCATGAAGGCGCGCACCACCGTCGCCTGGTAGATCTCGTCGACGTAGTACTTGTTGTGCAGGACCTTGAAGAGCGGCAGGCGCGCCTCGCGCTCCGCCCAGTCCGCGCGGCGCCTGGGGCCGTAGCTGCGCCAGGCGAGGAAGAAGGAGGCGAGGGCGCCGCCCACGCTGAGCGCCATGAGCCCGTACTCGAGCGCGAGCGAGCCGTGGTGCTTGACGACCTCGGCGTGCGCCGTCACCGGGTGCAGCCAGTGCTCGAGCACCGGCTCGGCGTGCTGGCCGAGGAAGTGGCCGGAGAGCCCGAACACGGCGCCGGCCACGGTCGACAAGAGCGCCAGGGTGACGAGCACGCCGGTGATGGCGCCCGGGGACTCGTGCACTTTCGTCTCGATCTCGGGCTTGGCGTGCTGGCCCGTGAACGTGAGGAAGTAGCTGCGCCACATGTAGAACGAGGTGCAGAGCGCCGCCACGAGCCCCATGCCGTAGATCAGCATGCCGGGGATGCGCCCCGTCTGGCCGGTGTTGAAGGCCTGCCACAGGATCTCGTCCTTCGACCAGAAGCCCGCGAAGAAGGGTATCGGCGCGGCGGTGATGGCCAGGCAGGCCACGAAGTAGGTGCGGGCGGTCCAGCGCATGCGCCGGCCGAGGCCTCCCATGTTGCGCATGTCCTGGACGGCGACCTCGTCGTGCTCCACCGCGTGCATGCCGTGGATGACCGAGCCGGAGCCGAGGAACAGGCAGGCCTTGAAGAAGGCGTGCGTCATCAGGTGGAACACGCCCGCCCAGTAGGCGCCGACGCCGACGCCGATGAACATGAAGCCGAGCTGGCTCACCGTGCTGTAGGCGAGCACCTT
Organism: Myxococcales bacterium; assembly: GCA_016212965.1. Taxonomy (GTDB): domain Bacteria; phylum Myxococcota_A; class Polyangia; order Polyangiales; family Polyangiaceae; genus JACRDA01. The sequence goes on from JACRDA010000242.1 coordinate 9,009, forward strand.
CTTGATGTCGTACTGGAAGAAGCCGATGGTCGCGGCGAACAGGGCCGTCAGGGCGCCGACGAAGGCGACGACGCCCGAGGCGAAGGTGCTCATCGAGAACAGGAAGTTGAGCCGCGCGATCATGTACACGCCAGCCGTGACCATGGTGGCGGCGTGGATCAGCGCCGAGACCGGCGTGGGGCCGGCCATGGCGTCCGGGAGCCAGGTGTAGAGCGGGATCTGCGCGCTCTTGCCCGTCGCGCCGACGAACAGGAACAGGCAGATGAGCGTCACGAGCGCGACGCCCCAGACCTTCTTGCCGAGGAAGCCCTCGCGCACGGCCGCTCGCCCCTCGCCGTCGCGGATCACGAGCTGGTCGTGGATCTCGCGGAAGGTGAGCGTCGAGCCGATGGGCACGAGCGTGAGCTCGTCGCCACCCGAGACGCGCAAGCGCACGAGCGAGCCCTCGGTGCCGAGGCCCGCGCCGTCGCCCGGGACGATGGCGATCGTGGTGACGCCGGCCGGGATGCGCTTGTTGACGAAGGGCGAGGTGGCCACGCAGCGCGGCGAGATCGCCGGGTCGTCGTCCGTGTTCGTGCGCCAGGCGGGCAGGGAGCCGCAGTCCGCGAAGCGCTGGCCCTCGATCTGCTCCACCGTCGAGACGCCAAGGTAGAGCATCGCCCCCGGGTGGCTCGTGAAGCTCAAGAGCGCCGTCTTGCCGAGCCGCGCGCGGATCTCGCCCGGGTCGGTGACGCCCTTCGGCCTCGGCTGCGGCGCGGCCGCCGGCTCCCCCTCGGCCGCCTCCGCGCTCGCGTGCTCGCCGGCCGCGGCGCCCGTGTGCTCGGCGCCCGCCTCGGCGCTCACCGCGACGAAGCGCGGGCCCGTGTCCGGCAGGTACTCGCCGTCCGAGAACCACTTGCCCCCGAGGCCCCAGAACAGGAGCGCCATGCCGCACACCACGCCGAAGTCGCCGACGCGGTTCACGACGAAGGCCTTCATGCCCGCCGTGGCCTTCTTGTAGTCCTTGTACCAGAAGCCGATGAGCAGGTAGCTGCAGAGCCCGACGCCTTCCCAGCCGAAGAACATGACGATGAGGCCGTCGCCGAGGACGAGCAGCAGCATCGCGAACACGAACAGGTTGAGATAGGTGAAGAAGCGCCAGTACGACGGCTCCTTCTGCATGTAGGCCGCGGCGTAGACGTGGATGAGCCCGCCGACGCCGGTGATGACGAGCGTCATGACGGCGCTCAAGGGATCCATCGCGAAGGCGAAGCTCACCTCGAGCGAGCCGATCCGCACCATCTGCCAGGCGTGGCTGTAGAGGTAGCGGTGCTCGGGCGGGAGCTGCCACAGCGCGACGAAGTTGACGAGCGCGAGCGCGAAGGCCCCGGCCATGGCGCCGACGGCGACCGCCGTGACGCCGAAGCTGCCGATGTGCCAGCGCTGCTCGATCGAGCGCGCGCCCTTCCAGGACTGCAGCTTGCGTCCGAAGACGGCGTTGAGCGCCGCGCCGACGAACGGCAGGAGCGCGATGAGCCACAGCGGGATGGGCGCCAGCTCGACGTGGGTGACGGGACCTGAGTATTCGGGCATGAGCTCGGATCCCCCCAAGCGGTTTCGGACCCGTGGGTGGGGGTGCGCAGATGCTCTCGGGCCTCGGGAGGGCGCGCCGAACGTGATGCGCATCGGGCCGTGGCCCGGGTGCGCGCGAGCGCCATCGGGGAACCGACAGGGACGATCGCGGCGGCTGCCGCCGCACATCCCCGGCCGCGCCTGCGGGCCAGCCGCCGGTCGGGTCTGGGGATGCGGGCAGACCTTAGTGGCGGGGCGGATCCCGGGTCAAGGCCCACCCAGTGCCCGCGTGACGGTCGCTGCGTCACGCGACGCGAGATGCATTTCGCCGGGCCGCCCGCGCATGTAAGGTGCGCCTTCGCCGACATGCGACGCGTCGATTGGCTCGAGGTTCGGACGGTGCAGCGGGGTGGCTCGTGGAGCTAGCTCCCGGCGCCCTCATCGGCACGGAGGTGCGGCTCGTGCGCCTGCTCGAGGAGGGCGGCATGGGCGCCGTCTGGGTGGGCGAGCACATCGCGACCCAGACCGAGGTGGCGGTGAAGTTCGTGCACCGCGACCTCGCGCGCCGCGACCCGAGCGTGCTCGAGCGCTTCGAGCGCGAGGCCACGGTGCTCGGCTCGATCCAGAGCCCGCACGTCGTGCGCATCTTCACGAAGGGCAAGCTGCCGGACGGCACGCCCTACATCGTGATGGAGTTCCTGAAGGGCGAGAGCCTGGTCAAGCGGCTCGAGCGCACCGGCAAGTGGATGAGCGTCGAGGAGGTCGGCACGCTCCTCTGGCAGATCGCCGAGGCGCTCGAGCCCGTCCACGCCCAGAACATGGTCCACCGCGACCTCAAGGGCGAGAACATCTTCCTCATCGACCCGCCCGAGCGCCTGCACGTCAAGGTGCTCGATTTCGGGCTCGCCAAGGCGGCGACGGCGCCGGGCAAGGCCAAGCTCACGGCGGCGGGCACGATGCTCGGCTCGGCCGAGTTCATGAGCCCCGAGCAGATCATCAGCGCCATGAGCGTCGATCGCAAGGCCGACCTCTGGGCCGTGGCGGCGCTCGCCTACATGGCGCTCACGCTCGCCTTGCCCTTCAGCGGCGACAAGCTGAGCATGGTGCTGACGGCCATCCGGAGCGGCATCTTCACGCTGCCGACCGAGCTGCGGCGCGATCTGCCGCCCGCCGTCGATCAGTGGTTCCGCAAGGCCTTCCACCTCGACGCGCGGCGGCGCTTCGAGTCCGCGCATCAGATGAGCGACGCCTGGCAACACGCCATCGGGCGGGGTACGGCCGAGTCGGCGGCCCTGCTCGACATCCAGGCCTCGGGCATGTTCATGCCGCCGCAGGTCGCCGCGGCACGCGCCAGCGCGCCCTCGACCCCCGGGCTCTCGGGCGTGTTCGCGCCGCCGGCCGCGGCTGGCGGCCCGCCCGCGCAGGGTGCGGGTGCCTCGGGCGTGTTCGCACCGCCGGGCAGCCCCGGTGCGTCGGGCGCCTTCGCGCCGCCGGCGGGGGCCGGCGCCTCGGGGGTC
>JACRDA010000251.1 GCA_016212965.1 Myxococcales bacterium
CGGCTGGCTCGAGGGGCGCGCGCGGCTCGCACCGGTCGGCGCCGGGCTCGTCGTCCTCGCGGAGGGCTACGGCAGCGCATGGCGCCTGTGGCCCGACGTGGGCCCGGCCCTGCCGAGCGCGCCGGCCCCGGCACCGCAATCCTGGTGGGTGACGAGCGGCGACGGCCCGGACGAGCTCGGGGCGCTCGCCCACCGGGACGGAGAGCTCGTGCTCGCCCGCGCCACGGTCGCCGACGAGCTCGGCGAGGTGCGCACCCTCGCGCTCGGGCCCTCGCTCGCCACGCCGCCCACCGCCCGCGCGCTCGCGCTCGGCGACGAGCTCGTGGTCGTGGATCGCGACGGCGACGAGCTCGTCGTGCGCACGAGCGCGGGCGGCGAGGTCGAGGAGACCGGTCGGCTCGCCGTCCCGGGCGCGCGCGTCGTCGATGCCGCGTGGCTCGCCGCGTCCGGAGCGACGGACGGAGCGCCGGGCCCGACCCTCGCGCTCGTGCTCGCCGAGCCCCCGTCGGCGGCGCTCGTCGTGCTCGACGCCGCGGGCAGTCCGCACGCCGCGTGCCACGCGCCGCTCGACGCCCCGCTCGACCCGGGCGACGGGCTCGGGGTCCGTGCGCTCGTCACCTGGGGCGGGCGCCACCTGCTCGTGGCCGGGCGCGACGGCTCGTGGCAGCTCCGCGCCGAGGTCGCCGCGGGCGGCTGCACGCTCGAGCTCGAGGGCGTCGTCGCGGGGCTCGGCGCTCCGATCGCAGCGCTCCGCTGAGCACCCGACCGGGGAGACTTTCGCCCGCAGGACGAAAGGCGAGTGAGCGAGGCGGGTATTCCCGCTACCATGGCAGCATGTTGCGACCCCTCTCGCTCGTGGCGCTGCTGCTCTCCCTCGGTGCCTGCCGGAGCCCGGCAGTCAGCAACACCGGGACGGGCGCGTCCGGGGGCACGACGAGCACGACCTCGCAGGGCGGCGGCGGGACCGGCGCCGTCGGCGCGGGCGGGACCGGTGCCGTCGGCGCGGGCGGGACCGGTGCCGTCGGCGCAGGCGGGACCGGTGCCGTCGGCGCGGGCGGCAGCGGCGCGACGGGTGGCTCGGGCCCCGACGGCTACATCGTGAGCCAGGGCGATCCGGACAAGATCCTGCTCCGCGGCTGGGTGCTCACCCCGGACCAGAGCTTCGCCGGCGAGGTCCTCGTCGTCGGCGACACGCTCGCGTGCGTGGCCGCCGACTGCTCGGGCGACCCGAACGCGGGCGCGGCGTCGGTCGTCGAGACGAACGGCATCATCCTGCCGGGCCTCATCGACGCCCACAACCACATCCTCTTCGACATCTTCGACGAGACCGACTGGGCGCCGACCCAGGCGTACAACAACCACAACCAGTGGACGAACGAGGCGCGCTACTCGGCGATGGTCGACGCCAAGCAGTGGCTCAACGGCGAGTTCGGCTCCCCCCTCAGCCTCAACTGCGAGCTCAACAAGTACGGGGAGCTGAAGGCGCTCGTCTCGGGGACCACGTCCGTCGTCGGCGCCGCCAACCCCACCAACAGCGCCTGCTACCGCACGCTCGCCCGCACCATCGATCAGTCCGCGAACGGCCTGTGCGGTGGCTACCCCCCGCCCTCGTGCAACGACGACGTGCAGGTCTCGACGCTGTTCCCGCCGAGCAATCCCGACGGCGTGTGCGCGAACTTCACGGCCGGCACGACCGACGCGTACATCGTTCACGTGGCCGAGGGGGTCGATCAGACGGCGCGCAACGAGTTCAACACGCTCCGCACCTGCACGGCCGTCGACGGCTGCCTCTTCGACCCGAAGACCTCGATCGTGCACGGGACGGCGCTCACGGCGACCGAGTTCGACCAGATGGCGACGGCCGGCATGGGCCTCGTGTGGTCGCCGCGCTCGAACGTGTTCCTCTACGGCGCCGGGACCGATCTCACGAAGACGACCAACATCCCCTACGCGCGCTCCCAGGGCCTGCGCGTGGCGATCGCGCCCGACTGGTCCATGGGCGGCAGCCAGAACATGCTCGACGAGATGCGCTTCGGGGACCACGTGGACAACCAGGCGTGGGGCAACGTCCTCGGCGCCGACGATCTGCTCGCCATGGCGACCTCGACGCCCGCTGCGCTCCTCGGTCTGTCGGCGGAGATCGGCCGGCTCGCCGTCGGCCTGAAGGCGGACGTGACGGTCGTCGGGGGCGACGTCGGCGCGCCCTACGCCGCGGTGCTCGCCGCCACGCCGCGCGAGGTGCGCCTCGTTCTGGTCGGGGGGGTGGTGCTGTACGGGGACGACCAGCTCGAGCCCCTCGCCCCGCAGGCCCCCGGCTGCGACGCCTTCGACGCCTGCGGGCGCGCGAAGTTCCTGTGCGTCGCGGCCAGCGGCGGTGGCGCCGGCGACAAGTTCGGCCAGACCCTCGCCGACATCACGAACGTGCTCACGACCGAGCTCACCGCCTACGACGCCCAGAACCTGACGCAGTGGGACTTCGCGCCGCTCACGCCGCTCGTGCGCTGCCAGTGAGGCGCGCGCGCGACCGTCGCGGGCGAGCGCGTGGAAAGACGCGCGGCTACAGGGGTCAGGCTCATCACCGATCGCATGTTCCGCCGACGAACCGGTAGGTCCCAGTCTGCAGACCCGGGAATCAACCGCCAAGGCGCCAAGAGCGCCAAGGGTAAGGGGTTCCGGTTGACCCGAGAAACGCCGGCGTAGCGCTCTCTTGCGCGCCTTGCGCGCCCCCTGCTCATCTTGGCGCTCTTGGCGCCTTGGCGGTTGTCCTCTGCGTGCGCCAGGCCGAGCTACCAGCCGGACGAACCCGGGCTCGCCCGGCCCCCTCCTTGCCGGTCGGCCCCTGGGTCGGCCGGGGTGGCCGACTTCGCCAGGCAACAACGATGTGACTGATCTTGAGGCCCTCTCGTCCCGGTAGGGACGGCCCTTTCGGGCCGCCCCCCGGACAGAACCCGGCGAGCGGATTTCCCGCACCGGGCTCCCACCTCGGGTCAACGGGTGGCGAACCTCGCCGTGGGCCAGGGATGAAGGATTCGGGCCTTCGGAAG
>JACRDA010000256.1 GCA_016212965.1 Myxococcales bacterium
GCGCTCGCCGACGCGCTCGCCGACGCGCTCGCCGACGCGCTCGCCGACGCGCTCGCCGACGCGCTCGCCGACGCGCTCGCGCTCGCCGACGCGCTCGCCGACGCACTCGCCGAGGTCGACGAGGAGGTCTTCGGCGCCTTCGACGAGGTGGTCTGCACCACCGTCGAGGCGGTCGTGGTCGTGTCGCCGTCCTTGTTGCGGGTCACGAAGAAGTAGACGGCGCCGCCGAGCAGCAGGAGGCCGACCACCCAGAGCCAGGCCCGACCGCCGCCCTCGTCTTCGTCCGCGTCTTGAGCAGCTGCGGCGCGGGGCTTCTCGGGAGACTTCGCCGGCACCGCGGCCACGGGCTTGCGCTCCGCCGGCTTCACCGGTGCAGCGGCCTTGGGCTTCGGCTTCTCCTCTTCCTCTTCCTCGTCCTCGTCCTTGCGCGCCGCGGGCTTGGCGGCGGGCTTCGGGGACGGAGGCGGCTCCTCCTCGGGCTCGGCCTTCTTGGCGGCCTTCGGGGGCTCGGGCTCCTCGGGCTCGGCCTTCTTGGCGGCCTTCGGGGGCTCGGGCTCCTCTTTCTTGGGCTCGCCCTTCGGCTCTGCCTCGATGGGCGACGGCTTGGCGACGGTCTTGGCGTCGTCGCCCCAGCCACCGTCCGCGTCCTCGCCGGAGCCCTTCGCGTCGTCGAAGGAACTGCCGGCACCGGCGAGCGCCGCCTCGAGCAGCTCGGCGGCCTGCTTCATGACCGTCCGCTCTTCGGGGGGCGGCATGTCCTTCTCGGGCTCGGTCTTCGGGAAGAAGCCCTCGGCAGCCTCTTCGGGCTCGCCGGCCTTCTCCTCGTCACCCTTGCCGCCGTCGCCGCCGAGTCCGAGCATGGTGCTCTTCATGCCGGCGGCCTTCTTCTCCTTGCCGCCCTCGAAGCCACGCTCGTACTTCGACTGCCGCTCGCCCTGGCTGTCGACCAGTCGCTGGATGAGGGCGCGGCTCTTCTCGTCGAGCTTGATGAACTTCACCCCCATGCCCGCGGGCGACTCCTCGTCCTCGGGCTCGTCGCGCTTCCACACCACGCGCCCGACGCCCGAGAGCACGGCCTGCTCGTCGGCGAGCCGGATCTCGAACTTGAGCAACGTCCCGGGCGGGAACGGCGAGGTCGTCTTGATGAAGATGCCGCCCCTGCTGACGTTGTCGGAGTGGTGCTCGACGAAATCGTCGACGGTCGCGCTCTTGTAGCGCACCGTCATGCTCAGCACCTTGGCGCGCGGATAGTTCCTCTTGTCCTCAGACATATCGACGCTTTCTTCGACGGGCCGCGCGTGCTCAACCGCGCTCTCCCAGCGACTCGTAATCTCTGGATCGGGGCGCATGTTACTCTGAAGTCCGCGCCAAACCCAAATGGGTTTCTTCCGGGTCGGTCCGACGCCGCCCGACCGGGGCGCGTCCCGCCCCTTCCGCCGGGTTGTCGGACACTTGGCGCCCCGCCACGGAGCGCGACTTGCGCCCCGGCCGGGGGTTTGGCATCCATTGGGGCCCATGTCGCACCCGCGCCCGAGCTGCCGCGCCGGCGAGCCGCTGGCCCGTACGGGTCGGGTGGGGCTCGTGCTCGGGGCGCTCGTCGCGCTTTCCGGGTGCTCCCGCCAGCCCGTCAGCGTCGGCGGCGACGAGACCCCGCAGAGGGTCAGCGACCCGACGACCGAGACGGGCGCGGTACCGACCGCGGCCGAGGCGCCGGCCGGCAGTGGGCAGGTCGAGAGCCCGCCCCCGCCCGAACAGGGCGAGCGGGCCCTGCTCGGGATCCGCGGGTTCGCCGTCACGGTCTACGCGAAGCCGAGCACGGGCGCGCGCAAGCTCGGCTACCTGCGCGTCGGCGCGCTCGTGGCGCGTCACGGCGAGGCCATCAAGAACCGGGACTGCCGCGAGGGCTGGTACGAGATCGAGCCCGAGGGCTACGTGTGCACGGGCGCCGACGCCACGACCGATCTCGACGACCCCCTGCTGCGCGCCTCGACGCTGCGCCCCAACCTGTCGACGGCCCTGCCCTACCGCTACGGTTTCGTGCGGGCCGTGCTGCCGCTCTACCTCGTCGTCCCGACCGCCGCGCAGCAGCGCAAGTTCGAGATGAAGCTCGACGAGCACCTGGCGTGGTTCGCGGAGCACAAGGACGAGGTGCAGAAGGCGAGCCTCGGCTCCCACGACGTGGCGATCGACGAGCGCGGCAAGGCGATCGGCGGCAAGCGCCTCGGCGAGATGGGCACCAGCCGCAACTCCACCGAGCTCAGCCTCGGCGAGCTGTTCGGCGGCGAGGGCGACGACGACCCGCCCCCGTTCTGGCTGCGCGACGGACGCCGCCTCATCCCCAACATCAGCGGCTTCGCGGTGCCGGAGTTCGCCGCCTTCGCCGACCGCGCACGCCGTCACACCGGCCTCGCCTTCGTCGGGTCCTTCGCCACGGGCGAGGCCAGCCTCGAGCGGCGCTTCGGCATCACCACCGACCTCCGGCTGGCGCCGACCTCGAAGGTGAAGCCGGACTCGGGCTCGCCCTTTCACGGCGTCGAGCTCGGCGGGGACTGGAAGCTGCCGCTCGCGTTCGTGCGCAAGAGCGGCGCGAAGCTCTACGACCTCGGCAAGGACTCGGCCGAGCCCGCGGGCGACGCGGAGCGGCACGCGCCCTACGGCCTCACCGGCAAGGTGCGCACCGTGGCCGGCGAGAAGTACTTCGAGCTCAGCGCGGGTCACTGGCTCGCGCGCCCCGACGCGAGCCTCGCCGTCGCGCCCGCGAAGTGGCCGCGCGCCGCCAAGCAGGGCGCCAAATGGATCGAGGTCGGCCTCGCCGACCAGGTGATGGTGCTGTGGGAGGGCGACAAGCCGGTCTTCGCGACCCTCGTCTCGACGGGGCGCCCGGCGATCGGCGACCCGAAGACGACGACGGCGACCCCGCGCGGCACCTTCCGCATCCGCAACAAGCACGTGAGCGCCACCATGGACTCCGACGAGGGCCGCGCCCGCAAGGACAACACCGACAAGGCGCTCAAGCCGGGCGATCCGGGCTACGTCCCGACCAAGGGCGACGGGCTCTACGGCGTGAGCCTGCGCCGCGGGCACGGGCTCTTCCAGCTGCGCGACGTGCCGTACATCCAGTACTTCGCCGACGGCTACGCCATCCACGGGGCCTACTGGCACGACGTCTTCGGCATCGCCCGCAGCCACGGGTGCATCAACCTGTCGCCGGTCGACGCGCACCGCGTGTTCATGTGGACCGAGCCGTCCGTGCCCGAGGGCTGGCACGGCGTGAACGTCGAGGACGGGACGACCGTCATCATCCATCAGTAGCGCGCCGCGGGCGCACGTGTCAGAAGCGCGCCGCGAGGCGCGCGCGCACGAGCCCGAGCACCGGCACGTCGGCGGCCGGAAAATCGGCCTCGACGAGCTCGTCGGCCGCCGCCCAGCGCAGCGCCGCGACGTCGAGCGCACGCGGCTCGGGCGAGCCCGCGGCCCGCTCGGCCGCGAAGAACAGCAAGAGCACGCTCTTGCCGGGATACCGGTGGAAGGTGACGTCGACCACCGCCCCGACGCGCGCCTCGATGCCGAGTTCCTCGCGGAGCTCGCGCCGCAGAGCGTCGCGCGGGTCCTCGCCGTCCTCGACCTTGCCGCCCGGGAACTCCCACGCTCCCGCGAGGTGCGTGCCCGCCTTGCGCTGGGTGACGAGCACGCGCCCGCGCTCGCAGATCACCGCCGCGGCGACGACGACGCTGTGTGGGCTCGGGCTCGGGCTCGGGCTCGGCGACGACATGCGCCGGGGATACCACGAAGGAAGGGGTTAGGGGTTAGGGGTTAGGGGTTA
>JACRDA010000257.1 GCA_016212965.1 Myxococcales bacterium
GACCGCGCAGGGCCTCGACGCGCTCGAGCCACCGCGGCAGCTCGGCGGCGAGCTCGAGCGTGAGCGGGATGCAGAGCTCGAGCTCGAGCCCCGCGTCGAGGACGTTGCGCGCGGCCGCGGCCTGCAGGCTCGCGAGGCCCGGCACGCGGGCGAGCCGGTCGGTGGACTCGTCGTCCCAGCCGGGCAGGAACAGGCGCACGCCGCGCACGCGCGCGGCCGCGAGCCGCCGGACGTTCGAGGGCACGTGCAGCAGGGCGCCGTTCGTCTCGAGCACGACGGGGCCCGGCAGGGCCCGCAGGCGCGACAGCAGCTCGGGCTCGAGCATCGGCTCGCCCCCGCCGACCACGAGGACGTCGCCCGGCTCGGCGGCGCCCGCGTCACTCACTGCCGTCGGCGGCAAGCGCAGGCAGTAGCCGCAGCCGAGGTTGCAGCGCGTGCCGACGACCGCGTGGTGCTCGCGCCGCGGACGGGCGGGGCCGACGAGCGGCAGGCGCCCGCGCGCGGCCTGCGGAGCGGGCTGCACCATCCCGGAAGGCTAGCACGGCGGGTGCGCGCGCTCGTCCTGCGGGCCAGCACGGCAGGTGCGCGCGTCCGTCCTGCGGGCCAGCACGGCGGGTGCGCGCGCCCGTCCTGCGGTAGGGTGGATACGGAGGCAGCCAGGATGACCCCGAGTAGAACCGTGGCGCGTGCGCTCGCCCTCGCCGCCCTCGCCCCCCTCGCGCTCTTGCCGAGCTGCGACCTGATGCGGAGCTGCACGGAGATGGGCTGCGGGGCGGCGTTCCGGGTGGAGCTCGCGCCCGCGCTCGCCGGGGCCGCGGACTACCGCATCGACGTGACGGCCGACGGCGTGCTCACGAGCTGCACCGTCACGCTGCCGTTCGCCTCGTGCACGGGCGCCCCGGCGTGCGTCCCGCCGGAGTCCGCGTTCTTGGTCGAGAGGTCGGGCTGCGCCCTGCCGGCGTCGGAGCACCAGATCACGGGCGTGCTCTGGCCGGCGTCCGGCCCCACCACGGTCACGGTGGAGGTACGCCGCAACGGCACCCTGCTCGCGACCGGGACCTACACCCCGACCTACCGGAGCTCGGAGCCGAACGGCCCCGATTGCGGGCCCGTCTGCACAGAGGCCGAGGCGCCGGCCACCCTCGTCGTGCCCTAGCCTAGACTCGCGCACCCACGCGCACCCGCTCCCGCTCCCGCTCCCGCTCACGCCCCCGCTCACGCACCAGCTCCCGCTCCCGCTCCCGCTCCCGCTCCCGCTCACGCAGCGGCGCTCGCTCCCGCTCGGTCCGCGCACGTCCGAGCCGCCACGGGCCCGCGAAGCCCCTGCGACGGCCCGCATCGGCCCCTGCGGCACCAACCCCCAGAGCCCGAGGCGACCCGAACCCGTCACGTCGCGGCCGACCGCGGGTCGGGCGGGCGTCGACGCAGCTCCGCGAGGCAACCGGCGGCCGCCTCGAGATCGCTGCGCCCGAGCGCGACCATCGCGGCCACCACCTCGGGGACCTCCTCGGGCGTGGCGCCGCACTGCACCGCGAAGTTGCGCGCGTGCAGGCGCATGTGGCCGTGCTGGATGCCCTCGGACGCGAGGGCGCGCGTGGCCGCGAGGTTCTGCGCCAGGCCGACCGCCGCGACGAGGCCCGCGAACTGGGTCGCGTCGCGCAGGCCGAGCACCTTGAAGCTCGCCATGACGGCGGGGTGGACCGCCGTGATGCCGCCCACGGTTCCGAGCGCGAGCGGCAGATCCATGCGGCCCACGAGCACCTCGGCCTCGACACGCCAGCGCGCCAGCGCGGTGTAGTGCCCCTCGTAGGCGGCGAAGGCGTGGGCCGCGGCCTCGACCGCGCGAAAGTCCTGCCCGGTCGCGAGCAGCACCGCGTCGATGCCGTTCATGATGCCCTTGTTGGCCGTCACCGCACGGTAAGGGTCGGCCTCGGCGAAGCGGCTCGCCTCGACGATGCGCGCCGCCTCCTCGGGGTCGAGAGCGGACTCGCCGCCCCCGGCCACGAGCGACACGCGTCCCTCGACCTTCACGCGCCGGTGGAGCGGCAGGTTGGACAGGATGCGCAGACCCACGCGCGCGCCCGTCCACGCCTCGAAGAGCGGAGCCGCCTCCTCGGCCATCGAGTTGACCGCGTTGGCCCCCATGGCGTCGCGCACGTCGATGTGCAGGTGGATGACGGCGAGCCGCTCGCCGTCGGGCCCGGCGAGGTGGCGCACCCGCGCGTCGCGAAAGCCACCGCCGGCCGCCACGAGGCGCGGGTGCAGCCGGTCGAGCGTGGCCTTGAGCTCGGCGCCGTGCGTGGCGAGCGCCGCCTCGAGCTCTCCCTCGGGCGGCGGCTCCGGAAAGTGGATCTGCCCGATCATGATGGGTTCCGTCGCCGTCGCGCAGATGCCGTCGCCGCCGCGCAGCAGGCGCGCGGCGAAGGACGAGGCGGCGACGACGGACGGCTCCTCGATCACCATCGGCACCACGTAGTCGCGGCCGTTGACGCGAAAATTGGTCGCGAAGCCGAGCGGCAGCGAGAAGCGGCCCACGTTGTTCTCGCTCATGTTCGCCGCGATCACCTGCGGCAGGCCGTTGTCGGGGCAGCGCAGTGCCTCGAGGGCCCCGGCGTCCTCGAGCCCGGCGAAGGCCGCGATCGCGTCGAGGCGCTCGGCGGCGGAGAGCCGGGAGAAGCCGGGCAGCCGGCTGTTGCGTTCGCCGTGGTCGTCCATGCGAGCCTCAGTGCCGGCCACGGTGGTCGTTGTTCCCCTGGGACACGATGCTCTGGAGGATCGCGAGGCCCATGCTGATCTTGCCGAAGAAGCTCTCGCTGTGGGGCACGAGGAAGAAGCGCGGGTGCCGCTCCCACAGCGCGCGCAGGCGGCCGTCGAGGGCGCGAGCCTCGTCGTCGGACTCGTTCCGCGTCGGGTTGCCGCCTTCGATGTGCAGCCCGCCGGCCGCCGCCGTCTCGAAGAACACGACGGCGTCGTAGCGGGCGAGCTCGGCCTCGAGGCTCGTGCCCATGGCCTCGAAGAAGTCGCTCGGGCCCGGCCAGTAGGCGCCGCCGTCGACCGTCCCGCGATCGCAGAGCAGGAGCCGCTCGGGGTAGAGCGCCGCCTGCACGTGCTCGAGGTTGCGCTGCACGTGGTAGATGGCGGTCTGCGTCGCGCGGCAGGCGTCGGGCTCGGTCGATCGCGGGAAGCCGCCGCCGAACATGATGGTCGCCGTCTCGGGGACCACCACCACCCGCGCACCGAACTCCCGACGGAACAGGTCCGCGGCGGTCGTCTTCCCGCCGCCCGGTCCCCCGCTGAGGACCAGGCGCAGGCGCTTGTCGTTGGGCAGGCCGCTCATCATGCTGGCGAGCGCAGCGTAGCAGGTACGCGCGCCGGCGAGACCACCCGCCCGGCCCTGCCGGGCGCCGCGGCGCGTGCGCGCCCGACGCAATCCGTTCGCGGGCCGCCGAGGGGCTGCGGCCTCGAGATGCCTCGCTCGCCGCGGCGCAGTCCCCTGCGCCGCCTCCTTCCCTTCTGTTCTTCTCGTGAATCCTCCGGGGAGTCGGGGTGGCATGGCCAATGCACCGGCGGCGGTCATGAAGATCACCCTGTCGGTCATCAAGGCGGACATCGGTTCGGTCGGGGGTCACATCTGCCCGTCGCAGCGCTTGCTCGGGGCGGTGACCTCCTACGTCCGCGAGCGCGCGCGGGGCCTGTTGATCGACACCTACCTGAGCTCGACGGGCGACGACATCGCGATCCTGATGACCCACACCGAGGGCGTGCGGAGCACCCGAGTGCACCGGCTCGCCTGGGACGCCTTCGTCGCGGGGACCGAGGTCGCGAAGGCGCAGGGCCTCTACGGCGCCGGTCAGGACCTCCTGAAGGACGCGTTCACGGGCAACGTGCACGGCATGGGACCCGCCGTGGCGGAGCTCGAGCTCGAGGAGCGCCCTGCCGAGCCCTTCCTGTTCTTCGCGGCGGACAAGACCGACCCCGGCGCCTACGACCTGCCGCTCTACCTCGCCTTCGCGGACCCGATGAACACGCCGGGTCTCATGCTCGCGCCCAGCATGGGCAAGGGCTTCCGCTACGTGATCATGGACGTCGATCACACCGAGGGCGACCGGATCATCGAGCTCGACGCCCCCGAGGAGCTCTACGCCATCGCCGCCCTCTTGCGCGACCCGGAGCGCTACGTGGTCGAGTCCATCCACGCGCGCTCGAGCGGCGCGCAGGCCGTGAGCGCCTCGACCTCGCGCCTCCACAACATCGCCGGCAAGTACACCGGCAAGGACGATCCGGTCATGCTGGTGCGCGTGCAGCAGGATTTCCCGGCGACCGGCGAGGTGCTCGCGCCCTTCGCCATGGGTCACTTCGTCGCGGGCGGCATGCGGGGCTCGCACCAGGTGCCGCTCATGCCGGTCCGGCTCAACTCGACCATCAGCTACTTCGACGGTCCGCCCATCGTGACGTGCGCGGCGTTCTCGATGCGCGAGGGCAAGCTCACCGAGCCCGTCGACGCGTTCGCGCATCCCTTCTGGGACCGCATCCGCGCGCACGTCGCCGACAAGGCCGTCGAGATGCGGCGGCAGGGCTTCTTCGGCGCCGCGATGCTGCCGATGGCCGAGCTCGAGTACACCGGCATCGTGAAGAAGCTCGAGTCGCTCGAGGGTCGCTTTCGCGTCCGGCCCGAGCCGTGAACGGCCGCCGCACGCGGCCTTGGACCCGTGCGACGGCAGCCGATAGGCTGCCGGGATCCCGATGGATACGCCCGTGACACGCCGCAAGCCGTCGGGGCGCCGCCGGCCGCTCGCCGACCAGCCATCGGCGCGTCCCGATGCGGCCGAGATCTACGCCGTCGTCGCCGCGATCCCGCGGGGTCGCGTGGCCACCTACGGCGAGGTCGCCGAGCTCGCCGGCATCCCGCGCGGCCATCGCATCGTCGCGCGAGCCATGCGCGCGTGCCCCTCGGGGCTGCCCTGGCAGCGGGTCGTCGCCAAGAAGGACCCGCGGCGCGCGAAGATCGGCATCGTGGACCCCGACGCCGCGAGCGAGCAGCGCCGCCTGCTCGAGGCCGAGGGTGTCGCCTTCGACGCCGACGGCGCGCTGTCGCTCTGCCGCTCCGGCTGGCTGCCGCGCTGAGCGCGGGGGCCGCGCCGGATCGCAGGCCACGGGGGAGCGCTACTGCGGCTTGCGCACGACGATCACCTCGACCTGCCTGCGCACGCGGCGCGGACCGTCGCGGCCGCCGGCCCGCGGACCGCGCGCGGGGACGTCCTCCGTCCGCGACCGCGAGCGTGCCGGGGACGCGTCGCCGGCGCCGTGCTGGTGCTGGGCCTCCGGTCGCTCGGGCTCGCGTCGGGCCGCATCGCGGCGCGGTGCGTCGTGCCGACGCGGGCCCTCGTGCGGGGCGCGCGGAGCGCCCTCGGGCGGACGCTCGGGCCGCGACGGCTCGCGGC
>JACRDA010000249.1 GCA_016212965.1 Myxococcales bacterium
AGCTCGCTCCCCGCGAGGTCCAAGCTGCCCGCGCCGCAGCGCGAGTCGGGTCGGGGCCCGCGCCGCGCCGCGCCGCACGCCCCTCGCCTCGGGCGACCGCCTCGGGCGACCCGTCACGCTTGGCCGATCGGCACCCCGTACGGCGCCGAAGGCGGCGGCACCGGGACGCCGTCGGCGGCCGGCTCGTGCGCCGCGGAGGGCGCGGCCGCGCCGAGCTGCGGCGCCCGGCGCGCGAGGATGCGGCCGGCGACGTGGTCGGCCTTGCGCACCTCGGAGGGGAAGCGCGCGACCTCGCTCGCGGGCGAGCCGAGCATCACGACGCCGTGGACGAGCAGCACCTGGTACACGAGCTCCTCGCGGCTGTTCCAGAAGCGAATGCAATCGTAATGGGCGGGATCGACGTAGAGCTCGGCGAGGTCGAAGGCGTAGTCGGGGTTGCGGCAGATGTCGGCGATGGCGGCCAGCATGTCGGGCATCGCAATGGCCGGGGTGAAGGTCTTGTCCGGCGGCTCGGCGGTCGGCTGGTAGTGGTAATAGGGCGTCGCGAGCGTGAAGGAGGCGCCGGCCGCGTCGGTGAAGGCGACGTGCAGGCTCTCGTGAGCCTCGAGCAGGAGCAGGTTGTAGCCCTCGAGCTCGATCGGCAGGTTCGTACCGGCCTCGAGCACACCGCCATAGGTGCGGCGCATGGCCTTCTGCACCCGGTCCTTGTTGCGCTGGAAGCGCGCACTCACCTCCTCGTCCTCGAGCAGGAAGGCGATGATGTCGCGCGCCGCGCGCGCCGGGCCGGCGAACTCGAAGCCCGGCCGCGCGAGCTCGGTGCGGATGACGCCGGTGTGCACCTTGGCGTCGCGCATGGTGTCGGCGAAGCGCCCGAGCACGGCGTCCATGCCCTCCGGATCCACGAAGGGGTTGCCGCAGAAGGTCGACACGAGCGGCTCGTAGATCTGGTCGTAGACCGGGCGCGACAGGGCCGCGCTGCGCCCGCCCTCGCACTCGAGCCAGAACAAGTTGGCGAGCACGTCGTGGCGGACCGACAGCACGGTATGGCTCTGGTCGCCGTGGCGGAAGGTGCGACCGCGGAAGGCGGCGTCGACGACGTCGCGCGCCGTGCGCACGTCGTCGGTGCCGTCGCGGTAGGCGAGGCAGGTGAGGGTCTTGCCCCCGACGATGCGCTCCTGCCAGTCGAGCAGCTCGTCGATGGCGTGGCGATAGCGCGTGACGAGCCCGCCCTCGCCCGCGAACTCGAGCCCGGCGCGCAGGCTCGGCTGGTCGCCGCTCGTGCCCTTGTTCTTGCGCAGGCCGCGCACGAGCACGTGCTTCAGGACGTGGTGCGGGTCCTCGGCGAGCTCGACCGCGTGGCGCTCCACGGCCGAGTAGTTGTCGATGTAGAAGAAGCCGTTCACGCGCGTCGGCACGAGGAGCTTCTTCGGGTCGCAGATGCCGGGGATGGTGACGCGCGGGTTCTTCGGGTGGTCGAGGTTCGAGTAGCTGCCGCGCTGCAGGAGGTCGCCGAAGCGCGCCTTCCAGCTCTCGGTGATGTCGGTGAGGCGCATGAAATCGCCCTGCTCGGTGCCGAAGGCGTAGAGCTGCGCGTCGGCGCCGCGCCATAGCGACAGCATGTCGCCCGCCAGGATGTCGACGCGCTTGACCTCCGCCGCCAGGCCCTCGGCCGACACGAGCTGGTCCATCATCGCCGTGATGGTCTCGCTCTTGCCCGTGCCGCTGTCGGCCGAGAAGACCAGCGTCTTTCGGAGGCCGTTCTTGAAGGTGATGGTGATCATCGCCCCGTGGACCGGCATGCCGCCGAGCGCCTTCGTGAGCTCGTTGTGCATCGTGAGCAGGGTCTTCTTGAAGAAGCCCACGTAGTCGGTGGCGTCCTCGCGCGCGACCCAGGCAATGGGCAGAATGCCCCCGTTGGCCTTCGGCTCGAGCACGTAGCCGGTCTTGTAGCTGTCCCCGAGGATCTTCGAGGGGATGCCGAAGAGCATGACCGCGTCCCACTCGAGCCCGTCGAGCTCGCCGCGCCGCTGGAAGGCGTCGATCTGCGGGAACAGGCGCAGGGCGTCGCTCACGAGGTGGAAGCACGCCTTGTGGATGACGACGAGCATCTTGAAGGGCCCGACCGGCAACGCGAGGCCCACGTAGTCGTTCAGGTTGGCCGAGTCGGCGAAGCGCTCGAGCCGGCGCAGGAAGAAGGGCCGGGCGGGAAAGCTCCGGCCCTTGCCCGTGGCGCCGCCGTCGCGGCGACCGAAGCCGTAGCGGTAGTCCGACACGCGCGTGGCGGCGCCCGTCGTGTACGTCGGGGCCGGATCGAGCGCGGTGAGGACGCCGGCGAAGTGCGTGCCGGTGACGAGGCGCGCGACGAAGGCCGGCAGGGCCGGGTGCGCGGCGAGGCCGAGGAGCTCCTCGTAGCCGATCTCGAAGCTGGTGCTCGCGCGCAGGCGCTCCTCGGGCACGTCGAAGGCGTGCAGGAGATCGGCGAGCAGGTCGTGCACGGCCCGGTGGATGCCGTGCAGGGCCGCGACCTTCTCGCCGTGCGAGCCTGTCTCGAGCCGCGCCGCCAGCACCTTGACGGTGTTCGGCCCGTGCCACTCGTCGTAGAGCCGCAGCAAGAGATCGCGGAACACCGGATCGATGAGCTGCCGGTCGTGGTAGGCGGCGAGACAGGCGAGCGGCCCGTACTGGTTCTCGACGCGCTCGAACGACCAGTCGACGAGGTCCGGGTGGCGCCGCCACACGCGCCTGAGCAGGCGCCGGTAGAGCACCTGGAAGGTGCGCGCCTGGAGCATCTCGTCGACGGTCGCGCACGGCTGCCACGCGACGAACACCTTGTCGGCCGAGGAGCGCCCCTCCTCGATGCAGTGCACGATGCCGCGCTCGCTCGGCTCGACGCCGAGGCCCCGCGGGCGCGTGGTACGGCTCGTCGCCACGAGCAGCGGCGCGAGATCCTCGAGCGCCGCCGCGACGGGATCGACTCCCTCGGGCGTGAACAGGCGCCCGAGCACGGCCGGATCGCGCCCCGCGGCGTCGAACGCCTGCCAGTAGCGCTGCGCGAGGCCGAGGTAGAGCTCGATGGCGGCGGCGTAGCGCCGGTAGCCCTGCTCGGTGCCGTCGAGCGCACCGCCCAGCGACAGGCGCACGAAGCCCCGCCCCGCGTAGGTGAGGTCGACCTTGCGCGCGCGCGCCAGCGCCCGCAGGAACTCCTGGACGCCGCGGTCGTCGCCCGCCCGGCAGAGCCGCACGCAGGCGTAGAAGGCGCCCTCGGGCTCGATGAACTCGGCGCCGGGCATGGCCTGGTCGCGCGCGCGCCCGACCGCGAGGAAACGCTCCTCGATGTCCGTCCGCAGGCGCACCTCGAGGCGCAGCATCTTGAGCCGCCGCACGAGCGCGCTCAGGCCCTCGGACAGCTCGGCGCGGCTGGCGTCGCGGTGCTCGAGGCGCAAGAGCTCCTCGTAGCCCTCGAGCAGCGTCTCGAAGGCGAGCACGGGGAAGCGCTCGTCCTCGACCCCGGCGCGCGCCTCCTCGCACAGCTCGCGCAGCCGCACGGACGGGGTGACGCGGGCGCGGGCGCCGAGCAGCGCGCCCGCCAGCGCCTCGACCGCGCCGGTGTAGCGCGAGGCGGCGAGCCCCGACTCGAGCTTCACCTCCGTGAGGTAGAGCGACATGAGGTGCGGCTCGGGGGCGCGCTCGCGCGTGAAGGCCACGACCTCGCGCACGTTGGAGTGCACGAGGCCGGTGCGATCGCCCGAGCCCTGCAGGGCCTTCGTGGTGGCGCCGACGGTGACGATGCGCACCGGCCCGCCGAGCTGGCCGCGGTGCCGCTCGTAGATCTGCGCCATGCAGGCGTCGCCCTCGCGCGCCTTGCGCCTGCGCGTGACGAGCTTGTGGTAGGCGTCGTCGTCGAGCACCGTGAGGCCGTACGCGGCGGCGATCTGCAGGAGCTTCAGCACCGTCTCGCGCCGGTACACGACGCCGGTCGGGTTGTTGGGCGAGTTGACGACGACGAGCATGCTGCGGCAGTAGAGCCGGAAGATCTCGGGGAAGCGCCGGAACAGGTAGCGTAGCTCCTCGAGTCGCGCGCAGAGCGCCATCGGGTCCATCTCGTAGGCGTCGTTGAGCGGCACGCGCAGGGTCGAGGCCGCCGGGAAGCTCTTCTCCGGGAAGACGTCCGGGTAGCTCCACGACATCTCGGACAGGACGAGCGTGGGGTAGAACGCGCCGCGCCCGATGAGCTGCAACAGGGCCTCGATCTCGCCGACGGCCTGCGGGTCGAGGTCGCCCTTGAGATCGTCCATCGAGCGCTGCAGCGCGCGCACCACGTCCTGGAACGGCGTCACGAGGCGCCGCACCGTGCGCTCGGCGCGGCCCACCCTCTGGCCCACGCGCGCCTCGAGGTGACCGTGCAGGGCGCCGAGGCCGGCCTTCGTCATGGTCTGCTTGACGAACGCCGCCGCGGCTCCCGTCACGTTGGCGAAGGCGGCGCGATCGAGGCCCTCCTCGGCGCGGCGCGCGAGGCGCGCACCGAGGTCGGCGAAGCGGTAGGCGGCCGCGCGGCCGAGGTAGTCGGCGTGCGTCGAGCCCGGTCCGGACGGCCGCCACTGCGAGGGCGAGGCGCCCTGGAGCTGCGAGTAGCGCATCGCCGCCTCGATCTCGTCCGAGCTCGTGGTCGGGATGGCGAGGCCGCGCTTGATCTCCTCGAGCCGCGTGCGACAGGCGTCGAGCTCGTCACGGCGAAAGCGCTCGAGCGCTCCCTCGACCTCGCGGGCGTGCCACTCGCCGACGAGCGTCAAGGCGCCGCGCCCACCGCCGGGCACGACGGCCGCGTGGTAGCTCGGCGGCAGGCTCTTGTAGAGGTAGCGCATCCAGCTCGCGGCCACGCGCTCCTCGAGCTCGTCGGACAGGACGCGGCGCTCGGCGTCGTCGCTCGCCGCGACGCGCTCGAGGAACGCCACCATGCGGCGCAGCTTCGTGAGGCCGAGGTAGTCGAACAGGGCCTGGCGGCGCCACTCCTCGGCCCGCACTTCCTCGATCGTGGCGGCGTGCGCCCCCTCGGCCTCGTGGAACGCGATGCCGCGCTCGAGGGCGGCGCGCATGGCGCCGAGCGCCCCGGGCGAGAAGCGCTCGAGGATGCGTCGCAGGACGAGCTGCGTGTTGGCCGGGCGCCCCGCGAAGCTCGTCTGCACGTTGCGCAGCGTGCGCGCGACGTGCGGGAAGAGCGTGAACACCACCGTCGAGTTCGACATGCGCGCGCGGCGCGAGCAGTCGATGAGCAAGAGCCGGCCGATGACGCTGCGCCAGTCGCTCGCGTGACCCGGCTCGACGTCGAAGAGGTGGTGCGGGATGCGCGTGACGCGCGCCACGTAGACGTGGTTCGGCTCGGCGCGCATGCGGGCGAGCAGGGCGTCGTCGAGCCGGTCCTCGCCCGGCACCACCGTGACCGGCGTCGACGCGCGCGCACCGAACTTGTCGAACACGTGGTCGCGGATGAGGTCGATGACGCGGTCCGGGCTCTCGGTGATGACCGCGCGGATGAACAGCGTCGCGCCCTCGAAGTTGACGAACTCGGCCGCTTCGGCGAGAAAGGCGCGCTCCTCGGACGCGGTCGAGTAGTGCAGGCTCTGATCGACGAGCTCGCCGAAGAGCGACAGGAGCCGCTCGAGCGGCACGGGATCGCAGGCCAGCGTCTCGGTGTAGCCGCCGAGCTCGGCGAGCTCCTTGCCGAACACGGTGCGCGCCACGAGCGCCCGCATGCCGTCGGTGACGGGTGGCGTGCCGATGCTGAGCGAGTGGCGGCCGAGCGCCTCGAGGTGGGCGGCGTCGAGCACGAGCGCTTGGCCCGCTACGGTGAAGGTCTTGCCGATGCGCTGGCGGAGGGCGGCCTTGAACTCGTCCGCGGCCTGCACGATGCGGAAGATCGGCGAAACGCCGGTCGTCGGCATCACCTGCTCGAGCAGCGTGTAGCCGAGCCGGTCGAAGGTCTGCTCGTACTCGCGCAGCTGCCGCGCGATGGCCTCGCGCTCGCCGACCGAGGCGCTCGTGACGTCCTCCGGCAGGGCCAGGATCCGGTCGATCTCGGGCAGGAGCAGGATGTGGATGCGCCCCTCGCGCATCTCTGCGGCGATCGCCTTCAAGGCCCGGATGCGCTCGGCGAGCCCTAGAACTTGTTCCATCCTGTCGAGTCCCTACCACACGGAGCCCGATGATGCAGCGCGTCAACGTTCCGTCGGGCCCGTGCGCGCGCGCCAGCCGGCCCGGTGAAGCGTGGTACCGAGGGGCATGCGCCTCCGTCTCGCCCTGCTCCTCGCGCTCGCGCCGCTCCCCGGGTGCCCGGCGGGCCCCGCGCCACCCCGACCGGCCGAGCCCGCGCCGAGCGCGGCTCCGGCCCCGAGCGTGGGCGCGAGCACGCCCGCGAGCGCGAGCGCGGGCACGAGCGCCCCGCCGTCCGGAAGTGCCGCCACGGTCGAGGCCTCGGCTGCCGAGCACGACGGGCTCGCGGTGTCGCTCGCGCACCCCGCACGCGCGAGCTCGGGCGCGGGCTTCACCGTCGACTTCGTCCTGCGCAACGTCGGCACGAAGGCCATCCTCGTCTACGAGCGCTGGAACTCCTGGGGCGCCTACCAGTGGCAGCTCGAGCTCGAGGACGCCGCCGGCCAGCGCGTGCTGGCCGTCAACCCGCAACAGGACTGGACCAAGAACTTCCCGTCGGCGCTCGCCATCGACCCGGGCAAGGAGCACGTGCTCGCCTGCATCGTCGTGCCGAAGCCGCCGACCGACTGGCAGCCCGGCGCGCAGTACTTCGTCACGAGCGCGCCCTTCGCGCTGCCCGTCCGGGTGCGCGCGCTCTTCGCGCTCGCGGCCGAGGACGCCATCCCGGTCAAGGAGGTCGGCGTGCGCGGCGCGGCGCGCTCCGTCGCGCCGGCCGAGCTCTGGCGCGGATCGATCGCAAGCGCGTGGCTCGCCGTCCCCTGACCCCTCCATTCATGCCGGATTTCCCAGAGGATTCACAAGAAGGTAAGCGCCGATGAAAACCGGCAGGAGGAAGTAGGTGACTGAACCGAGCGAACACCAGCGAAGTGAAGAAGTCCTACCCCGGGAGGAATCCGCCCCCGGGAAGTCCAGCCCTTG
>JACRDA010000250.1 GCA_016212965.1 Myxococcales bacterium
GCCGCACGCCGCGAGCGCGCGCCACCGCCGCGAGGCGTGCCGCGGGCGCCGCGGCCTCGAGGGGCACGGCGACGGCTCCCGCGGCGAGCACGCCGGCGAGTGCGACGGGCTCGTCGTGCCCGCGCGCGCGCGTCAGCAGGGCCACGGGCTCGCCCGGGGCCACGCCCGCCCGCTCGAGCTCGTCCCGGAGCGTCGCGGCGCGCGCGGCTAGCTCGGCGTAGCGGAGCGGCGGACCTGCCCCCTCGAGCGCCATGCGCCGGTCGTGGGCTCCGAGCGCGGCGAGATCGAGCGCCGCGGGGCTCACGGCGTCGCAGCGCGCCGTTCGAGGTAGCTCGCCACGAAGCGGCTCATCCGCGCCAGGGTCGTCACCGCGTCGACGTCGACCTCTTCGTCCGGGATGTGCACGCCGAAGCGCTCCTCGACGAACACGAGCACGCGCGACAGCGACAAGGAGTCGAAGCCCGCGTCGTAGAGGTCCGCGTCGGGCAAGAGGGGCGTGTCGCGGAACAGCACCTCCCGGGCGAGGTACGTGCCGAGCGTCGCCTGGATGTCCTCGAGCCGCATGTCCCGCGACGATAGCCCGCTCCCGGCGGGCACCACAACCCGCCGCGGGTCACTTCATGAAGTGCGAGCCGGGCGTGAGGTCGCAGTGGAAGTGGTTGTCGTGCGCGGCGTTGTAGTCGGGCGTGAGCACGATGTTGAAGATGCTCGCGTCGAAGACGCCGGTGGCGAAGCTCTTGAGCAGGGCGCCCCCCGGGGTGACGGGACTCGGCTGGTCGTCCTCCCAGGCATCGAGCACGCTGTAGTAGGTGCTGCCCGCCGTCGCGAAGCCCGCGAAGTCGATGGCGTTCGCGTGCCCGTGCTCGGAGAGCGTGGCGGTCCCCGCGATGACCCGGCAGTTGTAGATGCCGTAGTGCACGATGTCCGTGACGCCGAGCGAGGCCGCGTGCGCGGCGGCGTCGTCCACCGCGAGCGCGTGCGGGCAGGCCGTGAAGAGCCAGGCAGGCTCGTTGTCGAGCGTCGAGCCGCGGAAAGGCACGCCGTGGAGCACGGGCTCGATCCAGACCGGGTTGTCGATGGTGCAATCGAGTTCGGGGTGATCGACCGGGTGGTCGGTCGCGTAGAGCGACGGGCTCCACGCGATGCCCCGCGCCGCCAGCTCCTGCTCGCACGCCGTCGGCTGATAGGGCGAGTCCTCGCCCGGCACGCAGGCGTACACGACGGTGCTCGGCTCGTCGTTGCGCCCGATGGCGTGGCACTGGTAGCCGGGCCGGCAGCCCGTGTCGGCCGCGCCGAAGTTGCAGCGCATGGTGCAGAGCCCGTCGGTCGCGGCCGTCCCGAGGTCGGCCGGCTCGGCGCAGAAGGTCGTCGTGGCCCCCGCCTGGTCCGGGCAGTACTGGGCGCAGTCGAGCGTGCACATGCCGCCGGGAAAGCCCTCGGCCTCGGTGAGGCAGTAGCCGCCGTCGTAGGCGCAGTCGGTGTTCGTCAGGCAAGGTCCGCCGATGAAGCCGACGTTGAAGTCGCCGCCGCCCTGGTAGTGGCCGGTGAAGGGCGGCGCGGTGCCGGTGTCCCCGCTGCCCTGGCCGCCCGATCCACCACCCCCGGTGCCGGCGTCGTCGAGCGCCCGGGTGCTGCAGCCCGCGAGCAGGAGCGAGCCGAGTGCGAGCCCACGGAGGTACGACCGCGCTTTCATGTTGTGCTCCGGCGCCTTGGGGCGCCGCCGTCGGCGCCCGTTCGAGCCCGCCGCGGCCGGCGCGCCCGAGCGCGAGCGCGGCCACCGTGGCGGGTGCCGCCCTATCGTCCGGGCGACCCGCGCGCGCAAGTGCAACCGTCGGGCCAGCTCCGCGCCGGCGCTGGCGCCGACGGCGGCCTGGACTCGCCCCCGCGATCCGCTAGAAGGAACCGAGGTGCGGGCCTGCCGCGATGCGTCACGTCTTCCAGCACGACCTCGACCCGGACCTGGCGCGGCGCGCGGCCGACCGTGCGTTCCAGACGTACTGCGAGCGCTATGCGCGCTACGAGCCGCGTGTGCTCTGGGACGGTGATCTCAAGGCGCGCTGCTCCTTCAAGGCCAAGGGGCTGAAGATCTTCGCCACCCTCGAGCTGCGTCCGCGCGAGATCCTGGTCGAGATCGAGGTGCCGCTGCTGCTCCGGCCGTTTCGCGCGATGGCGCTCGAGCGCGTCGAGCGCGATCTGCGCCTGTGGTGCGACCGCGCGCGCCGCGGCGAGCTCTAGGAGGCCGGGTGGGCCAGGCCCCTCTGGCAGCCCACGAGCCCGAGCCCGAGCCTGAGCCCGTGTTCGTGCCCGTGTCCGTTTCCGTGCCGGCGGACGGTCGGCTCGAGTGGGCAGAAGGGGGCGGCTTCTGCGCCGCGCGCCTCTGACGAGGCCCGTCCGGCTGGAACGCCGCTCACTCATCGCGGCTTTGCGACTCCGTCGATCGACAGCGCGCCTCGAATCGCCGCACGCCGTCTCTGGTTGTCTTCGTCATCTGGAACGACGAGCGAGAACCGGCGACCCGCACCGTCGATCACGAGGAGCAGGTCGTTGGCGTCGAGGAAGTCACGGCCGAGCAGGATGTCTTCGTAGCCACCCATGTCGGCCCATTTCTCGGTTGTGTTCTCGGCATTAGGACGGCCATCGCCGAGATCCTGCAGGCGGATCCTTGGCCCTTCGCTGGTCAGCGGGACCGTGAAGGTCCTGCCGCTCACCGAGAGCATCAAGGGCTCCACGAGGATCCGATCGCGCTGGCCATCCGGGTAGGACTTGTGCCTGAGACTCGGCAGCCTTTGTGCCGGCGGCGCGGGGGCGTGGGAGCGCAGCCATCGTTCGCTCAGGAAGGAGACGTCGGCGCCAGGATCGACGAACGCATCAGCATCGACCTCGACGTCGGCCTGCCACCTTGCGAACCGCGCCTTGAGCCGAAGGACGGGGCCGCAGTCCGTGCTAGTCGGTACACGACCGATCTGCTCGAAGTACCGCGAGACCCTGTAGTCCTCCGTGATGATCACCCGCGTGCCCGCCACACAGTAGCCCGTGATCGTACCGCGGGCGGAAACGGTCGGTCGGGTGCGCTGCTCGGGCGAAACAGCACGGGCTCGACGGCGGGCTCTTCGCGCCATGCCGCGTCGACGAGATCGTAGGCGTCGTCTTCTTCACGCGTGACGCCGAAGACTCGGACTCCTACGAGGACCACGAACTCGCCGGGATGTTGGGCTGCGATGGCCTCCTGCGCCGCAATCACGGCCGGTGACGGAGGTGCCGGCCTCGGTGGGGGCTCGGCCGCCTCGAGGGTCCCATTCCTGGGCGGCGGCGTGAGCGCGCGCGGGAGCGGTTTCGCCCTAGGTTTGAGCTGCATCGCGGGATCCAATGCTGCTGCGCCGGTCATGGTACTAGCCTCAGAACTCCTCGCAATTCTAGCACTTTTTCGTCGACGCCCAGGTCGCCGTCGAGGAACACCCGGCCCAAGGTGGTCTCCATCTCCGATACCAGGACGAGGAGCTCATCGAGCCCGAGTTGCGCGCGGAGGTCGCCTGACAAGAGGCGCGCACGGCGCCTGATGTGCTCGGGCGCCTCGGTTGTGCGGTTCACGAGCGGACGCAGCCCCCGGAAGCCCGGCACGGGCCGCAGGCAGAACCCGAGGTAGTCGAGCGCTGAGAGGAGCGCCTGGCGATCAGGGCTCGTCACGAGGAACGGGTTCACTCGCCACCGTAGCTCGTCGGTGTTCCACCCTTCGGGGTAGCCAGCAGGTAGCGAATGGCCGTGCGCAAGCGTGTTCGCGAGCGCGTGTACCTCGTGGCCGATACCCCACACGCCGGGGGGCAGATCGAGAATGACGTCGGTCACGGCGCTGTCATGCCGGATCAGCCGGTCGATGCCCCATGCGAGCCGCTGAGCCCACTCGCCCCACCCGTCGTGCTCGCCCTCGATCCACCGAAGAGCATCCGCAAGGTCGGTGTCGAGCGGCGAGGATGGGAGGTACCGGACTCCGTCATCCTGCTCGTGCCTCCAGAGCATCGCGTCGACGCGCAGCGTGCCCTCCGAGTCGACGCTCTGGTGCATCACATCGTTGAGGAACGGCGGGTCGAAGGGCTGCCGGGCCCGGCCGCGGCCTGAGAACGCCGCCCGCCAAGCCGGGCGCTCCGGTTCATCTGGCGATGGCCGGTGGTGCTCGCCTGTGGGCGGAGCCTCCAGCACGGGTGCCCCGTCCGGCGACCTGGCCAAGACGGGTGGAAGGAGCCTCAACCCGTCGGCTAGCGACGTGCCAGTCTGGTCGCAGTCGATGAGGACCGGGTGTCGGCCCGCGTCGCGGGGCGCGGCCAGAAGCTTCGCGCAGGCGATCGCCAGAGTCGACTTGCCGACACCGCCTTTGACCGAGGCGAACGTGTGCAATGTGAGCAACCGCGAACTCATGGCTTGTCACCGGTACCGCCAAGCAGCTCCACCAGCTCGAGGGTCCGTGGATCATCGCGAAACGGCTCGCGTTGCGCAACCGCCCGCAGGTGGCGTGCTGCGGTCTCCCCGAGCTCCTGGGACTCGGCGTGCATGATCACGTATCCGATGGGCCCGATGAGCGGGAGTGGTTCGATGCCATGCTGCCGCGCGGCATCGAGGGCGCGTTCCCAAGTCGCCGCGACCTCCTGCGGCGCCGCTCGCCCGACGCCGAGAAGGAGGCGCCCAAGAACCGCTGGGGCGCGCTCGTCTGCGATGTGCTCGTGCGTGAGCTGCTCCACCTCATCGCGCAGCGCTGCGTCCCCGGCGACGAACAGCCCCGAAAGGCCGATCCAACGCAGGGCGCGACCAGCGACACCTTTCATCGCGCGGAGCCGCTCGTGGAAGAGCTCGCGTTCGTCCTCGGCGAGGCTCAGCGCTGCCTCGCTCGCGGCCGCCACGACGAGACTTGCGACGCCAGACCAGTCATCGGGTGGCGTCACCTCGCTCGGCAACGCCCCGAGGTAGCGCAGGCGCGCGTCGCGGGTCAGGCCTGCGAAAGCTCGCAGGTCCGAGCGCAAGAGCGCAGTTAGCGCAAGCTCCGGCGTGGTCACCGGAAAGCGCCAGCCGAGCTTGACGGTGAGGCTAGCCCGCAGCGACGAACCTTCGATCGGCGCGCTGGCGATCTTCGCCAGACGCTCCGCGATGGCGCTGGACCAGACCGCGCGAGGCGGCTTCCGCGCCGTCGCCTCGGCCGAATCTTGGCCATCAGACAGCACTTCGTCGCGGATGGCGGCGGCCGCCGTCATCGCGTAGAGCACGCAGGCACGGCGGTAGTCGAAAGCGTCGGGTCCGAAGCCGAAGGGATCGACTACGTCGATTGGCGGACGTGGCGCCGGCGCGAGGGCAGCCAGGCGAGCCATGCCGTCGCGTCGCTCCGCCGCAGGCATCGCCTCGAGCTGCGCGCAGAGCCACTGGAACAGGCGGTAGCCGAGCCACAACGCCTCGCGCGAGTCCATCGGCGCGGGACCCGCCAGCCGGAGAACGACGTCCACGCATGCGCGCAGGAGCACTGGCTCGTGCTCGGCCAAGCTCCCCGGCGAGGGGGCCTTGTCGAGGAGGTCGAGGAGACCGGCCGTACGCGCGGGGGCTACCACACGCAAGTCGACCGGGCCTTGCGACAGCGTCACGAGGGGCTGGTGGCTTGCCGCGAGCCACAGGAACGCCACTCGCCTCGCCAGCCGTGCCGACGGCTGGTCGTCCGGCCGTTCGAGATCCGCGAGCGCTCGCGCAACCGAGATCCCGTAGTCGGCGGTGCGCTCGAGCTCGATCCATGCACCCACGCACGACGCGTCGCCAGGTAGCTCGGTGCTGCGGTCCCAAAGCTCCTGCCAGTCGTCACGGGCGTGCCACGGGCCCTCTTTCCCCATGCGCCGATCGATGAGCTCGGCGAAGTTCGACTCCGGGTCGCGCTCCAGCACCGGCGGTTCGGATAATATCCTGCGGAGCGAGCTCAGCTCGGGGCGCTCCGCACCGACCGCGAAACCGCGCACCTCGGGCCACACTGCGAGGTATGAGGGATCGTCGCGTACCAGCCGCCAGAGCGCCGTTGCACTTCGGCGCGCATAGGCGTGGCGCGCTTCAGCACTCGAGGGGTCCGCCGCGAGCGCGTCGAGGAGCAGGACCGCGCGGCCGTCGTTGGGCCCTTGCAGGCGCCGCACGAGCGGCAGAAGCCACGTCACGAGCTCGTCGCCTCCCCGAAGCAGCACGGCTTCGACAGGGGCGCGGAACCTCGCTCGTCGATCGGCCACCACTGTCACCGCGAAGTCACAGCGGCGCGCGTCGAGCTCTACGACTGCGGCGCGCTCGACTCGAGTGAGCGCCTGCTCGAGGTCGAGCGTAGCGACGGCGCCGCCGGCGTCCTCGAGGACGAGCTTGTTCTGGCGGAGGGGCCGCTCCTTCCAGCACGCAGACAAGATCGAGAGCGTCTCGAGGTCGGCGTCGAGAAGCGACACGGTCACGCCTTCGGTCTCACGCATGGGTCCCTCGCCCACGAGCGCCACCGCACCGGCTTCGAGTATGCTGGGGCCGTCCGGCCTGTGGTCGAGGGCCCCCCAGACCTCACGCGCCGCACGCGCGCGTGCGCGGCTACGGCCGCCGTCCGGACCGGCCCAATCTGCGATGACGCGCCAGAGATCGAGCGCCCGTCCGGAACGCGAGGCTTGATTGCCCTGTTGGAGCCACACGGCCTCGGGCCGACCCGCAGTCGTGAGGCCCGCGAGACTGATGACGTGCTCGAGCATGTTGGTGCGGGTCACTGCCGCGAGGCGCTCGGCGCGACCGAGCAACGCCGCCACGAAGGACCGCGCGCCCTCGCCGAGTGCTGCAACCCACCCGTCGGCGACGTGGCTGTCCACGATCGCGCCTGCGTACTGCTGCGCGATGCGCAAGCGCGCGAGATCCGCGGACGGGTGCCAAGGCTCGCGCGCCATCCACTCCGTGGCATCGAGCCGCTGAGCTTGCTCCGGCTTGTCAATCCCGCCGCCCTCGGTGTGCATCCAAAGGAGCTCGGTTGCGTCGAGCGCGTCGGCGAAGCCCGCCGATGCCAAGCGCAGGAGATGACGGCGAGCCACGCGCGGGTCGGGAGCGAGGAGCCGCACGATCTCCGGGAGGTGCAAGGTGCGAACCGCCGCCAATCTCGCTCGGCGTGCGTGGTAGAGGTAGTCATCGGCACTCCAAGCGAGCAACCGTGCCGTGGCCGGTGCGCCCAGGTACTCGACGCCGAAGCTGTTGCAGGCGAGCCGGCGCCACGCAGGATTCTCGAGCAGGAGCGCCACGTGCTCGAGGGCAGCTCGCAGCGGCTCCTGGACCAGCCTCGAGACTCCACCACGATCACGAGCGGCCGCGGCGGGCGTGATTTCCGGCACGCGGGGCACCTCGGATGGCGGCGCGGCATCGCCGCAACGAGCCGCCAGCGCGAGGGTGCGGTCCGCGAGCTCCTTGGCATCGCGGACGCTCTCGTAGTGCGCCCGCAGACCCAGCACGCCATCGCGCTGCCAGACGGCCACGGAGCCTTGGAGCTCACGCACGACGGCATCGAGGCTTCCGCGCTCGAACAGTGCGTGAAGGACCTGGGCATCGACGGCGACGGTGCCGGCGTCGCTCGGGAACGCGCTCCCTGGTACGCGCCCGACGCGTCGCTCGATGGCGTCGCGGTCTTCGCCCGTGATGCGGCCTTGCACGAGAAGGAAGTCGAGCAAGGCGCTCGCAGCGACGGCTCGGGGGTGCGACCGGGGTTCCGGCTCCACGATGACGGCAACATCTGGATCTGTCACACCGGGCCAGCTCGCAATTCGAGCGAGGAAATCGTCGAGCTCGCGCAAGGCTTGGGGTCGGGCGCGCTGCGCGAGGGCCGCCGCGTCCCGTGTCGCGAGCGCGCGGGTGCCGGGCGAGAGCACGAGGGTGCCGGCCGGCCCCAGTGCGCCGATGATGGCGTCGTCAAGGCCGAGAGCGGCTAGCCACACGAGCTCTTGGTAGCCCACGAGCAGGGTCGCCCCATCGAGCGACAGGTGGCGCTCCTCCACGGCTACCGGCGCGCAGAAGAAGAAACGCCCCGCGCCGCGCACGGCGGAACCGACGACCTCTGCGAGGAAGGTCTGGGTCTCGGCGCAATAGGTCTCGAGAGGCACTGCCCCGGCCCGGTAGAGGCGGCGCACCGACAGCTCGACGTCCTGCTCCTGACGGAGAAACGCGGCCGCCTGCTCCAGAGGAACGCTCCGAAAGCCGGCTCGCTCGAGGAGCCCGGCGTCGAGAGGCGCCTCGAGCGGCGGCAGCCCC
The DNA here is from genome assembly GCA_016212965.1 of Myxococcales bacterium. Lineage (GTDB taxonomy): Bacteria > Myxococcota_A > Polyangia > Polyangiales > Polyangiaceae > JACRDA01. The sequence goes on from JACRDA010000250.1 coordinate 8,266, forward strand.
TCCGTCGTGCTGAGCAGTACGAAGCGAAGTCCCTCGGCACGCGGATCCCCCGGGAATCGCTTGCGGACGTAGTCGGCGATCGCGCTCACTCGCCGAGCGAGCTCTTCCCCGAGCTCGAGGGCGGCCTGCTGGCAAAGCGCGCAGTGCCGTATTTCGTCGAGGTCGAGAACGCTTGCCGTCTCCTGGAACGCCCGCCATGCCTCGTCGGCGGCCTGGCGGCGTTCGTCGACGTGCAGAAGCGCGATCGCGAGTCGGACCCGCGCCTGCGGAGGCCCGCCGAGGCCGAGGAAACGCCGCCAGAGCGCGGGTGCTTCGGATGGCCGCGCCCGCTCAGCAGCGATCGCGAGCCACTGTACGACATCCTTGCGCCGGCTTTCCCGCGCAGGCGCCAACGAGTGCCAGGCGTCGGCGTGGCGCTCGAGCTTGACGAGGAGCTCGGCGAGGTACCGCAGGTTCCCGACCGTAGGCAGTGCCTCGGCCGCGAGCTGTGCGTGGGTGGACGCTTCGGCCAGGCGACCCGCGCGCTCGAGCGTCAGCGCGAGCTGCCGCTCGATGAGGGGTCGGCCTTCGTACGCCTTCTGGAGCGCGAGCGCCGCGTCGACCGCCTCGCCGAGCCGGCCCGCCTCGACCAACAGATCCACGCGACCAAGATCCACGTGCCATGGGTGGTCGGCCCCGATCGGCGACGCAGCGAGCCATTCCCTGTACAAAGCGAGCCCCTGCTCGAGCTCCCCGCCCCGCGCGTGATGGCGAGCCCGTACGAGGACTGCATCCGCGTTTTCATCGTGGCGTGTCGGGGGGCCGTCGGCGCTGGCCGTGCCCGCTAGAACGGCATAGCCACGCAGCGCCGCAGCGGCCTGCCCGCGCACTGGCTCCGGCACGCCGGCCAGGTCGAGGCGCTCGGCCACCGAGTCGAGCGCCGCGAGGACCAGCGCCCGTTGCGGGACCTCGATGAACACCGCCCGCGGTGGCGCCTCGTGTACGGTGCCCCAGAGGGCCCGGAAGAGCGTGCTCGCCGCAACTGCTTGTACGAGTGCGCCCGCCTCGAGCTCGAGCGCGACGCGCGCGTGCGCTGCACCGCCGTCGAGATCGTGGCGCTCGACGAGGAGCTGCGCAGCCCGAAGCTCGAGCGACGCGGACGACGCGAGCTTCTGCGGCACTCGACCGCGCCCAATCTCGATGGCCTGAAGGACCTCGTCCCGGCGGCCATGAAGCTCCGGCGCGAGGCCGTCGGCTGTGGACAGGAGCGCCTCGGCGCCGTCGATCTCCCCGACACAGACCAGCAGATCCACGAGCACGAGTCGGTCGGCGTCACCGAGGTGCGCAGCACCGACGGCTTGGACGAGCGCCTTCGCGCCCGCGAGATCCTGGAGGTTCACGGCGCAGATCGCCGCACGGATCCGGATCTTCGCGACCTGTTGCTGGCGTGCGCCGTCCGCGACGCAGCTCGCGAGTCGCTCGGTCTTCTCGAGTGCCTCCTCGTACCGAGCCCGTGCCTCCGCGAAGCGCCCGGCTCGTCGTGCGTCGTCGGCCTCGCCGATCTCCCGGCCGAGCGCGCCGTCCACGATCGGAGAGTACAGCGCCAGGAGCTGCGGCACCGCGCCAGGCACGAGCGGTCGGTCGTTCCCTTGAACGTGCTCGCGTACCGCGCGCTCTGCTTTTGCAGTCGCGGTCGCCTTGCGGTCGAGCCGACGCCCAGCCGCGAACTGGCGCAGCCGGTCGCGCACCGGTGCGAACGCCGTGGCTCCCTCGACCCGGTCATCGTGCCAGCGATCCATGACGTCTGCCGCTCCGCTCGCGAGGGCCGCACAGAGCTGCGGGGCTCGGAGGACCTCGTCCGGGAGGACGAGCTCGCGGGTCAGCTGTCGCACCCACTCCAGGCTCGGGGGCCGGCGTTGCTGCGCCAGGCGATCAAGCCGGAAACGCCGCGTTTCTGGCGAGCCAGGCTGCGTCGGGGCACGTGCGATCACGTCTGGCACCTGACGCAACCGCTCGAGCTCAGTACCGTCCCCTTCGACCAGGCTCGCGACCTCGTCGAGCCAGAGGCGGTACTCCGGCTCGCTGCCGCCGTAGGCGAGCGAAGCGTTCGCTACCGGCCGGATGGGCGGCGCGTAGTCGTATGGCGTCGACTCGGCCCGCGGCTCGTATCCGAGATCCACATCCGCGACGACGACGCCCTCTTCACCGGCCGCGAGCACCCCAGGGTGCTCCGGAAACGGTGTGAGCGGGTGATGCTTCTCGTCCACGAACACGGCGCTTCCGCCTCCGTGGCTCGAGTTCGCGTACAGCACCGGGCGCCGGTAGCGCCGGGCCTCCTCCCGCGCCTTCGCCGCGAACGCCTCGATGGTGTGCGCTCGTGTGAGGCTCGGGACGGCCAGGAACCGACACCTCGCGAGCGCTCCGCCGACCACCGCGCGGTGGCCTGGCCCTTCTCTGTCCAGGAAGTCTAGGCACACGAGCACGCCGAGCGGTCCGAGGCCACGGCCGAGCTCCGCTGGAGCCCAGGTCTCCGCCGGTAGGAGCTCCCGCGGCGGCGTCCGCTCCCATTTTGAAGCACTCAGCTTGCCGACGAGCCCCACGAGGCGCCCGGCCTCGAGGACCGGCGCGACCGCGCTCCTGAAGGCCGGTGGCGACGCGCCCAAGGCCGCGTAGACCGAATCGCCACTGTCGGTCTGGGCATCGAGGGCGCCCTGGTCCACGAAGTGCGTCCCGGCCACGACGACCATGTCGCCCGCATGGCGCGCCAGCGAGGGCAGAAGCTCGGCGGGCACCGCGTACTCGGGGAACAACACGACCTGCACCTCGAGGGCGCGGAGGCCGGCCAGGATCCCGGTGAGCCGGGTCTCGAGCGCCGCGATGTACGCAGCACGGAGACGTTCTTGTAACCCGGTGAAGCGTTCCCGGAGTGCCGGCGGGACGAGGCCACCGGGCGGCTCGAGCCCTCCGGTCGAGGCCAAGTCGAACAACGGATTGTCGAGCGCTCCGGGAACGGCCGGCAGGTAGTCGAGCTGCACGACCGCCACCCGCGTCATCCGGCGCGGCAGCGTCTCTGAAGCGGCATCGGGTGCAGTCATCGGGCCTCGCGAGCGTACTTCCGGGGCGGCCTCGCAGGCTCGCAAAAGAGCGGGGGCGCGGGTGAGCTCGCAACTACTTTCGCCGCAGCGCCCTGCGGCCATCGATCGCGCGCCCAAGAAGCGCTAGGAGGAGCTCGTCTTTGTGCGCCTGCGCCGATGAGTCGCCGAAACAAGGAAGTGTCCCCGCCGTCCAAGGCGCTCGCGCCGCGGGCGCCGCCGGCGCCGCTGGCGCCGCGGTGCCGGGACGCGTTCGACCGCGCCACGGTCCGGACGGCCGAGTCGAGCCTGGCGGCGGGCCACGTGGTCATCGAGGAGGCGGAAGCCGGGCACGTCGCGGCCCAGGTGGCGGTGGCTCCGGGCCTGTCGTTCACCGTGGAGGTCGACACGCCAGAGTCGTTCATCGTGCGTCTCGAGTGCACCTGTGACCGAGGCGAGGCGCTCGAGCCGTGCGAGCACATGTACGCGACCCTGCTCGCGGCCGACGAGGCTGGGGTGAGCCCAGACGTTCCGGGGACGGCGCCGCTCGATCTCATCGTGACCAACGGTGCCGAGGACGAGGTCTTCCCCGCGCCCGACGCCGAGGCCGCGCGCTCGGAGGCGGGTGACGACGAAGGCGACGATGAGGACGAGGCCGACGACGAGGACGGCGGCGACGAGGACGACAGCGACGACGACGACAGCGACGAGGACGACAGCGACGAGGACGAGCACGAGCTCGCCGCGGTCGACGACGGCAGCGCGGGCGACGACTACCCGCGTGAGATCGCCGGCGCTCCCTTGGCCTGGGCATCGCGCCGGAGCCATGCTCAGCAGCCGGCTCCCGGGGGCAGGCGGCCTCCGCCCGTGGAGCGTCGGCCCACTGGATCGCGTGCCGCATGGCGCGTGCGGCTCGCGGCGCTCGATCGCTCGGCGCGGACGATCGCAGCCCGCACCACGACGGCGGCTCTCGAGCCGCTCACGTATCGCATCGATCTCGCGCGCTCCACGAACCTCACGCTCGCCCTGCGCGTCCTGCGCCGCTACGCGCGCGCGAACGGCACCCTCGGAACGCTGCGCGAGCGCACCCCCGGCGACCTGGCACGCGAGGTGCTGCCGGCCGGAGACCGCGATCTCGTCGACCTCGGGCAGCGGCGCAGTGGATACTACGGGCTACCCTACCTCGAGCTCGGGGCGGCGGTGTTGTCGGCCCTGCTGCCGCCGCTGTGCGCCTCGGGCCGCCTTCTGCTTGGCAAGGCGACCGAACCGCTGCGCTGGGACGGCGAGGACGCCTTCGAGTACGCGCTCGAGGTCGTGCCCGCGCCGCGGGGCGGCGCGCGTGCCAGGCTCGCCCTCCACCGCCAGGACGACCGGCGCGATCCGGCGCTCGTGCGCCTGCGCTGTGGCGCGTTCCTCGTCTTCGACGACGCGATCGCGCGCGTGGCGGACACGCGGGCCGCGAACTGCGCCGCGCTCTACGACGAGCCGATCGCGGTTCCGCGTCGCGAGGTCGACGCGCTCGTCGCGCTCCTCGCCCGGACGCCCTCCGCCCCGCGCGTGCTCGTTGCCGCGGAGCTCGGGTGGTGCACCGAGGAGCGCGCGCCCTCGCCCGTCGTACGCTTCCTCCGCGGCGAGCGCGACGCACGCACGGTCGGGGTCGCCCTCGCGTTCGGCTACGGCGCGGGCGAGGTGAGCTTCGGCGCGTGGCAGCGCGTCGTCTGCGACAAGAAGGCCCGCCAGCTCCACCCCCGCGATCTCGGGCGCGAGCTCGAGCTGTGGCAGAGTCTCCGCGCCCTCGGCGTCGCCCCCACCGACGATCCCGAGGTGCCGGGCGCCCTCGCCGTGGCCGACGTGGCGGTCGTCGCGCAGGCGTTGCTCGACGAAGGGTTCGGGGTAGAGGCCGAGGGTCGCCGCGTCCGAGGCGGTGGGAGCCTCGCGTTGCGCGTGGCGAGCGGCATCGACTGGTTCGAGCTCGGGGTCGACGCGCGTTTCGACGGCACGGGCCTCGCCGTCGAGGACCTCGTCGCCGCCCTGCGGCGCGGCGAGCGCTTCGTCAGGCTCGGAGACGGGAGCACGGGTCTCTTGCCGCTCGAGTGGCTCGAGCGCTACGGGCTGCTCGCGCGGGCCGGTCGCATCGGGCCCGAAGGCGCGCTGCGCTTCGGCAAGAACCAGGTGGCCCTGCTCGATGCCCTGCTCGGAACGGTGCCGACGACCACCGCGGTCGAGCTCGACGAGACCTTCGCGCGCCTGCGCGCCGAGGTCGGCTCGTTCGCGAGCGTCGCCGAGGCCGCTGCGCCGCCGGAGTTCGAGGGCGAGCTCCGCGCCTATCAGCGCCTCGGGCTCGGGTGGCTGCGCTGGCTCGAGAGGCTCGGTCTGCACGGCTGCCTCGCCGACGACATGGGTCTCGGCAAGACCGTGCAAGTGCTGGCGCACCTGGCAGGCCGCGCACGGCCGCGCGCGCCGTCCCTCGTCGTCGCACCGAAGAGCCTCGTCGCCAACTGGCGCGACGAGGCTCGGCGCTTCGCTCCCGCGCTGCGCGTCGTCGAGTACCTGGGCACCGAGCGCCACGCGGTCGTGCTCGGAGAGCAAGATCTCGTGCTCACCACCTACGGCACGCTGCGGCGCTCCGTTTCCGAGCTCGCCGCGACCCGCTTCGATCTCGTGGTGCTGGACGAGGCGCAGGCCATCAAGAACAGGAGGTCGCAGACGGCGCGGGCGGCGCGCACCCTCGCCGGCGACCATCGGCTCGCCCTCACGGGCACGCCCGTCGAGAACGGGCTCGACGATCTCGCGAGCATCTTCGAGTTCCTGAACCCCGGCATGATCGAGAACGTCGACGTGCTGCGCGCGCTCGGCGCCTCGCGCGGCCCGGAACAAGACGACGTGACGCTGCTCCGCCGCGCCCTCCGCCCCTTTCTCCTGCGGCGCACGAAGGAACAGGTCTTGCCCGAGCTCCCAGCGAAGACCGAACAGATCGTCCGTTGCCCGCTCGGCGCGCACGAGCGCCGCCTTTACCGTGACCTACTGGCCCACTACCGCGCCTCCCTCGGGCGGCGCTTCGCGACCGAGGGCTTCGCGCGATCGAAAATGCACGTGCTCGAGGCGCTCTTGCGCCTGCGTCAGGCGGCGTGCCACCCCGGCCTCCTCGACGCCGCGCGGCGCGCGGAGCCGAGCGCCAAGCTCGAGGCGCTCGTGGCGCAGCTCGTCGAGGTGGTCGAGAGCGGGCATAAAGCGCTCGTGTTCTCGCAGTTCACCTCGTTTCTCGCGATCGTGCGCGCGCGCCTCGAGGCGGAGCGCATCCACTACGCGTACCTCGACGGGCAGTCGACCACCGCCGAACGCGCCCGGTCGGTGCGGTCCTTCCAGGCGAGCACCGCGCTCCCGGTTTTCCTCATCAGCCTGCGCGCGGGCGGCTTCGGGCTGAACCTCACGGCCGCCGACTACGTGTTCCTGCTCGATCCGTGGTGGAACCCCGCGGTCGAGACGCAGGCGATCGATCGGACGCACCGCATCGGCCAGGCCCGGCCGGTGTTCGCCTATCGCCTCATCGCCGAGGACACCGTGGAGGACAAGGTGCTCCTGCTGCAGGAGCGCAAGCGCGCGCTCGCCACGGAGCTCCTCGGCAGCGAGGAGTCGCTCCTGCGCGAGCTCACCAAAGCCGACCTCGAGCTGCTTCTGTCCTGAGGCCCCCGCAGGAGCCCCCCGAGACCGGCGCTCGTACTGGGGAACGAACATGGGCACCAACACGGGCTCGTGCTCGGCTTCTCCCGACAGGCACCGCGAGAGCGCCGCACCTGTCGAGCGCCCAGCTCTTCACGCCGCCTCGGCGCTCGGCGGCACGTTGACGGGCTCCGCGAGGGCGGTCGCGAGCAGGCGGCGGCCGCGGTGCAGGCGGCTCATGATGGTGCCGACCGGCACGCCGAGCGTCTCGGCCGCATCCTGGTAGCTCGACTCGCCGAGATCGACGAGCTCGACCGCGCGCCGGTAGCCTTCCGGCAGGCACGCGAGCGCCGCCGCGGGTCGGGTCGAGAGGCTCGCGCAGGCGGGGCGGCTGTCGCCCCGGGTCCACTCGCACGGGTCGGTCGTCAGCCGGTCGACCGCCTTGCGCTCGCGCTTCTGCCGGCGGCAGAGCGTGAGGAAGACGCTGCGCAGGATCTGGACGAGCCAGGCGCGCGCGTTGGTGCCCGGGCGGTACTGCGCCTCGAAGCGCAGCGCGCGCACGACGGTGTCCTGCACGAGGTCCTCGGCGAGCGCGGGCGAGCGCGCCATGCGCAGCGCCCGCACGTAGAGGTCGTGGCGCAGGCTCGCGACCGCGCGGCGGAGCTCGCTCTCGGCGCCTTGGGCGGCGCGCGCGCGCACCTGCGACGGGGGCGGGACGGTCGGCGGCGGGGTCGGAGCGCTCGAGCGCGCGGCCCGGGGCGCAGGCGGGCGCCGGCCGGAATGCGTCGAGGAGCTGCGGGCGTTCGAGGTCGTGCGGGGAGCGGGAGCGAGTGCGGTCGTCATCGGGGTTCGTGCCCTCCGACGACCCGACTTTGCACCCTCGGTGCCATCCAGATCGGTCGAATGATTCCGGATGTTTACGCTGGTTTTCGCGCGCCGGACGTGGGCGACCGGCCGCGCGTGTGTGGGTGGCGAGCCGCGGCCGGGGCCACGCGCCGTTCAGGCCGCGCCGATCAGAAGCCGGCCAGGTACCACTTGTCCCCGGACTTCCAGAGATTCATGGTCTCGCTCTTCTTGCCGTCCGGGCCGAACGTGAAATCGATGCTGGCCTTGTCGCCCTCGATCTTCGGCGTGCCCTTGATGGCGCCGGTCTTGAAGGCCTCGACGAACTCGGCCCACTTCTTGTCGCCCTTCTTGACGGCGCAGATCTTCTTCACGTCGCCGTCGCCCTTGCCCTCGGCGCACAGGCTCGAGAGCTTCGAGTCGTCGTCGTTCTTCGCCGCGTCGATCAGCGCCGTGAGCACGTTCTCGGGCTTGGATTGATCGACGCCGCCGGTGGCCGGCGCAGGCGCGGGCTTGGGGGCCTCGCTCGCGGTCGCGGTGGGCGCGACGCTCTTGGTCTCGGTCTTGGCTTTGGCGCTGCCGCTGCCGCTCGATGCGGGGCCGGCGCCCTCTCCGCCTCCGCAACCGATGGCGAGCGCGGCGAGCACGAGAGACGCGGACAACACGGTGTGGCGCATGAGACCCTCCTCGAGGCTTGGTGACGCCGGCCGACGATACGTCGGTGGCGGGCGGCCACGTAGCACGGCGTGCCGAACGCTTGAAGGGGCGGGCCGGCGCGACCTCCCCGGCAAGGCGACCGGGTTGCATTCGGCGGCGTGGTCGCGCTACGGGGGACGCCGGCCGAGGCCGCTCGACCCGCGAGCCCGGCACGGAAGGAACAGCCCCGATGCGTCACTCCGCCCCCACCTCCGCCGCGCGCGTCGCGGCCCTCGTCGTCGTCGCCGCCGCAGCCGCACTCGGCTGCGGCAAGAAGGACGGCGTCAAGAGCGAGCTCGTCCAGAAGCTCGAGGCCCAGGCCGACGCGGCCTGCGCCTGCAAGGACATGGCGTGCGCCGACAAGGTCGCCGCCGACGTGCAGAAGATCGCCGACGCTACCGGCAAGGTCGAGGACGACGACCTGAAGCCGCTCCAGGCGGCGCAGGGGCGCATCGACGAGTGCCTCGGCAAGCTGAACCCGCTCGTCATCGCGTACGGTGAGCTCTCCGACCAGATCTGCGCCTGTCAGGACAAGGCCTGCGGCGAGAAGGTCGGGGCGGCGGTCTCGAAGTGGGCCGCCGACCTCAAGACCTCGGGCAAGAAGCTGACCCAGGGCGACGCGAAGGTGATCCAGCAGCTCGGGCTCAAGGCCACCGTCTGCTACCAGAAGCTCGGCGTGCCCGTCCCCCAGTGAGCCCAGTGTGCCGAGTCGCGCGCGTCGCGGCCGTGCTCACCACACGTAGCCGATGCCGGCGCGCGTCGCGGCGCTGAGGAAGTGGTCCTCCCGCTCGGCCCACTCGGGCACCGCTTCCTCGTCGCCGTCGTTGTAGTTGGGCTCGCCGTAGCCGCGGAAGTGGCCCTCGGCGCGCACGTACCACTCGGGCGACAGCATCACGTCGAAGCCGACGTCGGCCACGCCGCCCGGCATGAAGCCGCCGAGGCTCACGCGGCCGTCGGGACCCTCGAGCGTCACCCGCAGCGGGCACGCCGAGAAGGCGGCGCCGATGAAGAGCTTGAGGCGCTGACCGAGGTAGAAGTCCTTCTCGAGGTACGGCCAGTCGAAGGGGAACAGCAGCAGATCGACGCCCGGCGAGGCCCCGTAGAGCACGGAGAAATCGACCCGGCTCCACCACTCGGCGTCGTCGAAGGCGAAGCTGAGCTCCCCGGCGAAGGACAGCGTGCCCCCGCGCAGCTCGCGCGGCATCTGCACGCGGCGCCCGGCGAGCGACCCGCTCACGAGGTCGGTGGGCCCGTCGTTCAGGAACAGGTTGCCGAGGTAGCCCTTCAGCAGCAGGGTGATGCCCTTCTGCGGGTACTCCCAGAGCTCCGAGCCGAAGGGTGCCCGGCCGAAGCGGGCGTCGAGCTCGCTCCGCAGCTGGTGGCCCTGCTCGCCGCCCGTCCCGACGCCCGTGACCTTGTAGAAGGCGCGCACGTCGCCGTCCCCGTCGACCGCGGCGAACGCGTAGCCGACCTTCACGCCCTCGTCGTCGCCGAGCGCGATGGCCGGCGCGTCGCTCGTCCACGCCGAGCCCCGCTCGAGCTCGCCGAAGAGCTGGAAGCCGTCCACCTTGCGCGACTCGAACTGCAGGAGGCCGAGCAGGTGCTCGGCGGAGGTCCGGGCCTCGCACTGCACCCACACGTCGGGGTTGTTCTCGGCGCGCGCCTCGCACACCCGGCCGTTCACCTCCCAGTGGTCGTGCGCGATCATGGCGGCGTTGGCCTGACCCGAGCGGCACGCCTCGAGGCCCGGCCGGCCCTCGACGGCGCGCGGGACGGCGCAGTCGGGCGCCGGCACGGCGCTCACGTGGCGCGGGACCACGTTCCACGCGGGCATCTCGCGCGGCTGATCGATGTTGCTCGGGCTGTCGGTGTCGGCCTCGATGAACGCGATGCGCTCGTAGCGCGTGCCGGTGCGCCGGAAGATGCCCATCTCGCCCTCGTGCCGGATCGTGGGCAGGTAGAGCTTGTAGAACTTGACGCCGGCCGCGAGGCCCTTTTTCCCCTGACTGCCGAGGCTGACCTCCTCGATCTGGACCCAGCCCCAGGTGATGTGGGTGTTCGTGATGGTCTGCACGATCGCGTAGTCGGCGCAGGCGAGCGAGTAGGCGACGAACCTGCGCTCCGCGGCGAGCAAGTCCGGGTTCCGCATGCGGTCGACGTCGCCCGCGAAGGGGCGCTCCAAGGGGGCCGCGGCGACGTGACTCTCGAGCTCCGAAAGGTCGAGCGACTCGCGCCGTGTCCACTCGGGCTTGCCGGGGATCGCCGTCTCGACGTTGTGGAAGCGCTCGAGCGGCTGGCGCGCGACCCACGCCTCGCGCGTGTGGTCGGCCCCCCCGACCGCCTGGATCTTCGGATCGCGGTCCACGCTCTCGGCGCCCGCGACCTGGAAGTAGACGACGCGCTTCTTGCCGTACTGCTGGCTCTCGCCGGGCTTCTGCATGGCGCAGAAGTCCTTGACCCAGCCGCCCGCGAGCGGATGGTCCCAGGGAGGTGCCGGCACCGCGAGGTGGCGCGGCAGGTGGGTTGGGTCGGGGTCCTCGTCGCTCGGCCTCGCGGGCTCGGTCGGGCGCGCCGGGTCCGGCGCCTTCGCCGGCGTCGGCTCGGTCGGTCGCGGTGCGGGTGGCGGGGCCTTCGGCGGCGGGGCCTTCGGCGGTGATGCCTTCGGCGGTGGCGGCGGTCGCGGCGCCGCGGGCTTCGGCGGCGGCTGGCGCGGCTGCGCCTGCGCGACGGTCGAGCCAAGGCCTGCGACGAGCACGGCCAGAAGCGCGACCCAGAGCCTGACGGTACGACCTCTGCTCCCACCCATGGGAGGACGCAACCACGCGGGCGCGCAAGGTGTCAAGTACCGCGCCGCAGCAGAGCGAAACAGCCGATTCCCCGCCGGGCATGACGGCGATCAAGAAAGAGACCACCTCGGAGCTCGGCGCGGGCGCCAGGCCGCCCGGTTTGCCAAGGCCGTAGCGCGATCCGCCCGGAAGCGAGCGAGCGGAACCAGGGAGTCACGGAGGCACGGAGCGTGACACGGAGGGGCCTCTGAACTTCGCCGGCTCCGTGCAGCTCTCCGTGTCTCCGTGTCTCAGTGCTTGTCTCTTTCTCTGTACTTGGAGGCCCGTGCGCGTCACGCCTCGGGCTCGCCGCGGAGCACGGCTCCGAGCGTCTCGGGCAGCCCGGCGACGAGGTCGCCCGCGACCATCCCGCGATCGGCGCCCACGCGCTCGCGCCAGCGATCGGCCGTCACGGCGTGCAGGTACACGGCGGCGCAGGCGGCCCGCTCGAGGTCGGTCGTGCAGGCGAGCGCGCCCATCACGCCGGTGAGCACGTCGCCCGAGCCAGCGGTGGCGAGGACGGCGTTGCCGGCGAGGCACACGAAGAGCGTGCCACCCGGCGTCGCGACGAGCGTCCGGTAGCCCTTCAACACCACCGTTGCGCCGGTCGCCTCCGCGGCGCGGCGCGCGGCGCCGAAGCGGTCGGCGGCGATGTCCGCGCTCGGCACGCCGAGCAGGCGCCCGAGCTCTCCCTCGTGCGGCGTGAGCACGCGCGGGCCCGCGGCCTTTTGCAGGCTCGCCGCGCGCCCCGCGAAGTGGCCGATGGCGTCGGCGTCGACGACGACGGGGCCCGGGTGGCCGAGCACGATGCGCTCCGAGAGGGCGCATGCGCGCTCGTCGAGGCCGAGGCCCGGGCCGATGGCGACCGCGGCGCAGCGCCGGAGCAGTGGGTCGAGCGTCGCGTCGAGCGCGTCGGGGTCGAGCCGCGCGGTCATGAGCTCGCCGACCTGGGCGTCGAGCGCGTCCGCGGCGCTCGGGCTCGTCGCGAGCGTGACGAGGCCGGCGCCGGCGCGCAGCGCGGCGCGCCCCGCGAGCAGCGCCGCCCCCACCTTGCCCGGGCTCCCCCCGACGACGAGCAGGCTCCCCGAGCGGTACTTGTGCCCGTCGGCGGGCCGGCGGCCGAGCGTGGCGCGTACCAGGGCGGGCTCGATCGCCGTGGCGCGCGAGCCGACCGCGGCGAGCACGCTGGCGTCGGGAAAGCCGAGCGGCACGCGCACGACGCGCCCCGCGAGGCGGCTGCCCGCGCCCGCGAGCAGGCCCACCTTGTAGTGCGCGAAGGTGACGGTGACGTCGGCGCGCACGGCGACGCCGAGCACCCGCCCGGTGTCGCAGTCGACGCCGGAGGGGATGTCGAGCGCCACGCGGGGCCGGTCCACGGCGTCGAGAGCCGCGACGACCGCCGCGAGGTGCCCGGTGATCGGACGGTCGAGGCCGGTCCCGAAGAGCGCGTCCACGACGAGGCTGGCGCGCTCGAGCGCCGCCCGGAGCGGCTCCTGCGCGGTCGCGGCCGAGCCGACCGCGCCCCCGAGCCCGCACCACGCGAGGTAGCTCGCCCGCGCGTCGCCCGCGAGCTTGCCCGCCTCGACCGCGAGCACGACCTCCACGGGCACGCCGCGCGCGGCGAGGTGGCGGGCGACGACGAAGCCGTCGCCCCCGTTGTTGCCGGCGCCGCACACGACGAGCACGGGCGCCGACGCGGTCGGCGCGAGCGAGCGCGCGGCCGCGAGCTCCGCCACCACGCGCGCCGCCCCCGCCCCCGCATTCTCCATGAGCACGAGGCCCGGCACCTGGCAGTGCTCGATCGCGTGCCGGTCGTAGGCGCGCATCTGCGCGCGGTCGAGGACGGGGATCATGGCGCCGCCATGGTAGCGCGCGTCCGTCGGCATCGTGCTCGGAATGACGCCCCGCGGGTCCGCCGTTATGCTCTTCTCGAAGGGGTGACGACCATGCGACGTCCTGTCTTGTCGAGCCGGTCGCGCGCGTCCGGGGGCGGGAGCCGGCACGCAACGATGGCTGCCGCGGTGCTCGGAGCGCTCGCCGCGCTCGCGTCGGGGTGCGACGGCCGCGAGCGGCTGCGGCGCCAGGACCCCGCGCTGGCCGAGCCGCCCGCGCAGGCGAAGGCGCCCACGGACGCCGACCGCCCGGCCGGCCCCGTCGCGCCGCCGCCCGCGGACACCCCCGATCCCGAGGACGCCCTCGGGACGGCGAGGGAGGCGAACGGGCCGCACTACGGTCCGCCGGACGCCGGTTTCCGGGCGGGCTTCGCGCGCCCGAGCGCCGAGCGGCCGAAGCGCCTGGCGTCGTCGGCGCGGCGCTTCGATCTGCAGCTCCCGACCGCGGAGCCGGTCGCCACCCCGGCCGTGCATCGCGGGCTCGTCGTCACCGGCAGCGGCCGGTGGGTCGGCGCCGTGAAGGAGCAGAAGGGCGACTTCGTGTGGGCCGTCGAGTCCGACGACCCCGGGCCTTCGAGCGTCGCGTGCGAGGACGACACCTGCGTCTGGAACACCGAGAGCTGCACGCTCGTCGCGGCGAGCGCCTCGACGGGCGCCGTGCGCTGGGGCGAGTGGATCGGCTCCGTGCTGCTGAGCGCGCCCACGGTCGCGTCCGGCCGCGTGTACGCTGCGTTCGCAGCCGACGCGGGCAACGGCCTCCGCCCCTCGACCGCGACCCACGGGCTCGCCGCCTTCGACCTCCTCACCGGCCGCACGCTGTGGAAGCGCTGGATCGACCGCGAGGTCATCGGCGCACCGGTCGCCAAGGGCGACGCCCTCTACGCCGCCACGTACGGCGGCACGCTCTACGTGGTCGACCAGCCGTCCGGGGCGCTGCGCTCGGCCAAGGCGCGCCAGGCCACGAGCCCGCCCGTCGTCGACGAGGCGGGGGTGCACTACGCGCGCAAGCTCGACGGTGGGCGCGAGGGACTCGCCTTCGAGCCGGTCTCGCCCGGCGAGTCGGCGGGTCTCCTCGCGAGCGGCCCCGACGCCCCGGCGCCGCTCGGCGGTCGCTCCGTCGTCGTGCACGTCAAGCCCGCCGACTACCTCGACAGGGCCGCCCCGTGGCTCGGCGGCGGCGGCATCGAGCCGGGCGAGCTCTACGGCGTGACGGCGCCGGGCGTCCCGGTGCCGGCGTGGGCCGGGCAGCAGGCGTTCCAGGGTGCGCGGGTGGTGCGCCACGAGGGGCGCAGCATCTCCGTCATGGGCGACGAGCTCGTGTGCATCGAGGCCAACCAGGTCCGCTGGTCCCTGCCGCTCTCGCGCGCAGGCGACCCGAAGGGCGGGATCCTGGCCGCGGCGCCGGCGCTCGCCGGCGGGCGCGTGGTGCTGGCCAAGGCGAGCGGCGAGGTGCTCGTCGTCGCGCCCGGCTCGGGCGAGGTGCTCGCGCGCCACAACGTGGGCCACCCCATCATGAGCGAGCCCGCCGTGATGGACGGCTGGCTCTACGTCGGCACGGCCGACGGCTGGCTCGTCGGCATCGACACCGGCGACCCGACGCTCACGGGCTGGTCGGCCGCAGGTGGCGGTGCGGCGCGCAACGGCGCCTGAGAGAACCCACGCCCGGGGCGCCAGCCGGGCTGGAACGATGGCGGGAAGTGTGCTGCAATGGCGCTCTTCGCGGCGGGGATCTGCCGCTTCAAGGAGTCACGACCATGGGATTCACGCGAGCGGTGCCCTCGAGCCTGACGGAGTTTCGGACCAACCTCGGCGAGCTGGCGAAGAACATCGGGCACGTGTCGAGCTGGAAGGTGAACATGAACAACTTCCACCTCGAGGTCGATCTCGATTGGGCCGCGAACAAGATCGGCGGCAAGGACGACTTCTACATCCCGATCAAGCGGGCCAAGGCGCGCGAGGCGCTCGCGCTCGTCGAGAACCTGTTCAAGCTCGCCGAAAAGAGCCCCGAGAAGGTCGAGGGCAGCCCCGACGTCGAGAAGCTCTACGACATGATCGATCCGCAAGCGAACTGATGCCGCACGGCTCGCATCGGTGCCCCGCGTGACGGGGCGCCTCGCATCGGTACTGCGCGTAGCGGGGCGAGGTCACCCACCTCGCCCCGAGCTCACGGGCTCGCAGCGCCGGCCGACGCCGGCGAGGGAAGGGCACGGAGCGCCTTGACGCATCGCGTTAGCTGCTTCAAGGACTTGGCGATGGACGAGGCGCCGCGTCGGAACGAGGTGCAGGCGAGCCGCCGCGGGCGTGCGCTGCGCCGCAAGCTGCGGGAGCGCTTCGTCGCCCACCCGGGGCGCGGCGGCTGCGGCGTCGGCGCGATCGCCGAGCTTCACGCTCCGCCGAGCCATGAGCTCGTGAAGCTGGCCCTGACGGGCCTCGGCTGCCTCGAGCACCGCGGCGGTGGCATCGACGACACGGGCGACGGCGCCGGCCTGCTCCTGTCGACCGACCGCTCCTTCTTCGAGCGCTTCGTCGCGCCGGGGCGCCGCCTGCCCGAGGGACATCACCTCTCGGTCGGCATGCTGTTCCTGCCCGTGGGCGAGGCCTCGAACCTGCCGCACTGGCAGCACGAGATCGAGGCGACGCTGCGCCGCGCCGGGCTGCAGCCGCTCGGCTGGCGCCACGTGCCGGTCGACGAGTCGGTGCTCGGCGGCGGTGCGCGGACCTCGCGCCGCGACGTGTGGCAGGTGCTGGTCGGCGAGGGGCTCGTGCCCTCGGAGGATCTGGCCAAGACGCTGCACCGGGTCAAGGCGACGCTCGAGGTCCAGATCCGCGACCTCTACGTCGTGTCGCTGTCGCGCTCGACGCTCGTCTACAAGGCGCTCGCGACCGGCGACCAGCTCGGACGCTTCTACGCGGATCTCCGCGACCCGGCGCTCAAGACCGACGTCGTCGTGTTCCACCGGCGCTACTCCACCAACACCTTCTCGAACTGGTACCTCGCGCAGGTCTTCCGGACGCTCGGCCACAACGGCGAGATCAACACCATCAAGGCCAACCGCAACGCCGTCCAGAACCTCGAGACGGAGCTCGGGCTCGGCCCCATCCTGATGCCCCAGGGCTCCGACTCGGCCGACCTCGACCGCATGGTCGAGTTCCTCGTGGGCCACGACATCTCGCTGCTCGAGAGCATCTACCGGCTGATGCCGCCCGCGTGGCGCGATCGGCCCGCCATGCCCGCCGAGGCGCGGCGCTTCTTCAGCGGGGTCGAGCGCGCGCTCGGCACGCTCGGCGCGTGGGAGGGGCCGGCCGCCATCGTGGCGAGCGACGGGCGCTACCTCGTCGGTGCGCTCGACCGCATGGGCCTGCGCCCGCTGCGCTACCTCGCGACGCGCTCCGGGCGCATCTTCATCGGCTCGGAGCTCGGCTCGATGCCGGTCGCCTTCGAGGACATCGCCGAGACGGGGCAGCTCGATCCGGGCGAGGCGCTCGCGGTCGATCTCGCGGCGCGCCGCCTGTTGCGGCCGGCCGAGGTGGTCGAGCGCGTGCTCGCCGAGACGGCCATCAACTTCGGCGAGCTGTCGGAGCACCGGCTCGTGCCGCTCAGCCTCGCGACGCGCCCCTCGCTGCCGAGCGGCCGCGGCCCCGACAGCGAGCGCCCCGCGGCCCCGAGCGCGGCGAAGGCGGACCGCGCGGCGCTCAGCACCTTCGGCTGGACGCCCGAGCGCATGCGCACCGTGCGCCACGTCGCCGAGACCGGCAAGGAGCCCATCACCTCCATGGGCAACGACCGGCCGCTCGCGCCGTTTTCGAACGCGCGCCCGCCGATCAGCAAGTTCTTCAAGCAGATCGTCGCGGTCGTGACCAACCCGCCGCTCGATCCGATCCGCGAGGGCGGCGCCTTCGACCTCACGGTGCACCTCGGGGCCGCCCCCGCCGTCCACGAGAACGTCCCCGTCTACGAGCCGCGCCCGCAGTACCAGCTGCGCTCACCCTTCCTCACGGCCGAGGAGCTCGCCGTCATCGTGGGCGCCGACACGCCGGTGCGCCCGCGCGCCGCCGTGCTCGACGCCTCCTTCGACGACCCCGGCGCGGGTAGCGCCGCCGGCGGCAAGGCGATCTCGCGCCGCATCGCCGAGCTGTGCCGCGCCGCGCTCGCGCTCGTGAAGAAGGAGCAGGCCTCGATCCTCGTCCTCAGCGACAAGGGCGGCCTCGCCCCGGGCAAGCTGCCCCTGCCCATGGTGCTCATGGTGTCGGCGCTCCACAACGCGCTCGTGCAGGAGGGGCGGCGGCGCCACGCCGGGCTCGTGGTCGACACGGGCGAGGTGCAGGAGGGGCACGACGCCGCCGTCCTCATCGCGAACGGCGCCGACGCCGTGCACCCGCACCTCTACTTCGAGGTGGGCGCGCCCCATGGCAGCGTCGAGCACCTGCTGCGCGGGCTCGAGGACACGCTGCGGCGCGTGATGTCGAAGATGGGCATCTGCTCGGTCGACGGCTACCGCGGCTCGCGCCTGTTCGAAGCGGTCGGCCTCGCGCCGGACCTCGTCGAGCACTACCTGCCGGGCATCACCTCGCGCATCGGCGGGCTCGACCTCGACGATCTCTACGCCGATCTGCGCGAGCGGCGCGCGCTCGGCACCTCGCTGCTGCGCGACCCCGACCCGAACGTGTACCGCAAGGAGGTGTGGAGCGAGCTGCAGACGACCGCCCGCGGGCACGATCCGGCCTCCTACGGCCGCTTCGTCGCGCTCGTCGAGGCGACGCCGCCGGTGTACCTGCGCGATCTGCTGCGCCTGCGCCCCGTCGCGGTGCCGCTCGCGCCCGACGAGGTGGCGAGCGCCGAGGCGATCGCCGCTGCCGTCTTCCGCGGCGCGGCCATGAGCCACGGCGCGCTGCACCGCGTCGCCCACCGTGCCATCGCGGCGGCCTTCAACGAGCTCGGCGCCGCCTCGAACTGCGGCGAGGGGGGCGAGGATACGCGCCGCGACAAGGGCGAGCCCTGGGAGGCCTCGCGCTCGCGCATCCGCCAGGTCGCCTCCGGGCGCTTTGGCGTCGACGCGCGCTACCTCGTCCATGCCGACGAGCTGTCGATCAAGATCGGCCAGGGCGCCAAGCCCGGCGAGGGCGGCATGCTGCCTGGCGCCAAGGTGACGGCCGAGGTGGCGCGCATCCGGCGCACGCAGGTCGGCATCACGCTCATCTCGCCGCCGCCGCATCACGACATCTACTCCATCGAGGATCTCGCCGAGCTCGTCTACGATCTCCGCCAGGCGCACCCCGCGGCCCGCGTGTCGGTGAAGATCCCCGCCGTGACCGACATCGGCACCATCGCGGTCGGCATCGCCAAGGCGGGCGCGGACATCATCGAGGTGAGCGGCTTCGAGGGCGGCACCGGAGCGGCCGCCTCGTCGTCGATCGAGCACGCCGGCCTGCCGCTCGAGCGCGGCCTGTCCGAGACCCACCAGGCGCTCGTCATCAACGGCATCCGCGACCGGGTGCGGCTGCGCGCCGACGGCGGCATCAAGACGGGCTTCGACATCGCGACCGTGCTGGCGCTCGGTGCGGACGAGGTGTCGCTCGGTACGGCCCTCATGGTCGCCGAGCAGTGCATCTTCTGCCACGGCTGCGCGAACGGCATGTGCCCGGCGGGCATCACCACGCAGGACGAGCTCGTGGCGCGGCGCCTCATGACCCTGAAGAAGGGCCGGCCGAGCGACGCGGCGCTCGAGGAAGGCGAAGACGACCGCTACGACGACGCCAAGAGCGGCGTGCTGCACTACCTGCGCGCCCTCGCGGCCGACGTGCGCGACAAGCTCGCGCTGCTCGGCCTGCGCCACCCGCGCGAGCTCACCGGGCGCGTCGACTTGCTCGAGCAGAAGCCCACGGGCGAGCCCCGCAAGGACAAGGTCGATCTGTCGGAGCTCCTGGTCGACATGCGCGACGGCCCACGGCCCGGCGCCAGTCCGGCGCCGGCCGGTCCGGCGCCGCTCGCGGCGGCCGCGCGGCGCTTGCCCCTCGATCCGACGAGCGAGCTCAACTCGCGCCTGTGCGCCGACGCCGCGGCAGGGCGCGAGCTGCGCTACGAGGTGACGACGAGCGACCGCGCCGTCGGCGCGACGCTGGCGGGGCGCATCGCCGCGCGCGTCATCGACCCGGGCGCGGGCCTCCGCCTCGCGCTGCGCGGCTGGGCCGGCCAGGCGCTCGGCTTCGCGCTCGTCGAGGGCATGCACCTCGAGCTCGAGGGCTTTGCCAACGACAAGGTGGCCGAGGCGATGAGCGGCGGCGTCCTCGTCGTGCGGGCGCCGCGCGAGACGCCCTCGGACGCGCGCCTGCCCCTGTCCTTGTGCGGCAACGCGGCCGCCTACGGGGCGACCGGTGGTGCCCTGCACGTCGCGGGCGCCGCCGGCCAGCGCGTCGGCGTGCGCAACTCGGGCGCTACCATCATGGTCGAGGGGGCCGGCAAGTACGCCTTCGAGTACATGACGGGCGGCGTGGGCGTCGTGCTCGGTCCGGTCGGTCCCGTGGTCGCCTCGGGCATGACGGGCGGCGTCGTGTACCTCCTTCGCGAGGGCGATCCCGCGCTCGACGACAAGGTGCACGGCGACGGCAAGGTGCTGTCGCTCGCGCGCGCCGACGAGGAGCTGCTCGCCGAGCTGCTCCTGCGCCACGCAGAGGAGACCGGCTCGGCGCGCGCGCAGGCGCTCCGCCAGCGACTGCTCGATGGCGAACGCGACTTCGTCAAGGTCGTGCCGCGCGCCGGCTGAGCCACGCGCCGGCCGAGTCCACACGGCTTGCGCCGGACCCCGCTGCGGCGTAGCTACCGATCTCATGCGTGCGACGACTTGCTTCTCGGGGGGTTTCGGGCTCGCGAGCCTCGTGCTCGTGGGGCTCGGGGGCGCGGGGTGTGCGAGCGGGGTCACCTCGTTCTCGGGCGACGGCGGCGCGGGCGGCGCCGGCGGGGAGGGCACCGGCGGCGCGAGCTGCGCGGTCGCCGAGGACTGCGCCGGCCTCGGCGACAGCTGCCACGAGGCCGCGTGCGTCGCGGGCTTTTGCGTGCTCACGCCCGCGAACGAGCTCGGTCCCTGCGACGACGGCCGGCAGTGTACCCAGAACGACCACTGCCAGGGCGGCGCGTGCGTCGGCGAGGGGGGCGTCGCGTGCCCGGCCACCGACCCCTGCCGGGTCGGAGTCTGCGACGTCGGCAGCGACGCGTGCCTCGAGGTTGCCGGCAACGACGGCGCATTCTGCGACGACGGCAACGCCTGCACGGGTGCGGGAGTCTGCGGCGGCGGCAGCTGTCAGCTCGGCAGCGCCATCGACTGCTCGTTCCTCGACGCCCCGTGTGCGGTCGGCGTGTGTCAGCTCGGGACCGGCTGCGTCGCCGAGGGGCTCGGCGACGGGACGGCATGCGACGACGGGCTCTTCTGCTCGACGAACGACCAGTGCCAGGGCGGTAGCTGCACGGGCGTGCACACCTGCCCCCAGCCGGCCGACCCGTGCCTCGCACCCGCCTGCGACGAACTGCTCGACGCGTGCGGCTCGATCCCCGGGCCGGACGGCAGCGCGTGCGACGACGGGAACGCGTGCACCGCGAACGAGACCTGCAGCGCCGGCAGCTGCGCCGGCGGGAGCCCCGCCAACGAGGGCGGCGCCTGCGACGACGGGCAGGCCTGCACCGGCAACGACGTCTGCAGCGCGGGCGCCTGCGCCGGTGCGCCCGTGACGGCCTGTGTCGGCGGCGACGGCTGCTGCCCCGCGGGCTGCACGCTCGCCCTCGACGCCGACTGCACCTGCGGGCAGAACCTCGCGCTCGGTGCGACGCCCAGCATCTCGAGCGGCGGCAGCGTGCCGCCCTACACGCCGGCCGAGCTCAACAACGGCATCGGCGAGGGCGTGTGCCAGTGGTCGTGGGTCGACGACTACACGACCCCGAGCGGGGCCTTCATCCAGTACGACTGGCCCGCGCCCGTCACCGTCGGGTCGATCTACATCGCGACCGCACGCGCGGCGGGCGGTGAGCCGCCGTGCTCGCCGCCGTCGGGCCGCAACGTGGCGAGCGGCTCGGTACAATGGTGGGACGGCGGCCAGTGGGTCACCGCCGTGACGTTCGCGGGGCAGACCGACGACGTGCAGGTCGATCTGCCGACGCCCGTCACGACCCAGAACCTGCGCGTCTACGACCTCACGACCGACCCGGGCAACGGCAACTCGATGATCTACGAGTGGTACGTGTACGCGGGCAGCGGCTGCGTGCCCTGAAGGTTCGACGGGCGGCGGTCGCGAGGGCGCGAGCTCGCGCTCGGGCCTCAGCCGAGCACGTCCGAGCCGTGGCCCCAACAGCGCGCCTCGAGCTCGGTGTAGGTCGAGAACACGCGCTCGGCCGGGACGGCGGCGAGCTCGCCGAGCGCCGCGGCGAGCTCGCGACAGAGCGCGTCGGTCGCGGCGTCGTTGAGCCCGCCGATGCTGCGGACGTCGACGAAGGCCGCGGGGCCGGCCTCCCCCGACATGTGGATGTAGGTCGCGGCCTTCACCACGACCATCACGTAGCGCTCGGGCTTGCCGAGGACCTCGGCGGCGACCCGGGACATGCGCGCGGCGAGCGCGCGCGCCGTCGCGGCCTCGAGCGGTGGGCTGGTCTCGATGCGGATGAGCGGCATGGCTCCGCGATTCAAGACCCGCGGGCGCGCGGCCGCAACCGGGGGGACCGGGGGGCGCGCGCGTGGGCGGGGGAGGGCGCGGCTGCGGGAGCGGGCGCGCGTGCGTGGGCGAGCGCGGGAGCGTGGGCGGGTGCGGGCGCGCGGGCGGGAGCGTGCGCGGGAGCTTGGGCGTGGGCGGGAGCGTGTGCTTGGTGGAAGCACTTTTGGGGGGCTTTCCACCGAGCGCGTCTTGGGGACGCGCGTGGTTGCCCACCGCTGGCGCACGGGCTTTCGTGCGGGTGCATGACGTGGTCCAATCGTCGAGATGCCGATCTCCTGCCCGCGCTGCAGCCAGGCGCTCGTCGCACGCCCGCACTTCGTGCGCGCCGATATCGACGCGCTCGAGCTCGATGCCTGCCCGGGGTGCCAGGGCCTGTGGCTCGACGGCGCCGAGGTTCCGCTGATGCTGGCGCCGCTCGCGCATCACGCCTTTCGTCACGGCGATCTGCGTATCGCCGGCGCCGTGTGGGGCGGCAGCATCGGGGCCTGCCCGCGGTGCCGAGCGGAGGTCATCGCGTTTCCCCACTTCTCGCGGACTCTCGCACTTTGTTCGGAGTGCCATGGCATGTGGATCGACGGGCCGGATGTAGCCGCCGTGCTGCAGGGCCAGGGCGACGGGGACGGACTGCCCCGACCGGCCGATCGGGTCGCGGGGTACCGCACGACCGGTGCGGTCGTGCCTCACTCCGAAGAGCGCCCGGCGCCCGACACGATGGTCTGTGTGCGCTGCGGAACCATCGTGGACCGGCGCGCCACGCTGCTCACCGCCAACGGTCCGATCTGCGCGATCTGCGACGCCGACACGGACGACCTCGATGCCTGGTGGAACGACGACCGTGAGGCGTAGTGCGCACGGGAAACGGGACCGGAATTGCGGGTTGGTAATGGCAGCCCGGGATGATGCACTCATCCCGGCCCTCGGTTCCCTATTGGGGAACCTCGAGCGGGGATGACCCTCGCGTGCGCGAGCCATCCCCCTCGCCAGTTCCCGAAACGGGAACTGCAGCCGGGGATGATGCACTCATCCTGGCCCTCGGTTCCCCTTTGGGGAACCTCGAGCGGGGATGACCCTCGCGTGCGCGAGCCATCCCGCTCGCCAGTTCCCGACACGGGAAGGGACGGCGGACGAGAAGGCCGCGCGACGCGCGACGAAGCGCGACGAAGCGCGACGCCGCGCGACGGACGTTGAAGACCCCCCTCCGGTCGGGCACGCTGCCGGCATGGCTCGTCGAGGGGGTGGCCGCACGGCGCGGCTCCGGGGGATGCGGTTCGGGCACGCCGCGGTGCTGGCGCCGGCGCTGGCGCTCGCTGCGTGTCGGGGGCCCGCGGAGGCGCACCCGCCCGAGCCCGCCGCTCCGAGCGGGAGCGCGCGCCCGGTCGCTGCTCCGGCCGACACGGCTCCGACCGACACGGCGCGCCCGACGGCTCCGAGCGCCGCCTCGAGCGCGACCGCGACGGGCGAGCCTGCCACGGCGCCGGCCATGGCCGTTCCGGCCGAGTGCAGGGGCTCGAGCTTCGACCTCGATGCGCTCTTCGCGACCGCCGGCACGCTGACGCTCTCGGTCGAGGCCGACGGCAAGCGGGCGCTCCGGCCGGGCGGCGCCTGCTCCGTGCCGCACGCCCTCGCGAGCCTCGTGCCCGCGAGCGGGGCCGCCGGTCTCGAGGTCTCGCTCGGGCTCGAGCCGGCGCGCGTGCGACCCGGAGGCGAGGTGCGACTCACCGTCACGTTCGCGAATCGCGGGGCCGAGCCCCTGACGCTCGGCTTCCGCTCCTGTGTCGGCGATCCGCTCCTCGAGGTCGAGGGCGCGTTCGCGGCGGACGGCACGCACGCCGACGAGGTGCCGAGCGACTACGGCTGCGGGGTCTCGAAGGGCTGCGACCCTCGCATGCTCGTGCTCCGGCTCGCGGCGGGCGGCTCGGCCCGCGCCACGGGGCGCTACCGGGCCGAGCGCGTGAAGCTCGGCCCGCCGTGCGCCTACGCGCCCGTGGGCCCGCTCGCCTCGGGGTCGTACTCGCTGCGGGTCATGACGCCCCTCGTGCAGGGTGGCGGGCCCGCGGCCGCGCGTGCGGAGGCGGTCCTCGAGGTGGGGCCCTGAGGCGCCCCGAGTCGCCCTCCGGCCGAGGCGAGCACCGGGCCGCGGGTGGTCAGGGGCGGTCCCTCCGCGGTCGGCCGTCAGGGCGGCGCGGGCCCCGGCCCTTCGAGGATCATGACCGCGACCGCGATGCCGGCGTCGTGGCTCAGGCTGACGAGCACGCGGCTCGCACCGAGGGCGCGCACGAGCGCCTCGGCCGGGCCGTGCAGCACGACCTCGGGCGGGCGCCGGCCCCCGCCCAGGATCTCCACGTGGTGCCAGCCGACGCCGCGCCCACCGCCCGTCACCTTCGCGAAGGCCTCCTTGGCCGCGTAGCGCGCGGCGAGTGCCGCAGCGAGCTCGGTGCGGCTCGCCACGAGCGCGCACTCGCGCTCGGTGAGGATGCGATCGCGGAAGCGGTCGCCCCAGCGCTCGAGCAGTGCCGCGATGCGCGCGACGGCGCAGACATCGATGCCGAGGCCGACGATCACGGTCTCGGCCTCGCTCGGGGTGGCAGCGCGCACTTCACGCGCGCGCCGGCCGCTGTGCGACGCCGCGCGCCATGGCGGCGCGCATGTCGCGGACGGCGCGCTCGAGCCCGAAGAGCACGGCGTCGCCGATGAGCGCGTGGCCGATGTTGAGCTCCTCGATCTCGGGGATGGCCGCGACGCCGATCACGTTGTGACGGTGCAGGCCGTGGCCCGCGGCGCAGGCGAGGCCGAGCTCGCGCGCGTGTCGCGCCGCACGGGCCAGGCGCTCGAGCTCGCGGGCGCCCGGCGCGTGGCAGTACTCGCCCGTATGGAGCTCGACCTGCGTCGCTCCGAGGCGCGCCGACGCCTCGACGGCCTCGAGCTCGGGCACGATGAAGAGCGCGACCCGGATGCCGGCCGCGCGCGCGCGCGCCACGGCCGCCGCGAGGTGCGCGGCCTGTCCCACCACGTCGAGGCCGCCCTCGGTGGTGCGCTCCTCGCGCCGCTCGGGCACGAGCGTGACGAGCTCGGGCCGGATCTGCTCGGCGACCCCGAGCATCTCGTCGGTCGCGGCCATCTCGAGGTTGAAGAGCGTCGTGACCGCCGCCCGCAGCCGCACGACGTCGGCGTCCCGGATGTGGCGCCGGTCCTCGCGCAGGTGGGCCGTGATCCCGTCGGCGCCGGCCGCTTCGCACAGCTGCGCGGCGAGCACCGGGTCGGGGTAGGTGGTGCCGCGCGCGTTGCGCACCGTGGCGACGTGATCGACGTTGACGTGCAGCCGGATGGGCATGGGGCGGTCCTGCGTCAGGAGCCGACGCGCGCGCGGCTCACCTCGACGAGCAGATCCTCGATGCGCTTGACGAGCTTGCGCGGCTCGGGGACGACGCCCTCGGAGAGCAGCGCCTGGTCGTAGAGCATCTCGGCCCAGAGCGCGATGTGACTCGCCTGCGGGTCCCGGGCGACGAGCGTCGCCAGGTTCTTGACGAAGGGGTGGTCGGGGTTGAGCTCGAGCACGCGCTTCTTCTGGGCGGCCGTCTCGTCGAGCATCTTCATGATGCGCTCGAAGTGCGCGCCCGGATCGCCCTCGCGCGACACGAGGCAGCTGGCCGTCTCGGTGAGGCGCTTCGACAGGCGCACTTCCGCCACCTTGTCGCCGAGCGCCGCCGCCACGGCCTTCGCGGCCGCCTCGAGGGCGTCCTTCTGGCCCGCGTCGCGCGCCGGCTCGTCGCTGCCGAGCTCGAGGTCGCCGTGGGCGGCGCTGCGGAGCGGCACCTTGTCGAACTCGCTCACCGATTTCACGAGCCACTCGTCGATCGGGTCGGTGAGCAGGAGCACGTCGAGGCCGCGCTTCTGGAACACCTCGAGGTGCGGGCTCTCGACGAGCTGCTCGCGCGCGGGGCCGGTGATGTAATAGATGGCCTCCTGCCCGGCCGCGCGCTCCTCGAGGTACTGCTTCAAGGACACGAGCTCGCCCGGCTTTCTCTTCAGCGACTCGAAGCGGCACAAGGCGACCAGCGCGTCCTTGTTCTTCCAGTCGCTCGCGACCCCCTCCTTCAGCACCACGCCGAAGGCCTTCCAGAGCTTGCCGTAACGCTCCGCGTCCTCGTCGGCGAGCTCGCGCAGCGCCTTCAGCACCTGGCGCGTGACCTGCTGCTCGATCTGCTTGGCGGTCCGATCCTCCTGCAGGAGCTCGCGCGAGACGTTGAGCGACAGATCCTCGGAGTCGACCACGCCGCGCACGAAGCGCAGATAGCTGGCCGTCAGGAGCTCGCAGCTCTCCATGATGAGCACGCGCTTGGCGTAGAGGCGCAGGCCCGGTCGCTCCTTGCGCAAGAGAAAGAGGTCGGGCGTGGCCTTCTCGGGCACGTAGATGAGGGCGTGGAACTGCACGGGCGCCTCGGCGGCGTAGTGCAGCGTGAGGAGCGGCGTCGCGCCGAGCTCCCCGCCCGTCAGGTGCTTGAAGAACTCCGCGTGCTCCTCGGCCGACACCTTGGCCTTCGGCAGGCGCCACAGGGCCGACGAGCGGTTCGCCACCTTGCCGTCGAGCTCGATGGGGAACATGACGAAGTCCGAGTACTTCTTGATGACGCCGTCGAGGCGCCAGTCCTCGAGGAACTCGCTCGCGTCGTCCTTGACGTGGAGGACGATGCGCGTGCCCGGCGTCTCGCGGTCGCCCGGGACCACGGTGAAGGTTCCCTCGCCGCTCGAGCGCCACAGGATGGCCTCGGCGTCCTTGCGGAGCGAGCGGGTGTGCACGTCCACCCGGCTCGCGACCATGAAGGCCGCGTAGAAGCCGACGCCGAACTGCCCGATGAGCGAGGCGGCCTCGGTCTCGCCCTTCTTCATCGCCTCGGCGTACTTCTTCAGGAACTCGGCCGTGCCCGAGTGCGCGATGGTGCCGAGGTTCAGGATGACCTCGTCGCGCGTCATCCCGATGCCGTTGTCCTCGATGCTGATCGTGTGGTTCTGCTTGTCGATCGCGATGCGGATGCAGGGCTCGCCGGCGCGCTCCGCGACGTCGCTCTCGGTCAGCTCGAGGAGGCGCGCCTTGTCGAGCGCGTCCGAGGCGTTCGACACGAGCTCGCGCAGGAACACCTCGCGGTTCGTGTAGAGCGAGTGGACCACGAGCGACAGGAGCTGCTGCACCTGCGCCTTGAACTCGAACTCGGTCGCGCCGGGCGCCGCGGCGCCGGCCTCGGGGGTGGGTACGCTTTCGCTCATCGTCGGGACCTCGGAACCGCGGGGAACATAAGCTGCGCCCGCGGGGCCCGCAACGGGCGGCCCGAGCGCACCCCGCGCAGCCCCGCTTGACGGCCGGGGCGGGGGCGGATCCAATCGCCGCGTGACCCCCGAGCTCGGCGAGCGCGTGAGCACCGGCGACGCCGTGCTCGACTGCCGGGTCGCCGGCGCGGGGCCGGTCGTCCTCTGCGTGCACGGCTTCCCCGACTGCGCCGCCTCCTTCGCGGCCGTCACGCCCGCGCTCGTCGGAGCCGGCTACCGCGTCGTGTGCCCGGCGACGCGCGGCTACGCGCCGAGCGGGCCCGCCCCGAGCGGACGCTACGACGTGCGCGCGCTCGGCGAGGACCTCGTGGCGCTCGCGCGGCACTTCTCGCCCGAGGCCCCGGTGCGCCTCGTCGGGCACGACTGGGGCGCCCTCGCGGGCTACGCGGCGACGGCCCTCGCGCCCGAGCGCTTCTCGCACCTCGCGACCCTCGCCGTGCCGCACCTCGGCGCGGCGGCCTGGCGCTTCGCGACCGCGGCGCAGCTCCGTCGCTCGGCGTACATCGGCCTCTTCCAGCTCCGCGGCCTCGCGGAGTGGCGCCTCCGGGCCCGCGACTTCGCGCTCGTCCTCGCCTTGTGGCGCCGCTGGTCGCCCGGCTGGGCGTGCCCGCGCGCGCACCTCGACGCCGTCAAGGCGGCGCTCCGGCCCCACCCGAGCGCCGTGCTCGCCTACTACCGCGCGCTCCCGCGCGCGCTCGTCGCGCCGCGGAGCCTGCTCTTCCGGCGCACGCGCGTCCGGTCGCTCTACCTGCACGGCGCGCGCGACGGCTGCATCGGGGTCGAGCTCGCGCGCGGCCTCGAGGCCGGGTACGCGGGCCCCTTCGAGGCGCACGTGCTCCCGGGCGTCGGCCACTTCCTGCACCTCGAGGCGCCCGACGCCGTCGGCGCGCACCTCGTGCGCTTCCTCGCGCGCGGCACGTGACGGGTGCGCGGCGCGGCCGTTTCGGCTACTCCGTGGGGAGGCCATGACTCTCAGCCTCCAGAAGCACCCGTCCTTCGCCGGCGTTCCAGGGCCCGTGGTCGTCGTCGTGATGGACGGCGTCGGGATCGGGCTCGGCGACGACAGCGACGCCGTCCACCTCGCCCGCACGCCGGTGCTCGACCGGCTCGCCCGCGAGGTCCCGATGACGCGCCTGCGCGCGCACGGCACGGCCGTCGGCATGCCGAGCGACGACGACATGGGCAACAGCGAGGTCGGCCACAACGCGCTCGGCGCGGGGCGCGTGTTCGACCAGGGCGCGAAGCTCGTCAAGAACGCCATCGACGACGGCACGCTCTTCCGCGGCCAGACCTGGCTCGGGGCCGTGGCGGCGGTGCGCGCGAGCGGCGAGCCCCTGCATTTCATCGGCCTCCTGTCGGATGGCAACGTGCACAGCCACATCGACCACCTCGTGGCGATGCTCCGCCGCGCCGACGCCGAGGGCGTCGCCGCCGCGCGCGTCCACGCGCTCCTCGACGGCCGCGACGTGCCCGAGACGAGCGCCCTCGAGTACGTGGCCGCGCTCGAGGCCGTCCTCGGCGACATCGGCCGCAAGCCCGGGCGCGACTACCGCGTCGCGTCGGGCGGTGGGCGCATGACGACCACGATGGACCGCTACGAGGCCGACTGGTCCGTCGTCGAGCGCGGCTGGAACGCCCACGTCCACGGCCGCGGCCGCGCCTTCCCGAGCCTCGCCGCAGCCATCGAGACCCTGCGCGCCGAGGATGCGCGCGCCGTCGATCAGAACCTGCCCGCCTTCGTCATCGCCGACGAGCGCGGCCCGGTGGGCCCCATCCGCGACGGCGCGGCCGTGCTCTTCTTCAACTTCCGCGGCGACCGCGCCCTCGAGATCACGCGCGCCTTCGAACAGGACGCCTTCGACGCCTTCGACCGCGGCGTGCGGCCGCGCGTGTTCTACGCCGGCATGATGCAGTACGACGGCGACCTCGCGCTGCCGAAGCGCTTCCTCGTCGAGCCGCCCACCATCGAGGGCACGCTCGGCGAGCGGCTCGCCGCGGCGGGCGTCCCGCAGCTCGCCATCAGCGAGACGCAGAAGTACGGCCACGTCACCTACTTCTGGAACGGCAACCGCACCGAGCCCTTCGACCCCGAGCGCGAGACCTACGTCGAAGTCCCGAGCGACACCTTGCCGTTCGACGAGCGCCCGTGGATGAAGGCGGCCGAGATCACCGACCGGCTCGTCGCCGAGCTCCGCACCGGCCGGTATCGACACGCGCGCGTCAACTACGCCAATGGCGACATGGTCGGCCACACCGGCGTGCGCGACGCCGCGGTCGTGGCGGTCGAGGCCGTCGATCTGTGCCTCGGACGCCTCTTGCCGGTGGTGAGCTCGCTCGGCGGCGCCGTCCTCGTCACCGCCGATCACGGCAACGCCGACGAGATGTACGAGCACGACAAGAAGACGAAGGCCGTGCTCTGCAAGGCCGACGGCACCCCGCGGGCGAAGACGAGCCACACCCTGAACCCCGTGCCCTTCTACCTCGTGGGCCCGCCGGGCCGCCCGCCGCTCGCGCTGCGCGCCCTCGAGCGCCCCGGCCTCGCGAACGTCACGGCCACGGTGCTCGAGCTGCTCGGCTTCGCGGCGCCTTCGGACTGGGAGACCTCGCTGCTCGCGACCGGGCGCTAGGCGCGGCGTCCTTCTCGAAGGCTCTGGACCAGCACCTCGTCGCCATCCCGGAAGAGACGGGGTTTGTGTCGCTCTCGGGGGCCTCGCCGGGCGTCGCGAGCGACAATAGTGCCGTGTCTTCCGGGACAGGGGTTCGTGTCGCTCGCGGAGGTGGGGCGAGGCCGTCGGGCCCACAAAAAGCGCGAGGCGGCTCGCGGCCGCCTCGCACACACGCGCGTTCGCGCGTCGGTCGGTGTCTGTCGGGTCGGTGTCAGCCGCCGCGGACCGTGAACTCCCAGAGGAAGGTCGCCTGACCTTCCTTGGCGTCGGGCGGGGCGAGCACGAGGCCGCCGACCGCGTCGAGCACGCACTTCGAGAGCGCCTCGGGCGCCGTCGTCTTGTCGGGCACGACCGCGGCCTTGACGATCTTGCCCGTGTCCTCCTGGACGACGAACTTGAGCGTCACCTCGCCCTTCTGGGCCTTGTCCACCTTGAGGGCGGCGTCGTAGCAGCCCTTGATGGAGTCGTTCTTGGTGGCCAGGAGGGCCGCCGTGTCGTCGCGGTACTTGTCCGGCGTGCGGGCGTTCCCGCAGGCGACCACACCGGCAGCCGTAGCGAACAAGAGAGCTACGCTGAGCGCCTTCATCACTTCACTCCGCCCTTCTCGTCGATGATCTTCTCGATCGTGACTTCGTCCTGCTCGAGGATGTTGAACTCCACGCGGCGGTTCTTTTCCTTGCCCTCGGGCGTCGCGTTGTCGGCGATGGGCTTGGTGACGCCGAAGCCCTTGGCCACGAGGCGGTTCGCGTCGACGCCCTTCTCGGTCAGGTACTTCATGACCGAGTGCGCGCGGTCGTCGGAGAGCTTGAGGTTGTACTTCGCGTCGCCCTCGCTGCTCGCGTGACCCTCGATCTGGATCTTCTTCACCTGCGGGTTCTTCTGCATCACGTCGACGATCTCGCCGAGCAGCGGGAAGGACACCGGGAGGATCTTCGACTTGTCGCGCTCGAACTGGATCTTCTCGGTGATCTCGATCTTGTCCTTCTTCAGGGTCACGCGCTTCGGCGGCTCCGGGGGCGGAGGCGGCGGCGGGGGCGGAGGCGGCGGCGGCGGGGGCGGAGGCGGCGGGGGATCCCCGACGATCGACAGGCCGGCCTTGCCCTGGAACACGGTCGTGCCACCGCAGCCTCCGAGCGGCAGGGTCGCCGCCAGGAGCAGGCCAATCGGTAGCAAGCCTCGCAAAGCACTACGTCGGATCAGGTGCATGGGGTGGGCACTCCGTGGTGGCAGGACGCGTGTGGCCGGGCCGGTAGGGCCCGCTCTCGTCGACCTCGACCGCCCCTGCCTCGCGGTCCGTCGCTGCGGGCCTTTTAGGCATGGGGCCGGCGAGGGTCAACCCCGCGCAAGGGAAAAAACAAAGCTGCCCCCGCTGCGACGCTCACCCCTCCCGCATGCCGAGCAGCGCGGCGAGTGCCCCCACGCTCGCGCCCGTCACCTGCTCGAGAAAGTCGTAGTCGAGCGTGTCCGGCAGGTCGTCGCCGCCACGACAGCCGTGCGCCGCGTTGCGGTAGTCGCCGCTGTCGGTGAGCAGCACGGCCGAGTAGCCGTCGAGCCAGAAGGGCTCCTGATCGGAGCGGTGGGCGGGATCGCTCGCCGCCTTCTCGGCGTCGCCGAGCTCGAGCACGATGCTGCGCAGGCCGACCCGCGAGGCGTGCGAGCGGAGGGCCTCCACGAGCGGGCGCGCGTCGCTGTCGGCGAGCACGGTCACGAAGTCCGCGCGCCGGCCGCTCGCGTCGAGCTCCGCGAGCGCGCCGGGGAAGGCGCGCGCGATGCCCGGGGGCACCTGCTGCGCGCCGGGCCGCGCGTCGGTGAAGCCGACCGAGTCGAGCACCAGCGTCGTCGCGAAGCGCTCGCGGCGGCTGACTGCGCGCCCCACGTAGGCCGCGGCGCCGGCGAGACCGCTCTCGTGCTCGTCCCAGCAGGCGGCGACGAGCGTGCGCTCGAAGCGCCCGAGCCCGAGCACGCGCGCGGTCTCGAGCAGGGCCGCCAGGCCCGAGCCGTTGTCGTCCGCACCGGCGCAGCCGGGGGGACCGTCGTAGTGCGCCGACACGAGGAGCTGCTCGGCGCCCGGGCCCCCGCCGCGCTTCGTGCCGACGACGTTGACGCCCGTGCCGTAGGCTTGCTGCTCGACCTCGAAGCCGGCGGCGCCGAGCCGCTCGGCGCAGAGCGCGCGCATGGCGACGGCGTGCTCGCTGCCCGCCGCACGCGGGTGGGCGATCGTGACGAGGTCGCGTGCCAGCCTCGTTCGGTCCACGCACGACGCGAGCGCGGTCGGTGACTCGCTGCCGCAGGAGCGCAGGCTCCCGAGATCGGGCAGGGTCGCGGGGCCCTGCACGGGGATCCCGTCGTTCGGGCCCCAGCGCAGGGTGCAGCCCGCACAGAGCCCGATCACGAGCCCGAGCAGTCGCGCGCGCCTCCGAGCCATCGCGTCCCGGGCCCGCGTCAGCCGGGCAGCACGGCCACGACCGCGGTCACGTTGTCGAGGCCGCCGGCCTCGTTCGCGCGCCGCAGGAGCTCGGCGGCAGCCTCGCGCGGCCCGGGCACCGCGGCGAGCACCGCTGCGATCCCTTCGTCGCTGAGCATGCGGTGCAGGCCGTCGCTGCACAGGAGGAGCACGTCCCCGGGCGCGACCTCGATGGTGCGCATGTCGAGCTCCACGCTCTCGGCGATCCCGATGGCGCGGGTGATGGCGCTGCGCCGCGAGGACGGCCCGTCGGCGGCCCGCGCGGCGAGCAGGGGCTCGTTGTCGACCGAGTGGTCGCGGGTCAAGGCGGTGAGCGTGCCGCGCCGCAGCCGGTAGGCCCGGCTGTCGCCCACGTGGCCCACGTGCCAGGCTAGCGGTGCCTCGGTGAGGTGCGCCGCCACGAGCGTCGTGCCCATGCCCTGGTGCTCGTCCAGGCGGTTGGCGCGGGCGTGCACGGCGTGGTTCGCGGCGCGGATGGCGGCGCTCAGGCGCTTGCCGCCCGGCGCCAGCATGAGGTCGAGCAGGGCGCGGTAGCTGTCCGGCCAGCTCCCGGCGCGGCTCTCCTCGAAGAACTGCGCCAGCGTCTCGAGCGCGAGCGCGCTCGCGACCTCGCCGGCCCGGTGCCCGCCGACCCCGTCGGCCACGGCGTAGAGGCCGAGATCGGGCCGCACGAGGAAGGCGTCCTCGTTGTGCTTGCGCCGCCGCCCCGGGTCGGTCGCGCCCGCCGCGACGAGCTTGCCGGGGGAAAAGGCCGTGCTGGCCAGCATGTCCGGCCAATCTATCCGGAAGGGCGCGCGACGCAAGAGCGTGCGACCGCGGAGGGCACGGCACCGTGTACCGCCGGTTCCGGCTTCCGAGCGGCGCCCGGTCCCGCTAAGGTGCTGCCGCAAAACCTCCCGCGCCCCCGCGCGGCCCGCTTCATCGAAGGAGTCCGCCACCGTGAACGCTCGCCCGATCTTTTTCGCGCTCGTGGCCTTCGCTCTGCCGTCCCTCGTCTCCTGCGGCTACTCCGAGGACCAGTGGAAGGCGCAGCTCGCCAAGTACAAGCAGCTCGAGGACTCGAGCAAGGCGACCGAGGCCAAGTTGAAGGCCGAGCTCAAGGCCGAGCGCGACCGCGTGGCCGACCTCATGCAGCAGCTCGAGGCGGCCGGCCTCGACATGTCGAAGGTCAAGGCCGACCTCGACGCCGCGAACGTGAAGCTCTCCGCGCTGTCGCTCACGCTCGACGAGCAGCAGAAGGCCCTCATCGAGTACCAGCAGCGCGCCAAGCAGCTCGAGATGATCAAGGCGCGCTTCGAGGCCCTGCGCAAGAAGCTCGACGCGCTCACCAAGCTCGGCCTCGCGGTCACCATCCGCCACAACCGCATGGTCATCTCGCTCCCGGGCGACGTCTTGTTCGACTCGGGGCGCGAGACGCTGAGCAAGGAGGGCCAGGACATCCTCATGAAGGTGGCCGGCATCATCAAGGCCGATCCGTCGCTGCTCGCGCGCGACTATCAGGTGGCCGGGCACACGGACAACGTCGCGTACGGTGGCGTGTTCCGCGACAACTGGGGCCTGTCGCTCATGCGCGCGCGCGAGGTCCTGCTCTACCTCGTCAGCAACAACCGGGGCGGCATGCCCGTGCAGCGCTGGAGCGCGGCGGGCTTCGGCGACACCGATCCCATCGCCGACAACTCCGCCGAGGAGGGCCGCCAGAAGAACCGCCGCTGCGACCTCATCGTCGTCCCGAGCGTCGAGGAGATGCTCGACCTCAAGGCGATCACGCAGTAGGGCGCCCGGGCACCGAGGCCGGGGCGGGCAGGGCCGGCCGTGCCTCGAGCCTGCTCGGCCCGAGCCCCGCGAAGCGCGCCAAGACCCAGTCGAGCGCGCGGGTCGGGAGCAGGGCCGCGAGCCAGAGCGCGAACCGCGACGAGAAGGGCACGACGTAGCGGGCGGCGGGGCGACGCCGCGTCGCGGCCTTCTCGATGGCGCGCGACACGACCTCGGGGCCGACCGCCTGCCGGTCGGTGAGCGCGCGCAGCTCTTCGGCCCGGGCGTAGACGGGCGCGTAGGGCGAGCTCGGGTCGCGGTAGCGCGCGATCGCGCTCATCGTGCGGTCGGCGAACTCGGTCTTGATCGGCCCGGGCTCGACCAGCGAAACCTGGATGCCGAAGGGCCGGAGCTCGATGCGGAGCGCGTCGGACAGGGACTCGACGGCGTACTTCGTCGCGTTGTAGACGCCGAAGAGCGGCAGCGTGAGGCGGCCGCCCACGCTCGAGACGTTGACGACGCGGCCCGAGCGGCGCGCCATCATCGCGGGCAGGAACGCGCGCGTGACGGCCATGAGCCCGAACACGTTGGTCTCGAACTGGGCCCGCAGATCGGCGTCGCGGATCTCGGCGGCCGCGCCCGCCTGGCCGTAGCCCGCGTTGTTGACGAGCACGTCGAGGCCGCGCCCGCCGGTGAGCTCGTCGACCGCACGCACCGCCTCGGCGATCGACTCGGGGTCGGTCACGTCGAGGCGCAAGGTCCGGATGCGCCCGCCCGAGGCGCGCGCGAGCTCCTCGAGCGCCGCCTGCTTGCGCCCCGTGGCGAGGACATCGTGCCCGCGCGCCGCGAGGTAGAGGGCCGCGTGCCGGCCGATGCCGGCCGTGGCGCCGGTGATGAGGATGGTCTTCGAGTCGGTCGTCGGTGGGGTCATGGGGTTCGGTCCTTTCGTGTCGCAGGTGTCGCAGGACAAAGGGCTCCCGTCGCCGGGACAGCGCGCCGGACGGGAGTGCTCCTCCTCTTCGTGCGCCGGAGCCCGGAGCCTGTTGCCTGGAGCCTCGATTCAGCCGTGCGTGAGCACGAGCTTGCCGACCGTCTGGCCGGACTCGAGCGCGCGCTGGGCGTCGGCGACGCGCTCGAAGGGGTAGCTCTTCGTGGGCGGCGCCGTGATGTCGCCCCGCTCGAGCCAGCCGACCAGCCGCTCCATCGCCTCGGCCAGGATGTCCCGGCGCTCGAAGAGGTAGCTCAGGTTGAAGGCGAGCACGCTCTTGCTGTCGTTCGTCATGTCGAGCGGGTTGAAGCGCGGCGTGCGGAGGTAGTCGAAGGCGAGCTTGGGCCACGACACGCGCCCGTTGCCGCCCTTCTTCATCATGCTGTGAAAGCCGTAGACCACGAGCTTGCCGGCGGGCCGCAGGTGCGCGTAGCTCTGGCCGAGCGTCGCGACGCCGTTCGCGTCGAAGACGACGTCGAAGCCCTGGGGGGCGATGCGCTCCGCCTCCTTCCAGAGCGGCGCCGCCGACTTGTCGATGACGTGGTGGGCGCCCTGCGCGCGCGCCGTGTCGATCTTGTGCGGAGCGCCGACGACGGCCGTCACCTCCGAGCCCGCGAGCCGGCAGAGCTGCACGAGCGCGCCGCCGACCCCGCCCGCCGCCGAGTGGACGAGCACGCGCGCCCCGCGGCGCGGATGGGCGAGCTCGTGGACGGCGTAGTAGGCCGTGAGGTACACGGCCGGAAAGCCCGCGGCGGCCGCGAAGTCGAGCCCCGCCGGGATGGGAAACACGTAGGGGCGCGCGACCGAGACCTCGCTCGCGTAGCCGCCGAAGAGCGTGACCGCGACGACGCGCGTGCCGACCGCGAGGTCCTTCACCTCGGAGCCCACGGCCCGCACGACGCCCGCCACCTCGAAGCCCGGCGTGATGGGCCAGCCCACGAATTCCTTGGCCGAGGCGTAGAGGCCGAGGCGCACGATGCAGTCGGCGTAGTTCACGCCGCTGGCGCGCACGTCGACGACGACCTCGTCCGGCCCCGGCAGGAGCGGCGCGAAGCGCTCGAGGACGAGCCGGTCGTAGCTGCCGGGCCGGGCGATGACGACCTTGCGAGGCGCGCCCGGGCGCGGCTCGCGGAGCGTGTCGGGGGTCTCGACGGGTGCGTTCATTTCGACTCCACCTGCTTCTGTGCGCGTGCGAAGAAATCGGAGAGGAGCGCGAGCGCGTCGCGGTTCACCGAGCACGTCAGGAACTTCCCGTTCCGCGCCGTGCGGACGAGCTCGGCGTGCACGAGCTCCTTCAGGTGATGCGAGACCGTGGGCGCGCCGATCTTGAGCCGCCCGATGATCGGGCTGAGAAAGCAGCCGTCGCCCCCCTCGAACGACTGCTCGCCCGCCAGGATCTCCACGAAGAGCTGGAAACGCTGCGGGTGCCCGAGCGCGCGCATCATGCCCGCGAGCACGCCCTGGGTCTTCGGCGAGGGCTTGCCCCCGCCGTGCGCTGCGGTCGTCATGTCGAGGCCGGTTCCTTTCGAGAAGTGACAGTTTGATAATTATCGAAACGTCGAGCGTCAAGGGGCGGGGGCCATTTTTCGCCGCCCCCGCCCGTGGCGAGGGCGGCGCGCGTGGATGAGGGGGCGCCGAGCGCAGCCGTCGAGCCGAGCGCGCTCGGACCCGAGCGTCACATCGGGCCGCTGCGGGGCGGCGTCGCCGAGGCGAGCCGAAACGCCGGCGCCATCCGGTCTTGCTCGGCGCGTGACAGCCTGGCCCTCTTCGCTTCCCCCCGCCAGCCGGCGACGGCCCGCACGACCTCGCCGATGATCTCGTCCGCACGCCGGGGCTTCACGCGGAAGTGCTGCGCGACGTCCCGCACGAGCCCGAGATCCTGGGCGTTGTCGGTCTCCGAGAGGTTGAGGACGAGCCCGTCGCCGTCCGCGACCGGATTCATGTCGTACGCCGGCGCCAGCACCCACCCCGTCGGCGTGAGGAGAAAGCCGTGATTGCGCAGATGATCGTCGACGTTGGAGACGCAGACGAAGAACACGATCCGGCGCCAGAGCTGCTCGAGATCGCGGGTCGCTCGAGCCCCGCGCTGCACGATGACGCTCGCGAGATCGAGGTAGCTCGCGCCCTCGTCGCCGTCACGGCGGTCGGTCCACGTCATCGCCGAGGCGAAGTGAAGGCGCGCACCGGACGCGGTGCGATCGAAGCGCCGGCTCAGGAAGGTGTGATGACGGCCCCCGAAGATCCGTCGCCGCGCCTCGGTCGTGTCGACGCCTGCGCGTGTGGCGAGTGCGTGCACGACGCTCTCCCACCCGCCGACGTCATGGGGGTCGCTCGCGCTCGGGAACTTGGCGAGCCAGAGATGCCCATGGCCGTCGCGGACGCTGGCCTTGGGTCGAGCGCCGCCGAGCGAGCGCCCCGGCGCGAGCAGCATGCGCAGCCACCGACCGTACTTCGGATCGCGCTCGGCGCCCGCGCGCTCGAGCCTGAGGCTCGCCTGCTCGAGCTCGCCGAGCGACGTCCACGGCGGCGAAGCGAGCTCGGCGTCGTCGTCGAGGAACGGTCCGGCGCCGAGGCGGTAGCGCAGGCCGCCCAGTCGATGCCCGTCGTAGACGCCGAGCAGGTAGTCGAGCTCGGTGAGCCGCCGCTCGGGGCGCCCGGCCTCGCGCGCCAGGAGCGCCTCGCGCCGCTGCAAGAGCACCCGTCCCCAGCGATCCGGCGACGAGTCGAGGAACACACCGAAGCCGTCGTGACCCTCTCGCGGGTACTGGATCCCGCGCACGATGGGCAGGTTCGGGTCGAGGGCCACGGTGGGTCCCGCAGCGAGCCACGACCGGGCGAGCTCGAACGAGAACACCTCGCGCCCACGCGCCGGTGTCGCGTGCAGAAACCCCAGGCAAGTCGCGCCGCCCAGACCCTGCCAGTCGGCCCACACCTCGACGGTCCGGCGCGCAGGTGGCATGGCTCACTCCGCGCGCCCGGTGCGTCGGACGCGCTGCTTCGACTCGAGCAGCGCGTCCTCGAGCTTGCGGCCGAGCTCGTCCTCGCTCGCAACGCGCGCGAGGTCGTCGACGAGCCCCAGGCTGTGGAGCACGTTCGCGATGGCGCCGATCGTGACGCCGCCGTCACCGCGCTCGATGGCGCGCAGCGTCGGCCGGGACATGCCCGCGCGCTCGGCGCAGAGCTCGGCGGAGAGCCTGCGCCGGGTGCGCGCGAGCCGGATGTTCTGGCCCAGCTGGGCCAGGACCCGAGCTACGCGGGGCAGCGGAACGGAGGTGCGGCGCGCCATGGATGGAAAGTATTATTGCCATTAACATGGCATATTGGCAAGAATATTATCCAATCCTCGTGGTCGGCCGCCTCCGTCACCGCACCGGCGCCACCTCGGCTCGAAAGGCCCACTCGAGGTCGGCGAAGGCTCGGCGGGACCGCGCGCACCGTCGTGCCGGATTGCCTCTGGCTCACGCTCGGGTTTCGGACCTACTTCCGCCCGTAGTCGGGCCCGATCCGGATCGCGTACGCCACGCCGCTCGGGGTCGGGCGCGTGCTGAGCGGGCGCAGAGGGCCGCGGATCACGGGCGATGACGCGAACGCGTCAGGTCGCCCAGAGCGCTCCGAGGGGGAAGGCGAGCGCTTCGAAGGGCTCCGCGCGCACGCTCGGGTCGCCGCGGTGGCTCGACACGAGCACGTAGCCCGCCGGGCTCCACCGCAGCACCTCGAGGGTCCGGGCTTCGGGGGCCGGATCGACGTACCAGAGGTGTGCGACGCGTTCCCGTCGATAGATGTCGCGCTTGTCCGTGAGGTCGAGCGCGCGCGTCGCCGGCGACAGCACCTCGCACGCCCAGTCGGGCGCGAGCGTCAGAAAGGCCGCGTCGGGCAGCTCGGGTAGGTGCTCGCGCCGCCAGCCTGCGAGGTCCGGGACGACGACATCGTCGCCGAGGTGGAGCTCGGGCTCGTCGAGGAAGACCCAGCCACCAGGACCGCCGACTCCCTCGTCGAACGGCGGCCCGAGGTGCGAGCCGAGGCGCGTCGCCGCCCGCGCATGGCGGATGCGCGGCCGTGGCAGCGCATGGAGAACCCCGTGCAGGATCTCCCCGACGAGGTGCCCGGGCAGGGTATCGAGGTCGGCGTACGTTGCCGCGCGCCGTGCGGGATCGGCCATGGGAACGAGGGTAGCACGCGGGGGACCGCACTCGCGGCCGCGGCGCCGCATCCCGTCGCGCCCCGCGGCGCCCGACGTCACCGTGCCGGCGCCACCTCGGCTCTAAAGGCCCGCTCGAGGTCGGCGAAGCTCGTGCCGAGGGTCTCGCGCGTCGCGTCCTCGAGGCTCGCGCCGGCCGCGAGGTAGCGGAGCCAGGTGCGCAGCCCCGCGTCTCCGTGGCGCCCGCGGACGAACGCCGCCATGGCTCGTCCCTGGTCGTAGACGGCGTCCGTGTGCGCGCGCGCCGCCCCTTCGAAGTCGGCGAGCTCGCGGAAGTCGACGACCCCGTGGGCGCGGGCGCGCTGCTGCATGGCGGCGCGGGCCGCGGGCCATTCGAGGCGGCCGCGGCCGGGCGCGGCCGCGGCGGGCGCGAGGAGCTCCGCCACGCCCTCCTCGACCCACCACGGCATGTCGTCGGCCGCTGCCCCGAGCGAGAACGTGGCCGCGTGGGTGTACTCGTGCGCGAGCACGAGCCCGAGGCGCTCGGTGGTCGTGTGGGCCGTGACGAGGAGCTTCAGCGACTCCCCGGGCTCGTGCCAGCCCGACAGCCCGTCGGCGTAGGAGAGGTAGATCGACGCCTGCAGGTGCGCCATCGAGGGGTAGAGCTTCACCACCTGGGCGTGCCGGGCGAGGGCGTCGTCGCCGGGGATCGCGAGCGCGAGGTGCACGCGGCGCCGGATCGCGGGCAGGTGTCGCCGTCGTGCGACGACGTGAGCCTCTGGCTCAACTTCATCGCCGTGCTCGACCCGACCACGAACCTCACCACGGCGACCCACACCGGCGAAGGCCCCTACCACGAATTCGAGGGTAGCCAGGGCCACGTGGTCGTGTTCGTTGGTTTCGGCAAGCATCACCATTTCTCGGAGCCCGATCTCGATAGCGGCGCTGACGGAGACTGGGGCTGCTGCACGGCCTGCAACGGCGAGCTTGGGACGGGCCAGAGAGTGACGCCGAGCGTGTTCGGGAGCCAGATCGGCTCGTTCTGCGAGGGCACATGGGAGCCGGCCGAGATCTGTCCCCAGGAGGTCTGCGACCCGACCTCGGAATGCGGCGGTCTACCGGCCGTGAGCTCCGAGGGGCCCCAGTGCTCGTGCGACTACTGCTGCCGAAGACGCGAGCACGGATGGCACTGCACGGCGGTGGGCTTCGATCCCATCCTGTCGACGAAGACGAAGAACGGGCTACTCAACAACCTCGGGGGCGCGCCCTGGGGGTATCCAGGCGAGTCGATCTACAGCCCGTACGAGTTCTCGGGCGGCATCGTGGCGGACGTGGACGATCGCGACCATCGGGTCGACGTCCTGCGCGATCTCGCCTTCCACGGATCGCCTAACGACGAGAACCCCAAGTCCGACGACGGGACGCGCATCGACCTCGGCGGGGAAGGCTGCACGCCCATGGCCGCTGGCTTCTACTCGGACTTCGATCACGACGGGATCCCGAATCAGTGCGATCCTTGCCCGTCGGGGAGCCGCCCTGACGTTGCCATCTGGCAAGGCGGCGAGTTCGTGGGAGTCCAGGATCTCGACCAGGACGGCGTGTCCGATGGCTGCGACGTGTGTCCGGGGCACGCCGACCCCATCAACACGAACCTCGACGGCGAGGACGTGAACGGCCAGGACCACGTGCCGGACGGCTGCGACCCGTACGCGACCGCCCGCATCGGCAACGCCGTCGCGCCCGCGCCGTTCGAGCAGGCGTCGTTCGCCGGCTCGACGGCGTGTACCTGCACACGGGGGGCGACGAGCAACACGGCGGCTGGCACACCTTCCGCGCGACCACGCGGAGCGCGCTCGAGCCGTCGGGCGACGCGCCGGCACGGGCGTTCGCCAAGAAGCGCCAGTACGCCGGGCGCTACGCGGCGCGACTCACGGGGGTTGCGCTCCACGTGGCCGTGGAGGCCGCGCCGTGAGGCGGCGCCTCCTGCGCATCTCGGCCGTGGCGCTCGTCGCGCTCGGCGGCTGTGCGCTCGCGCAGTGCACCGACGGAGCGGCCAGCGGCACCGGTGGCGCCGCCGGGGCGACCGCCGCAGGGGGCGCGGGCGCCGGCGGATCCGGCGGGGCGACGCCCACCGCCGGCGCGTGCGGTCCCATCGGCCCGTGGGGCGACTGGCCGCCGGCGGATGCGGCGCCGCGCGAGCCCGTGGTGCTGCCGCCGCTGTTCCCGCGGCCGGATTGCGGGCCGGGCTGCCGGCTCGTGACGACGCGGTACAACGCCTGGAACATGCGCCCGTGGGAGACCCGGTTCGCCGGCCGCTTGATGACGACCGGCACCGACGCGACGCAAGGGGTGATCGTCGACCTCGACACGGGCGAGGAGTACACGCTGCGAGCGCCCACCCCCGAGCCTGGGGCGGTACCGTCCACTGCCGCGCTGTCCGGTGATTGCCTCATCGAGTCCTTCTTCGTCGAGCAGGCGGCGGGTACGACGAAGGGCTATCTGTGCGAGACGTGCTTTCACAAGGCAGCGACTCGCGGCCTTCACGTCAGCGAGAGCGTCTACTGGAGTGACGCCATCACGGCGAGCGATACCTTCGCCCTCTTCGCCGGTGGCACGCTCGGCACGTGGGCACTGGATCTTCGGGACGGTAGCAAGCACACCTTCGCCACTTCGGACTGGCTCGTCACCAATTACTCGCTGAACGAGCCCTACATCGTCCTCAGCGAGGGCGACGGTGAGGTGCACCTCATCGACACCCGAGACTGGAGCGACACGAACGTCACGAATGACCCCGCGCTCCAGTGGATGGCCGCGAGCGACGGCAACACCATCGTGTGGATCGATCAGCGCTACCACCCGGGCGGCGGGCTCGAGGATCCGGCGAATCAGGAGGTCGTGGCCTACGACATCGAGACGCAGGTGACGACTCGGCTCACGTTCACGGATCCGGCTGCGCCGAGCGCGAAGTGGGATCCGGCGGTCGCGGGCGACTGGGTGGTGTGGCAGGACGACCGCGACTCCGACGCGCCCAACACCACCACGGACACGCCGAAGAGCCGCGTCGACATCTACGGCTACAACTTGAAGACG
Source organism: Myxococcales bacterium (assembly GCA_016212965.1). Lineage (GTDB taxonomy): Bacteria > Myxococcota_A > Polyangia > Polyangiales > Polyangiaceae > JACRDA01. The sequence goes on from JACRDA010000250.1 coordinate 50,346, forward strand.
CAGAAGGAGTACCACGTGCTCGGGCCCAATGCCGGGACATTGCCTTCCTCGGCGAGCGGGCCGCACGGCTTGCTCCCGAGCTCACCCCGGCTCTATCAGGGGATGCTCTACGTCGTCGGCCTCTACACCCATCAAGGCACGATCTGGACCGAGGTCTGGGAATTCGCCATGCCGACGCCGTAGTCATGCCGACCCCGGCGCGCCCCGCCTCTCTCGGCCGCTTCTGCGCCGCGGTCGCAGCGTGCGTCCTCGCGGGCCCGACCAGCGCGCGCGCGGGCGAGCCGGGCGCGGAGACAGCCGGGAGCCTCCTCGCGGCGGGCCGGGCCGACGCCGCGCTCGGGTTGGTGCGGTCGGCGGCCGTGAGCTGCCGGCGCGCGCTCCGACTCGCGAACGAGGTCGCCGACGAGGCGCTCGCGCGCGAGGCCTTCGCGTGTCTCGAGGACGCCGAGAGGCGCGTCGCGCACCTCATCGTGCGGGGCGCGCCCCCCGACACGACGCTGGCCCTCTACGGCGGCCCGCCCGAGCCCGGCGTCGAGCGACTCGCTCTCGACCCCGGCACGGTGGTCGTCACGGTGACCGTACCGGACGGCGCGCTCGAGCCCGCGGTCCTCGACCTGCGCGACGGGGAGGAGCGCGTGCTCGACGTCGCGACGCTCGCGCGAGTGCCCGACGAGCCGCGCCCGCCGCGCCCGCCGGTACCGTGGAGCGCGCGCTCGATGAACCTGCCGAGCGGCACGGTCGCGTTCGGTGCCTGGTTCTTCGCCGGCCTCATCCTCCCCCCAATGCCCAAGTCGTCGGGACCGATCCCGCCGGCGAAAGACGAGCTCCAGTTTCTGAAGCAAGTCGGGCTCGGCTGGGCCGCCAGTGTCCGCGGCGCGGTCTCCGATGATGTGGAGCTCGCGGCTAGCGAGACCTTCAACCTGGGCTACTTCCCGGGCGACCTCTTGCTCGAGCTCGACGCGCGCCTGGTCCCGGGCGACTTCGAGCTCGGGCTCGGTGTGACCGCGCGGATCCCTGGGTTGTGGGTGGAGCGGGCGGGCGGCGGCTACCTCTCCTTGACAGGCTCGGGACGGGTGGAGGGCCCGCTGCGCATCGACGGCTCGCTAGGTCTCGGGGCCGTCAAGGGGCGCCTGGGTACGCCCGTCGAGAAGGGGCTCGAGGGTACGCCCCTCGAGAAGGGATACGTCGGCCTGTTCCAGCCCGCCGCCGTCGGCATGGGAGCTGCCCTTCCGGTGACGCCCGGGCTCGCGCTCGGCTTGACCCTGACCCCGGTCGACACCTTCTACTTCGGCCTCGATTCGGGCTTCGGGATGCAGAGCTTCGCAGTGCCGGCGTCCATCTTCCTCCCGCTCGGGCTTCGGCTCGGTGGCACCATCCCGTTCGACGACGCCCCCGCCGTCGACATCGACTTTCGCTGGACCTTCCCTTACTGGCTCATGCCGGTCCGGGGCGACGAGCGCTGGCTCCCGGCGCATTCGGAGCGCAACATCGTCGCGGACTGCTTCTGGACCACGCTCGGCTTTCAGGCCTACATCTTTCCGTGACGCTCGCGCCGGAAGCCCAAGACGCCCCGACGCTGAGCGGTCTGCGTCGGAGGCCCTCGGGCCAAGATCAAGAGAGAGGTGTGGGAATTCGAGCTCCCGCCGCCCTAGTCGGGCCCGCACTCGGCGCTGCCCTCCTCGTCGTGGGTGGCGCACTCTGCGCGGCCGAGCCCCCTCCGTCCAGCACTGAGGGCGTGCTCGCCTACCTCGACGGCGTGCGCCCGGCGCTCGTCGCGGCCGTCGAGAAGCGGCCGACGGCGAGCTCGCTCCTCGCGCTCGGTCGAGCGGACGCGGCGCACGGCCTCGTCCGGGCGGCAGCGCAAAGCTGCCGGCACGCGCTTCGGCTCGCGAACGAGGCCCAAGACGAGGCTCTCGCGAACGAGGCCTTCTCGTGCCTCTCCAATGTCGAGCCGCGCATCGCACACGTCGTCCTACGCGGTGCCGGACCGGGGACGGTGGCCGCGGCCGGCGACGGCCCCGAAGTGGCGGCGTCCCAAGACGAGCGAGTTGCCGTCGATCCGGGGACGACCGTCCTTCGGTTGAGGGATGCGGAGGGCGCGTTCGAGCCCTTGGTCCTCGCCCTTGCCGAAGGCGAGGAGCGCGTGCTCGACATCGCCCTGCTCGACCGGCTGCCTCGCGCTCCGCCGCCTCAGCCCGTGGCGCTGGCTGCGCGCCCCATCACCCTCCCGGGCGGGACGGTGGCGCTCCGCAGCTCGGGCTTCTTCACGTACGAGAACCTGGGCGAGCACCGCACGACCGATTCCCCGGACTGGCGCCCGGGCGCGGGTATCGGGCTCGGCCTGCGCGCGGGGCTCACGGACGACATCGAGGTCTCCATCGTCGAGGCGTTCAGCTACGGGTATGCGCCAAGTGACGTCCTGCTCGGGCTCGGCGCGCGCTTGCTCCAGGGCGACTTCGAGCTGGGTCTCGACGTGACGGGGCGAGTCCCCGTTCCGTCCGGCAGCGTGGGGGGCGGCTATCTCGCCGTGCGAGGCTCGGGCCATCCCGCGGCCATCGTGCGGATCGACGCCTCGGTCGGCGGTGCGGTGGTGAGGGGGCTCCGGGCCGGCAAGGCGACGGGCGGGCTCTTCCAGCCGACCGGGGTCGCGGTGTTCGACAACCCCACGATGGAGCCCGGGGTGGCGTTCGGCGCGACCCTGAGCCCGATCCCGCACCTGCACCTCGGCCTCGACACGGGCCTCGGAGTCGGGGACTTCACGGCTCCGGCGTCGATGTTCGTGCCGCTCGCCTTCCGCCTCGGCGGGGTCGTGGCATCCGGCGACGCACCGGAGCTCGACGTCGACCTCCACCTGAGCTTTCCGTACTTGTTCCTGCCGGTGCGTGGCGACGCGGATGCCCTGCCGCACCATGCCGATCGCAACGTGGTCGGCGATACGTTCTGGCTCACACTCGACTTCCGCGGCTACCTCTACCTGTGAGCGGGCCGCGCGAGGTGCATGGCGGCGCTGCCTGGGGCCGGCACGTCCGCTGGGGCCCACTCTCGGGGCCTGTCACGGCTCGAGGTAGCTCGCGTCGCCGCGGAGCGCGCGGCCGAGCGCGCCTGGCACGAGGTCCCGCTCGGCGCACACCTCGCGGGGCGCCAGCACGTCGCCGAAGTGGCACACGAGGCCCTCGCCGACGCCGTCGAAGGGATCGACGACGCCGTGCGCCAGGAACGCCGCCGGCGCGGCGCCGCCGACGAGCGTCCCGAGGACGCCGCGGGTCACGGTGTCGGTGAGGACGACGCCGCCCGCGAGCCCGACGACCGCGCGACCGGGCGCGAGCGCGAGCCAGAGCGGCTGACCGAGGAGCGCGGCCTCGCGGAGCTCGATCGACGCCGCCTCGATGGGCCTGCGTCGTCGCCTCGGGACAGCCCGCCGTCGCGAGCGCGAGCCCGGCGAGGAGGCCGAGCGCCGAGAAAGAGAGCGACCTCCGGTTCGTGCCGGCCCATCGACCCGCTGCGCCCACGGCCGTGGCTGCAGAACCCACCGGTCCGGCCTACGCGCGCTGCGGATGGGCGTCGAGCGGCCCGGCCGGCTTGCTTCGCGAAGGAGCCTCGACTACCCGCTTCATCATGGCCAGGTGTGTGCTCGACAAGAGTGGGTCGTTCTTCTTCTCCGTGTTGTTCGCAGGCGCCGTCCTGCCCGCGTGCGGTGCCAAGGGTGGGGACGCGACCGGCTCCGCGGAGCCGACGGCCTCGGCGCCCGCGCCCCAGGGCCCCAAGATCAAGGTGAAGAAGGCGGCCGTGACCTCGAGCGGCGACACGCGGACGCTCGTGGTCGAGCTCGAGCCGACCGCGTCGGAGGTCACGCTCACGCTCGACGGCAAGCCGGCGGTCGCCTCGACCAAGGACAGCTACACCGTCGTCCTGCCCGCGGACATGAAGCCCGGCAAGCAGAAGATCGTCCTCAAGGCGACGGACGCGAGCGGGACGTCGTCGACCGACGTCGAGTTCGAGGTGCCCAGGCCGCCGCCGCCGCTCCACGCGAGCGATGGCCTCGGGGCCGACGCCAAGGGCACGACCGAGATCACGTGCAACGGGTGCGAAGGCGGCCTGCACGTCGACGGCAAGCTCAACATCGTCGTCGCCGTCAAGTCCGCGCCCGGCGACATCGTCGAGATCGGTGATCAGAAGGCCAAGGTCGAGGGCGCCGGGCCCGCGAAGCTGACGGTGAGCACGTTGCCGTTCCTGGCGAAGACCCCGCTCGACAAGCTGAACGAGGGCGTCGCCATCCCCGTCTCCATCACCCCGGCGAGCCCCGACCTCGGCAAGCTCGAGACGAAGATCGTCCTCGAGGGGCAGAAGCTCCTCATCGCGACGTACGAGGCGGTGCAGCGCATGCCCCTGACCTTCCCGGGGGACAAGGCGGCGCCGAGCGAGCCGCACGTGCTCGGGATCTTCTACTACAAGGTGCCGGAGCTCATCGGCAACGCCGCGACCCTCGCCGACGTCGACCTCGTGCTGCTCTCCGAGATCGCCACGCGGCACCAGGGCTCGTGCACCTACACCGGGAGCAGCGGCGAGCGCACGATCCCGCTCGACGCGAACGACCGCATCGAGAAGGTCTACGATCGACGCACCGGCGCGCTCAAGGTGGAGCGAAGGTTCACGGCGCCACTCGCGGTGTGTGCGCAGTCGGTCGAGAGCACCGAGACCTCGGTCGACTCGTTCGCCGACCGCGAGGCCATCACCGCGTGGCGGGCCACGCTCGTGAAGGTCATTCCCCTGGCCACCGGCAGCGAGACGCCGCCCGCCGACTCGGCGAGCGCGCAACCGGCCGACTCCGCCTCGGCCTCGGCCTCGGCCGAGAGCTCCGCCGCGCCGCCGCCTCCGCCTTCGGCCACGGCGGCCCCCCCGCCGCCGCCACCGCAGCCCACGGCGCCGCCGCCGCCGACCTCCAAGCCGCCGCCGCCTCCGCCGCCGCCGCCTCCGCCTCCTCCGCCCACCACGAAGCCCAGGAAGCCCCGACGCTGAGCGGGTCCGCGTCGGAGGCGTTGCGCCGGGCGCGGGGGCCGTCAGGCGGCGACGGCTCGGGGATCGGCGTTTTCGGCGCGAAGGCCGATTAGAGCTGCCGGCAGCGCCCGGCGACGCACGCCATCGGCACGTCCGACGTCTCGCAGCAGGTGCCCATGTTCGGGCCGCAAGGATGGCCGGGCTGAATGCACGCCGGCGCGGGCGGGCCGCCCGTCCACTCGAAGAACCCCGCGAGCACCCATGGGGCGGCGCCACCGTATTGGGAGACCCATACCGGCACCCGGCCCACGGGCTGGCCCGGCACGTCCACCGTGAAGGAGCAGGTCGAGCCGCCGAGCTGCATGAGGTCGCCCGAGGCACCGACGCGCGCGAGGTAGAAGAGCGCGCCGACGTAGAAGGGGAAGCCCTCGATGCGGAGCTCAAGCGCTTGGCCCGCAGGGCCCGACGTCTGGCCGAGCTTCAGGTACTCGGGCAGCGGGCCCTGCGCCGGCCCGGTGAAGACGCACGCGGGCACGGCCGCCTGGCACCAGCAGCAAGCCGCGGCGCCCCAGGGATCACAGCTGTAGCCGGGGCTGCAGTCGGTCGCGCCGGGGGTGCAGAGCTGCGCCGGGCAGCCGATCTCGAGCGGCGGCGTGCATTCGTGGAAGCTGTAGGCGGGCGTGTCGTTGGTGCCCGGCGGGTCGCAGAGGCCGCAGCTGCCGGGCGCGCCTCCGGTCGAGGCGCCGCCCGCCGACGCGCCGCCCGTCGCGCTCGTGGTGCCGGTCCCGCCGGTACCTGTCGTGCCCCCGCTGCCGGTCGCCGCTCCGGCCCCGGCGCCGCCCGTGCCGAGGTCCTGGATCACCTCGCCGCTGCACGCCGCGAGGCCCACGAGGCAGAGCGCGGAAGCGTATCGCATGACGTAGACGCTATCACGAGCCCGCCTCCGCCACCGCGCGCCGGCCGCGCTCCCTTTCTGCCGTCCACCAGATCCCGCCGCCCGGTCGCCCGTACATGGGAGGCCATGCCCTACCGCGACGACCGGGCGTCCCTCCGCGCGCAGAACGAGCGGCTCGAGGTGGAGGTGCAGCGGCTGCGCACGCGGCTCGACGCGACCGCGCGGCTGCCGGGGCGGCGGCGTTGGCTCGGGCGGGTCGCGCGCGGCGCCGCGGCGGCCCTCGTCCCGGTCGTCCTCGTCGTCGCCGCGCTCACCCAGGGCGAGCCCGCGCGCGCCACGACTGCCACACCGCCGGCCCCGTTGGAGGCGGGCGCGGTGTCCACCCCGGGGCCCGCGGTCGCGCAGCAGCGGCCGCGCCAGCCGAGCGGCCTCGCCGAGCTCGCGACCGCGCGGGGCGGCGCGGCCGAAGGGATCGCGCGCGTGTACGACGGCGTCGTCACGCACGTCTCGGCGGGCGGGCCGGTCGCGGAGGGCGAGCGCTGCCGCGTCGCGCTGATGCGCGCGGGGACCGTGTGCTTCGTCGACGCGTCGTGCGGCGCCTGGTCACCGACGCCGCCGCGGTCGATCACCGTGTGCGACCTCGACGAGCGCGGCTTCCCGCACGGCGGCATCCACATGGCCTCGACGACCGGGCAGCCCACGCAGGTCACGATGGAAGGCACCCGCTTCGAGCTCGCGGACGAGCGCGCGGGCCGCGACTACCTCGTGACGCTGCGCCTCGACGACGTGCGCCCCGAGCCGCTGCCGACGCCGCTCGGCGGGTGAAACCCGAGCGGGGGGCGCAGGCACAGCCGCCGGGCCAGTGCTCTGCGCTTGCGCCGTCGGCCGACCCGGCGCCTTGTCTCCGACATGCCCGACGCGCGCGGGATCCGCTGCACGCTGTGCGTCTCCATGGTGATCGCATTCGCCACGACCGCCTGTCCGGGGCCGCCGACCGCGACCGCCCCACCACCGAAGGTCGGCTCGGGGCGCGCGACCGGGGCGGCTCCGTTCATGCTGGAGCGGCTCGACTGCCCGCTCGAGCGCGGTGACTGCGACGGCGATGCGCGCAACGGCTGCGAGACGGATCTGGGGGACCTTCACAACTGCGGACGCTGCGCCGCCGATTGCGCGCGCCCGAACATGGACAGCATGTGCGTCGGCGATCGCTGCAGGCATCGCTGCAGCGAGGGTTACTGCGACGCCGACGGCGACGCCTCGAACGGCTGCGAGGCCAAGGCGTGGCAGAGCTGGGGCGAGTGGACCTGCTTGGACCCAGCGACCACCTACGATTGAACGGTATCCGGCTCGACGGTAGCACGCTGCCCGGCCGCGGCGAGCGAGGGCGTCTGCGCCGCCGCAGTGGCGCACCGACCAGGGCACGCGCGGCTACAGGGAGCGGACGTCAGGCACGAGACTCGAGGGAGCCAAACGGTCCCTCGAGTGCACGCCTTCAGGAGCCCGAAGCCTGCAGCCACGTCACGCTGGAGCCGAGTTTCCATTCAGCCCTTGGCGAGCTTCGACCCCGCGACGAAGGCCTCGTCGAGGCGCGCGCCGTCGAGCCGCGCCTGCCAGGTCTCGGCCTGGTAGAGGCTCGCGCCGCCGAGATCCGCGCGGCGACAGTCGGCGCCCTCGAGATCGACGCGCGCGAGGTTCGCGCGGCGCAGCGAGGCCTCGCGGAGGCTCGCGCCCGCGACGACGGCGTCCGCGAGATTCGCCGCGTCGAGGATCGCGCGATCGAGCACCGCGTCGCGCAGGACGGCGCCGGCGAGGTTGGCCCGCTCGGCGTGGGCGCCCGAGAGATCGGCGCCGTCCCACACCGAGCCCGGGGCGCGCGCATCGCGGAGGCTCACGCCCGGCAGGCGCGCGCGCTCGAGCCGCGCGTCCGCGAGGCTCGCGCGATCGAGCACCACGGCCTCGCCGCTCGCCTCGTAGAGCCGGGCGTCGTCGAGGACGGCGTCGGCGAGCCCCGCCCCGTCGAGCGTGGCGCCCGAGAGATCGGCCGCGACGAAGGACGCGCCCTCGGCCTGCATGCCGGCGAGCCGCGCCTTCGTCAGATCCGCGCGCCCGAGATCGGCGCCCGCGAGCGTGGCCCCTTCGAGGCTCGCGCCGCACAGCATCGCCTGCCCGAGCCGCGCCTTCGTCAGATCCGCGTGCGCGAGATCGGCGCCCGCAGCATCGGCACGGCCGAGCTCCGCCCCGACCCAGCTCGAGCCCGCGGCCCGTGCGCCCACGAGGCACACGCCGAGGCAGCGCGCGCCGTCGAAGCGCGCGCCCGTCAGCGTCGCCCGCGCGAGGACGGCGCGGGTGAGGTCGCGCCCCGAGAAATCGAGCCCGGCGAGCTCGGCCCCCGTGAGATCGCGCGCCGCGAGCGACACGCCGGCCCGGAGGTCCGCCTCGACGGTCGCGCGTGGGACGGGCTCGGGCGGCTCGGGCTCGCCCGCAGGCGGCGGGAGGGCGGCCTGCCGCTCGGCCGTTCTGCGCGCCTTCACGGCCGCGTCGCGGAGCCGCGCGGGATCGCACGGCAGCGCCGCGAGCGTCGCGCGTCGCACACGCGCCGCGTCGAGCTCCGCCGGCTCGAAGCGCCGGCTCCCCGCGACGAGGAGCTCGCCCCACGCCTGCTCGCGATCGCTCGCGCCCGAGCCGTCGTCGTGGAGGACGAGGAGGCGCTCGACGTCGGAGGCCCCGAGATCGGCCGTCGGTGCCGAGCCCCGCCACACGAGCCGCGCCTCGCGGGCGTCGCAGTCGAAGAGCACGGTGTCGAGCGCGAGCCGCACCTCCTCGAGGGCGTGGTCGGCATGGGTCGCCGGCGTCGCGTCCTCCGGCGGGCGCGCGGCCTCCCCGGCCGCCCGCGCCGGCCTGCGCAGCACGAAGGCGCGCGGGCGCGCCCGCGGCAGCCTGCCCTCGAGCGCCGCCCCGCCCGGCAGGACCGACGTGATGCGGTACGACTCGCCGCCCTCGAGGTAGGCGCAGCGCTGATCGACGGGCGCCGCCTGGAAGTGCGTCCAGTCGAAGTCGCGCGGCAGGTGCGGCCAGCGCGTCTTCTGCCAGGCGGCGTCGAAGGTGCCGCTCTGCGGGGCGCGCGCCGGCCACTCCGGAGCGAGCGGCGCGAAGCACGCCGGGCGCGGGGCCTCGCCCGCGCGGCGCAGGAGCGCCTCGGGGCGCTCGAGGTTCGGCAGGGCTGTGCCCTTCACCGCGCCCGCGCCGACGCCCACCGGGTTGTCGCCGCACGCCGGCCCGCCGAACGCTCGCTCGTGGCGGAGCGGCATGCGCTCGAAGGGGGCGGGCTCGCTCGGCTGCGCGACCGACACCCAGTGCCGATCGCCCGTCGCGACCACGACCTTGCCGACGGGGCCGACCTCGAGCGCGACACGCGCGACGTTCGCGCCGGGCGGTGGATAGGCATGGCCGACGGCGAGCACGTCGGCCTCGGGCTTGAAGGGCGCGTGATCGGACGCGTAGCGGAGGCTCGCGCCCTCCGCGCCGTCCCAGCGCTCGTCGCCGCGCAGGGCGTCCTGCACGGGCGCGAGGGTCGCCGCGGCGCCCGGCTCGAGCGCGAAGCTCCCCTTCACGACCACGATCTCGCGCGCCCGTCCGGGCTCGAGCTCGGCGGCGAACGATGTCGCCGGAAACGGCGAGGGGTTCTCGAGCGCGGGTCGCGCGCGTCCCTGGCGCGCGTCGTCGGGTGGTGCGCGCTCGACGAGCCAGCCCCGGGGAGCGCCGAGCACTTCCTCGACGGCCCGCAAGGGCACGAGCGCCGCCTCGGCGAGCCCGGCCTCTTCACCGCGCTCGAGCGGACACACGCCGCGCCAGATCTGCGTCGCGACGAGCCGCTCCGCGTCGACGGCGTCGACGGACAGCGTGTCGCACGCCATGGGCACGGGCGCGCGCGCCACGTGGACCTCGCTGCCCGCGCGCCGCACCGCGACGACGGCCGCCACGCCGAGCGCCGGGAAGCGAAAGCGCACGACGGGCGCGCCCGCGCCGAGGCCCTCGAAGAGGAGCTGCTCGCCGCCCGCGAGCAGCGGCGCGCGCAGCTCGGGCAGCGCGCGCTGGAAGACCCGGAGATCGAAGTCCTCGGGCAGAACGACGCGCTCGGCCGCGAGGAGCCGAGCCGCCTCGGGCGCGAGCTCGCGCGGCCCGCAGTCGAGCGCCTGGGTCGTGAACCGCCGCGGCTCGCCCGCGTCCCCGGCCTCGGGCGGGCGCTCGCCTCGCACGACGAAGCGGTGCTCCACGAGGAGCTCCGTCCCGCGCGCGAGCGCGATGCAGACGGCCCTCCGGCGCGCGCCTCCGGCAGGCGCGTGCGCACGGGCCCGGACGAAGAGGTCGGCCTCGGCCTTGTACGGCACGAGGTCCGACGGCCAGAGGATGTGACCGTCCTCGGCCCGCTCGTCGTGCCGGCGGATGGCCTCGGGCGCGGCGAGCTCGGCCACGGCGTCGGGCCGCAGGGCGAGCGTCAGCTTCGCCACCACCGTGACCCACGCCCGACCCGCGGCGTCCTGCCACGGGAGCGTCGTCACGGCGAGGGCGGCGCTCGGCTCCACGGGGCCTTCGTACTACCCACGGGCGCTCGCCGGCAACCCGACCCTGCCATTCCTTGACGGCGGTCGCCACTCGTCCGACAGAAGGCCATGCGCGAACGAGTTCCGCTGTTCGAGTCGGCCGCGCTCGGGGGCGCGGCGCTCGAGGTCGCACGCCTCGACGGCACCGACGAGCTCGGTCGGCTCTTCCGGTTCCGCGTCCTTCTGGTCGGCCGGGGCTCGTCGCTCCACGACGGCGCGCGCGAGCTCCTGCGGGAACGGGCGACGCTCGCCTTCGTCGAGGAGGGCGCCGTCGTCGCGCGCGTGCACGGCATCGTGTCGGAGGTCGAGGAGTCGACGGACGTCGAGAGCGACCTCGTGCACCTCGCCGTCACGCTCGTGCCGCGCGCGTGGCTGCTCGGACAGCGGCACGGGAACCAGGTGTTCCTCGAGCGCACGGTGCCCGAGATCCTCGCCGAGAAGCTCGGCGCCGTCGGGCTCGAGGCCGGCGACGACTTCGTCTTTCACCTGCGCGGGCAGTACCCCGCGCGCGAGATCGTCGTGCAGTACGACGAGACGGATCTCGCGTTCGTGAGCCGCCTCGCGGAGCACCTCGGCATCACGCTCGCCTTCGAGCACCGCGACGGCCGCGACGTCGTCGTCTTCACCGACACGGAGGACAGCCGCCCGGTCGAGGGTCACCCGACCTTGCACGTGCGCCACCGGCGCGAGCATCCGGCGGCCTTCGACGTCGCGACGAGCTACCGGCGGCTGCCGGAGCAGGCGCTCGTCCACGACTACAACTACCGCACGCCCGCGCTCGCGCTCACGGCCGGGCTGCCGACCGGCGTCGCGGCCCCGCACGGCGAAGTCGTCGAGTGCGGCACGCACCCGAAGACGCCCGCCGAGACGAGCGCGCTCGCGCGCGTCCGCGCCGAGGAGCTCGCCGCGCGCCAGGAGATCGTGACGGCGAAGACGACCCTGCTCACCGTGCACGCGGGCCGCACCTTGACGCTCGCCGACGCGCGCGGCGGCGAGCGGGAGCTCCTGCTGACGCGGGTCGACTATGCCTTCCGCACGGCGGCCGCGAGCGGGCCCGACCGGGCGGGCGTCGAGGGCTGGGTCAACACCGTGACGGCCATCCCGAAGAGCGTGCGCTTTCGCCCGCCGCGCGCGACCCCGAAGCCGCGCGTGGGCGGCCTGCTCAATGCCTTCGTCGACGGCGCCGTCCGCGGCCCCTACGCCGAGCTCGACGAGGCGGGGCGCTACCACGTGCGCATGCTCTACGACCGCTCGGGGCGCACCGATCTCGGGGCCTCCCACCCGGTGCGCATGATGCAGCCCCATGCCGGCGCCTATTACGGCATGCACTTCCCGCTGCGGCCGGGGACGGAGGTGCTCGTAGGCTGCGTCGACGGCGATCCCGATCGACCCGTCATCGTCGGCACGGCGCCGAATCCACTCATCCCGAGCCCGGTCGATCGCCGGAACCAGACCCAGAACGTGCTCCGCACCGGCTCGAACAACGAGATGGTGATCGAGGACACGATCGGCGACGAGCGCATCCGCATCCACACGCCGCGCCACGACACCACGATCCAGATGGGCTCCGAGGAGGAGCCCGAGGAGGGCGTGCTCACGAGGACCGAGGCACACGTGAGCGCCGCAGCACGGCTCTCCTGCAACGAGGCGACGACCCGCAAGACCACGATCGCGGACTCGGCGACGACCGTGCTCGGTCGCGCCGCCGTGCTCATCGCCGGCGCCCCCGCGGTGAGCGCTGCCTGCAGGCGCGGGATCGACAAGCCCGCCGCCCTCCGCCTCGGCGACGTCGGCAAGGACCTCCAGCGCCTGTCCCTCTCGCCCGAGGACTGGGCGAGCGCGGCCGAAGAAGGCGCGGAGGAGCCTCCGCCCGCGGCCGACGGCGACACCGAGAGCGCGGGCGGAGGCGGTCTCTGGAGCGCCACGGCGAGCAGCCTCTCGAGCTCCGCGGACGCCGCGGCGCTCGAGGCCGTGCGCGGCGCGGCGCGCGCCACCGATCGCGCCCTCGGCGACGCGACGGGCCGTACCCAGGGCGAGCCCCTCGGCGATCCGCTCGAGCCCGCCGCCCTCCTCGCGAGCACCCACACGGTGGCCGCAGTCGGACGCGACACGGCGCTCGTATGGGGCGACCGCGTCGCGGCGCTCTCGTCGTACGACAGCGCGTCCGTCGTCGGCCGCAACCACGCCGAGCTGAAGTCGCCCGGCACGGTCGAGGTGGCGGCGGGCGTCGACGTGCTCGTGTCCGCGAAAGGCGACCTCGACATGGAGGCCCACACGGTGCGCGTCGTCGGGGGCTACTACCCCGACGCCGAGTCGCCGCCGCTCGACGAGGAGACCTCGGTCGGCATCCTGGCGCGCCGCGATCTGCGCCTGAAGAGCATGGAGCACTGCATCCAGCTCTGCGCCCACAAGAACCTCATCGCGAGCGCCCACACGGGCGACGTGCGCATCACGGCGGCCGGCGTCGCCGCGATCCGCTCGGGCAGCGTCACCTGCAGCACCGGCGACGTCACGGTCGACGCCGGCGGCGACGTCTCGGTCACGGCCGGCGGCGATCTCGCCGTCGACGCCGCGGGCAACGTCGGCGTGAGCGCCGGCGGCGACGCCACCTTCGAGGCCGGCGGCACGATCACCATCAAGGGCGCGACGGTCGTCATCGAGGGCGGCAGCATCACCCTCAAGGGCCCGGTCACGGTGGAGGGCGACCTCACCGTGTGCGGGGCGATCAACGGTGGGTGAGCCGAAGGCACGGCCAACACCAAGAGCGCACGCCACCGAACGCCACCGCGCACCTTGACCCCCCCCGCCTCCCTTGCGATCGTCGAGCGAGGGACGACACCATGGTCTCGATCGAGCGTTTCGCGGAGCTGCGCCGGGCGATGGAGGCCGGCGAGCCGCGAGACGACGTGCTGCGGCGCGAGGGCCTGAGCGTCGGGGCCTGGCTCGCCGTGCAGCGCCGCTGGGTGCGAGCGCTCGCGGGCGAGGCGCGCCGCGGCGAGCAC
>JACRDA010000262.1 GCA_016212965.1 Myxococcales bacterium
CGTTCGTGCCGATCGAGGCATCGCTGCAGGCGAGCGCGGACGATCCGAGCGCCAAGAGCGCGAAGAGCGCGAGCGCGCGGGTTGGGTGTCCCATCATGATGTCGAGCCTCTCCCTTTCCCGGCCGAAGCGCGCCGGCGCCGGCGCCCGAGGCGCGCCCCGAGCCCGAGCGCCGCGGCGAGGGCCGCCGCGCCGAGCGCCGTGTTCTCGTCGCCCGTCGTGCGGCAGCCGCAGCCGCCCTTCGTCTCCTCGGCAGGCGCGCCTGCGAGTGGGCCCGCACCGCTGCCGCTGCCACCCGTGCCGCTGCCGGCCCCGGTGCCGCTGCCGCCCGTGCCCCCGGCGCCCGAGCCGCCCGTACCGGCGGGTCCGAGCTCGACGACGAGCTTCGGCCCCTGCCCTGCGCCGCCGCTCTCCTTCGAGAGGAAGTGCGCGCCGTCGGGGTCGTGCGACACGATGGCGAGGTTCACGTGCGCGCCGCTCGTCACGAGCGAGGTCACGTCCCAGGCGACGTCGGTGTCGGGATCGACCGCCGTCACGGCGCCGGTGCACGCGCCCACCGCGGGGCGGGTCGCCCAGGTGAGGGTGTTCTCGTCCCAGGCGTCGTCCGCGACGGCGCACACCTCGCCCGAGCCACCGGCGGCCGAGGCGATCGTCTGCGCGTGCACGCGCAGGACGGCGTGCGTGACCGTGCCGCCGAGCGCCGGGAAGCGCAGGTAGACGATGGCCTGGGGACTCGCGCCGTCACCCTCGACGTTGAGATCGCCGACGTCGGGAAAGACGCCCGGCTCCCAGCTCGCGGCGGTCACGTCCGCGAGCACGTCGTAGCTGCCGGTCGAGATACCGCTGTCGACGGGCGCGGAGCCGCCGCTGCCCGCGTCGGGCACGCCACCATCGGGCACCTCGGCGGCGCAGACGGGCGTCATCGTGCCCGGCGTGCCGGTCACGAGCACGTCGCGGAAGGTGATGCCGTGCGGCATGAACGCGAGCCCCGGGTAGACGCCGTCGTGGCGCGGGGAGCCGAAGCGCACGCGCAGGGGCTGGGGCGCGTACTCGCCCGGGTACCCCACGGTGCCGAGCGTGACGCCGTCGCGCGCGAAGCGGATGCTGCCCCCGCCCCACTCGAGCGCCATGCGGTAGGCGACGCCCGGATCCCAGCCGACGTCGGTGGGCGAGCCGTTGGCGTACGCGAGGCCGCTCCGGTCGCACGACGGGTCGCAGGGCGTGTCGTGGTACCAGGGGTCGCCGCGCGGGCAGAACGCGAGCTCGAGCTTCATCGCGCCCCCGCGCCCGGGCTCGAGCGAGCCGAAGATGCGCGTGAAGGCCTTGAAGTCGTTGTTGCGAAAGTAGGGGCTGTACGCGACGGGCTCGCCGACGCCGCTCGGCGCCTGGTACATCGTCAGGACGTCGTGGTCGGTGCCGGACAGGGTGCCGCCGACCGACAGGCCCTCGACCGTGTACTCGATGCGCCCGGACGGCAGGGCGTCCGGGATCTCGTACCAGAAGGCGTCGGCCTCCCCGACCGTCGTGAAGCCGGCCGCCGAGAAGACGCCGCCCTGCGAGCCTCGCCCCGCGAAGGCGGCATCGGTGAGCGGATCGACCACGTAGTCGACGGCCGCGGCGCGGCCGGGTGCGACGAACGCCGCGAGGAACGCGGCGAGCGCGACGAGCGTTGGCGGGGGGATGGGCACGCGTCGCATGCCGCGAGTATCTCACGGCGCGGGGGCGTGCGGGTCCCGAGCGATGAGCCGGCGAGTTGACGCGTCGCTCCGAGGGGCTATGCAGAGGGCGTGGCCGCCGCGAGTTCGTGCCCGCGGCCGGCGCTGGAGATCGCTCACCTTGTCGTTCGCGCGCGGTCGGGGCCGAGGAGCCCGTGAGTAACGTGGCCCTGGCCCGCCTGCGCGCCGCGTGCACCGCGTGCGCCGCGCTGCTCGCGCTCGCACTCGCGGCGTGCGAGCCCGCGGACGACCAGGCCCACGCCGCGACTCGCACGGACGAGCCGACGACCGCGACCAGCGCGCCGGCGGCTCCGAGCGCGAGCGGCGCGGCCCCGGCACCGAGCGCCTCGGCGCCGCCGCCACCGCCCGTCGAGTACGAGGCGGACGAGCTGCCCGAGGCCGACCTCGAGCCCGCGACGCTCCCCGAGCAGCGCGCGGCCATGGTGCGGCGCATGCGCGCGCTCGGCGTCGTCGACGACGAGGGCGCCGCGGCCGTGGCGGCGCTCATGGCCTCGTCGAAGATGATGGGCCAGGGCAACCCGTCGGTGACCCACCATCCCTTGACGCGCACGGAGTGCGCCCTGCGCCGGCGTGCAGCCGAGGTGAAGGACGAGAAGAAGCCCGCGTGCGGCGCGCCGTTCATGGTGCCGCTGTGGGATCCGGCGGTCGAGGACGAGTCGAGCGCGCGCGTGTGCATCGACCGCTACGAGTTCCCCGGCCTGCCCTGCGAGTACCCCGTCACCTGGGTCACGACGGCGCAGGCGCAGTCCCTGTGCAAGGCGCTCGGCAAGCGCCTGTGCGACGCGCACGAGTGGGAGGGCGCGTGCGCCGGGGCCGTGCTCGGGCCCGAGGTCGAGTACGCCTTCGGCCGGCCCCGTCAGACGATGCAGGGCCTGCACAACGTGCACCGCGAGATCCGCTGGGCCTACGGCGCCGAGAAGGACCACGGCAAGTGCGCCACGCAAAGCCAGAAGTCGAAGGGCTGCGACGCCCCGAGCTATCGCCACTGCGGCTCCAACACCTCGCCCGCCGGCGCCTTCCCCGCGTGCCGCAGCCCCTTCGGGGTCTACGACCTCCACGGCAACGCGGCCGAGCACATGCTCCTGCCGCGCAAGGCCGAGGAGCTCGGCGCGCGCGGCGGTCTCGGTGTCCCCGAGATGAAGGGCAGCTGGTTCATCTTCCAGAAGCTCGAGGCCCACAAGGACGACTGCCGCTGGCGCGCCCCCGCGTGGCACGACAACGAGGGGCGGAACCACTCGAACTACCACCTCGGGTTCCGGTGCTGCCGGGACCTCGCGCGCTGAGCGCCCTGAGAAGCGCGTCTCGGCTCGGGCAGCCGCAGCGCTGCGTCACCCCGTCGGCGAGTCGACCGATGCGTGCGACTCGCGCAGGATCTCCTCGAACGCCTCCACGAGGCGCCGCTCGCGGTGAAACCCCCGGTCCTCGATGAGTCGGAGCGCTCCGCGCGCTTGCTCGAGGTCGGCCGGCGCCGCCTCCGCGAGCAGAGCGCGGATGTCGTCGCGATCTTGGGGACGCCGACGGTCGTCGCGCGCGAGCACCTTGAGGGCCAGGAGGTGGCCAAGCCGAGCGACGGGCACCCACAGGTCCGCGACGATCTCGAGCCTCTCCGCGGCTTCGACGACCTCCGCCTCGATGCCGGACGACGCGAAGAGCAGATCGACCACGACACCGGCCGTTCCTTCGGGGCGAGGCGACAGCCGGACCGTCGACAGCCGGCGAAGCTTGACCTGCTCGAGCGCGGTGAGGACGCGGTACCCGCCACCCTGGAGGCCATGGACCAGCGCCTCGGCCTCGTCGTCCCCCGTGACCGCGACGGCGAGATCGACGTCGCGCGTGGTGCGGGGCTCGGCGCGCGCGCTGACGGCGAGACCTCCCACGAGCGCCCAGCGCTTGCCTGCAGCCTCGAGCTCTCCGGCGATGCGGATGAGCGCGGCCTCGACCGGGTTCATCCGGCTCGGCGCGGCCATGGGATGGGCGTCCCCTCGCCGTCGCCGAGCTCGGCGCCCGGCCGGTGCTCGAGCCAGCGCGCGATCATCGCGTCGAGCTCGGTTTCCGTCGCCTGAGGATTCTTCCGTCGCAGCCGTTGCCGGAGCATGCGCTCGGCGAGGTCGTAGAGGTCGAGCGCCAGGCCGAAGCGGTCTTGGGCGAGGTGGCGATCCGTGGAGGTCACGCGGCAACTCTACCCCAATTCCGGGCGGCAGTCGGGCGACCGCCGCGCCTCACCCGCTGCGCGAGAACGTCACCACGCGCCCGAGCGCCACGACCTTCAACGCCTTGTCCTCGCCCTCGTACTGATCCTGCTGCACGTGCGCCTCGACGAGCAGGCGCGCGGGGAAGGCCACGAACATGGGCAGCTCCTCGGCGAGCGCGAGCGGCAGGTAGGTGGGGATCTGCGTGCGGCCGAGCGAGGGCGTGAGCAGGGCGCGGATCCACTCCTTGCCGAAGACCTTGCGCTTCTGGTACTTGCGCTGCTCGAGCAGGATGCGCTCGGTCAGGTCCTCGAGGTAGCTCGGGGCGACCTTGCGCGGACCCTTCTTGAAGGTCTCGCGCACGCGCTGGGTCATGTTGTCGGCCACCTCGCCCGAGTTGTGGATCCAGGGCGTCGCCATGAGCTCGCGCGCCGTGTCGAGCGTCTCCTGCAGGAGCTTGTCGCCGGCGACGAGCGGCGTGACCGCCGTCACGGTCGCCTGCAGGGCCTCGACGGGGTCGAAGGGGAAGAACAGCTTGCCGCCGATGAGCGCGACGGGCGGCTCGAAGTGGCCGCTCTCGTCGACGGCCTCGAGCATGACGCGGTGCAGATCCGCGCCGCTGATCGGCCGGGCGCGCGTCATGATCCCGACGACGTCCCGCTCGGCGCGGAGCTCGGGCGGCGTCTCGGGCGGCGGCGGCGAGTCGAAGTCGAGCGGGTCGCTCTGCGGCGCCGGCGGGTTCAGCTCGGCGAGGATGGGAGCCCACTCGCGCGTCTTGCGGATCTTGTCGACGCTCGCCTCGTCGTACCAGATGAGCTCGACGATCTCGCGCGCCACCGGGCGCGCCGCGACGGCCGCCACCGCGTCGTCGCGCGGGGCCTCGACGGGCGGCGGCTCCGGCAGCGGCGCGGGCATGCCGGCGAGGGGGCGCACCATCGGCATCGCCACCGGCGGCACGAGCCCCGGCATGCCGGGCACGTGCGAGGCGCCCGGCACGATCGCGGGCGCCGGCGGCATCGGAGCCGGCGCAGGGCGCGGCGTGAGCGGTTCGTAGCCGTTC
>JACRDA010000254.1 GCA_016212965.1 Myxococcales bacterium
CCACCATTTCACCCTTACCCCGGGGCGCGCACGCCGGAGCGCGCGCGCGGGGCGGTTTGCTTTCTGTTGCACTTTCCTCGAGGTCACCCTCACCGGGCGTTAACCGGCACCCTGCCCTGTGAAGCCCGGACTTTCCTCCCGCGTCGTGCGGCGGTCCTCTGCGGCCCGCCGCACGGGGGCCGGCGATCGCCCGCTCCACTGCGACGCCCGGAGCTTACCGGCCGCCTGGCCGGGTCGCCAGCGCCGTCGCCGCGTCAGGGCGCCGCGGGCACGGCCTCGCCGGGTGGCGACGCGGCCTGCAAGAGCACGCGGAACGTCGTGCCCCGCCCCGGCTCGCTCTCGACCTCGATGCACCCTCCGAGCGACGACACGATGCGGTGGCTGATCGCGAGCCCGAGGCCGAGCCCCTCCCCCGGGGGCTTCGTGGTGAAGAAGGGGCTGAAGAGGCGCGCCCGATCCGCGCGCGCGATCCCCCTGCCGGTGTCGCTCACCTCGACCGCGAGCCGGTCCGGCGCGAGCGCCCTCGTCGCCACGCCGATCTCGTTGCCCTCGGGGTCACCCGGCTCGATGGCCTGCGCGGCGTTGACGATGAGGTTCAGGAACACCTGCCCGAGGCGCGCCTCGTCGCCATGCACGAGCGAGCCGCCCGCGTAGTCGCAGCGCACGCGGGCCCGATGGCGGGTCTCGCACTCGGCGAGCCGCACCGTCGTGTCGAGCACCTGCCGGATGTCGACCGGCCCGAGCACGCGCTCCTCGTCGCGCGCGAAGACGTGCAGATCGCGCACCACCTGCCGCACCCGAGCGGCCGCGGCGCGGGCTTGGCGGAGCGGCTCGGCGAGCCCGGGCACGCCGGGCGCGGCGGCGGGCAGGCGCAGCTCGAGCAGATCGAGGTTGCCGAGGATCGCGGCCAGGGGGTTGTTGATCTCGTGGGCCACGCCCGCGGCGAGCAGGCCGAGCGACGCGAGCCGGTCGGACACGACGAGCTGCTCGCGCGCGCGGCGCTGCTCGCTCACGTCGCGCAGAAAGCAGAACCAGCCCGCCGTGGGAGCGCACGCCCGGACGAGCGTCGCGACGACCGGCAGGGGCGAGCCGTCGGGGCGTGCGGCGGTGAGCTCGACCTCGCTGCGCCCCGTCGCGAGCATCTGCGCGCGTGCCTCGGCCGCCGCGTCCGCGTCTTCCGGGACGAACAGCGACAGCGCCTCGCGGCCCACGAGCTCCTCGGGCGCGCGCGCGTGCATCCGGGCGTAGGCCGCGTTGACCGCCACGTAGCGCCCCGCGGCGTCGACGCGCGCGATGCCCTCGACCGCGTTCTCCATCGCCTGGCGCAGCTCGTCGAGCTGCTGGGCGGCGCGGCGCTCGGCCGTCACGTCCTTGGCCACCGCGAGCACCCGCCCCGAGTCGTCGGCCAGGCGCCGCAGGCGCAGGGCGATGCAGCGCGGCTCGGGCCCCTCGAGCGGGGCCCAGTGCTCGGAGTCCAGTCTGGCGTCCGTGGCGCGGGCCTGCTCGAGCAGCCCGGCGAGCGTGGGGCGGAGCTCGGGGGCCACGCGCTCGACGAAGGGCGTGCCGAGGATCTCCTCGACCGGGCCGCCGTCGAAGCGACGATTGGCGTACGCGATGCGCCCGCGCGTGTCGACGAGCGCGACGGCGCTCGGCAGGGTGTCGAGCAGCACGCGCAGCTCGCGCTCGCGCCGCTCGGCGTCCATCTCGCTCGCCACGCGCTCGGTCACGTCCATCACGAGGCCGCGCAGGTGCGGCGTCGGGCCCGAGAAGTCGGGGAAGGCGCGGGTCTCGAACCAGCGCCACGTGCCCTCGGCGTGGCGCACGCGCATGCGCAGCTGGTAGGGGGCCGCCTCCTCGAGCGCACGCCGGCTCGCCGCCGCCACGGCGGGTCGGTCCTCCGGGTGCACGGCCTCGAAGAAGGCCTCGCTCGTCCTGTGGGACTCCGGCAGGCCCAGCATCGCGAGCAGCTCCGGCGAGTAGCTGCGCGTGCCGCTCGCGACGTCGAGCTCCCAGGTGCCGACGCGCGCGAGCTCCATCACCGTGTGCATGCGCTGCTGCGCCTGGCGGAGCGCGCGCTCGGCCGCGCGCACGGTGCTCATGTCTCGCACCGACGCCACGACGACGCGTCCGGCCTCGGTGTCGAACGGCGCGAGCGCGACGTCCACCGGCAGCTCGCTTCCGTCGCGCCGCCGAGCGGCGAGCTCGAGACCCGAGCCCATGCGGCGCCGGTGCGGCGCGCCGTGGTAGCCCCGCATCGCGTCCGCGTGCGCCGCGCGCTCGGCGAGCGGGACGAGCTCGTTCACGTCGCGACCGCGGAGCTCGTCGCACGCGTAGCCGAACAGCGCGCCGGCGTCCTCGTTCGCCTCGAGGATCGTGCCGTCGGCGGCCACGACCAGCACGGCGTCGGGCGAGGCCGCTGCGAGATCGGAGAGCCACGTGGTCGAACCGGGGTGCGAGCTGGGCGGCGTCACGGCTGCCTCCTCACTCTAGGTCCACCGCCGGAGCAGGGGAACCGAATCCGGCGCGCCGGGCGGCCTCGGCGGGTTGCGCGGACCGGGCCGCGCACCTACAACTCTGCCACTCGATGCCCGATCTGTCGCCGCCGCCGCTACCCGAGCTCCCGGCCGTGCTGGCCGCCCTGCGCGAGCGCCACCCCGGCGACGATCTCGCACCGGTCGAGAAGGCCCACGCCGTGCTCGAGCGCCGCGCGGCGGCGGGCCAGAGCATGCTCGGGCTGCGCGCGGGGCTCGCGGCCGCGGCGTCGCTCGCCGCCATGCGGCTCGACCCGCCAGCGGTCGCCGCCATCCTGCTCGCGGCGGCGGGCCTCGCGCCGCTGTCGCGCGGCGGGGGGCGCGACTCGAGCCCCGCCGCCGCGACCGCGACGAGCCCGAAGAGCGAGCTCGAGCTCGAGTTCGGCAGCGAGATCGCCAGACTCGTCGACGGCGTCGGGCGGCTGCAGTCGATCCGCTGGGATCGCATCGAGGAAGAGGCGGCCGAGACGCTGCGCAAGATGTTCCTGGCGATGGCCGCGGACATCCGCGTCGTCGTGGTCGTCCTCGGGCTGCGGGTCGAGCTCATGCGCGCGCTCCGCGCGAGCGCCGGCGACGGCAAGCCCGGCAGTCGCGCGGCGGCCATCCCCACGCCGGACGAGCGCCAGCGGCTCGCGCGCGAGACGCTCGAGGTGTTCGCGCCGCTCGCCAACCGCCTCGGCATCTGGCAGCTGAAGTGGGAGCTCGAGGACGCGGCGCTCGCCGAGCTCGAGCCCCAGACCTACGACGAGCTCACGCGCCTGCTCGCCGAGCACCAGGAGGAGCGCGCCGCGTTCATCCGCGAGGTGATGGCGCTCCTGCGCCAGAAGCTCGCGGAGGCGGGCATCGACGCCGTCGTGAGCGGCCGGCCGAAGCACGTCTACAGCATCTACAAGAAGATGCAGCGCAAGGAGGTGAGCTTCGACCAGATCTACGACATGAGCGCCGTCCGCATCATCACGAGCAAGGTGAGCGACTGCTACGCGGCGCTCGGCATGGTCCACGCCTTGTGGCTGCCCCTGCCCGGCGAGTTCGACGACTACATCGCGCGCCCCAAGGACAACCTCTACCAGTCGTTGCACACCGCGGTCGTCGGTCCCGGCGGCAAGCCGCTCGAGGTGCAGATTCGCACCCACGAGATGCACCAGTACGCGGAGTTCGGCGTCGCGGCGCACTGGGCCTACAAGGAGCGCAAGGGCACGCGCGACATGGACAAGCGCTTCATGTTGCTGCGCCAGCTCATGGACTGGGAGCGCGAGGCCACGAGCCCCCACCAGTTCGTCGAGTCGCTGAAGACGGACATCTTCAGGGACCAGGTCTACGTGTTCACGCCCGCCGGCGACGTCGTCGATCTGCCGCAGGGGGCGACGCCGCTCGACTTCGCCTACCGCATCCACACCATGGTCGGGCACCGCTGCCGCGGGGCACGAGTACGCGACCAGATCGTGCCGCTCGACTACCAGCTGAAGACCGGCGACCGGGTCGAGATCCTGACCCAGAAGAAGGCGCAGCCGAGCCGCGACTGGATGAACCCGAGCTTCGGTTACCTGCGCACGGCGAGCGCGCGCACCAAGGTGCGCGCCTGGTTCCGGGAGCAGGAGCGCGACGTCTCGGTGGCGCAGGGGCGCGAGCTGGTCGAGCGCGAGCTCAAGCGCCTCGGGCTCGAGCACGCGCTCGCCGAGCGCGTCGCCACGCGGCTCGGTTTTCCGTCGGTCGAGGATCTCTACGCGGCCGTGGGCTACGGCGACCGCAGCCACCACGGCGTCGGCGCCGCGGCGCTCGAGCTCGAACGCCACGACGCGGCCGAGCGGGAGCCCGAGGTCTCGCTGCCCCCGCCCACCCCCACGCCGTCCAAGGTCGCGCGCGCGTCGACCTCGGGCGTGTCCTTCGGCGGCGTCGGCGACATCCTCGGCAACCGCGCGCGCTGCTGCAACCCCATGCCCGGCGACGCCGTCGTCGGGTACATCAGTCGCGGCCGCGGGATCACCATCCACCGGCGCGACTGCCCCCACGTGGTCGACCACAGCGAGCCCGAGCGCCTCGTCGACATCGACTGGGGCCCCGGCCGCGGCGAGCGCTACCCGGTGGAGGTCGAGATCCACGCGCAGTCGCGCAAGGGCCTGCTGCGCGATCTGTCGGACCTCGTGGTCCAGAGCGGCGTCAGCATGATCAAGGCGCGCGCCGAGGCGCACGAGAAGGACGGGACGGCGTGGCTCCGGCTGTCGCTCGAGTTCCAGGACGCCGACCAGCTCTCGCGCCTGCTCCAGCGCTTCGACCAGCACCGCGACGTGCTCGAGGTCCGCCGCCTCGGGCGCTGACGGGCTCCAGGCTACGGGCTACGGGCTCATCATCGATCGCATGTTCCGCCGTACCCGTTCACGGGCACTACGTGAGGCGAGTTGCTGCGTTTCCTGGGAGAATTCGAACAGGCCGGTAGGGCGGGCGGCCGCCGCCACGAGCAAGTGAAAACTCGGCCCCGCAGGCAGGAGCAGGATTCACAAGAAGACCAGAAGACCAGAGGACCAGAGCACCAGAAGACCAGAGGACCAGAAGCCAAGCGTGCCGTCCCCGCGGCGCTGTCCCCAGCGCCGCCTTCTTCCCTTCTGTTCTTCTTGCGAATCCTCCGGGAATTCCAGCAGGAACAGCGCGGGGCTGTCTGGGCGGTCGGCCTCTGGGTCGGCCGGGTTGGTCGACTTCGCCTGGGAACAGCGATGTGACTGATCTTGAGGCTACGGACTACGGCCAGAATCTGCGCCCGGCGAGGGACCGTGAGCCGTCGGGGCGCCCTCGCGCGACCGAGGGTATGCACCGACGGCTCGCCGGATCGGTCGCGCTCGCGCTGGCTCTGCCGGCGCTCGGCGCCTGCACGGGCTTGTCGCTCGGGCGCAACTTTGCCGGGGCCGACACCTACGTCGGCGCCGGCGCCCTCGCCGTCGACGACCGCACCGAGACCGTGCTCGTGCTCGGTCGCCACCGCGGCGCGGCGACGGCGCCCGCGCGGGCGATCCTCTACGCCGCCGACCCGGACAGCGGCTCGGTGCGGCCGGTGGCCGATCTCACCGGGCGGAGCGACGACCGCGTGCTCTTCCCCGAGGCCGGTGTGCTCGTGATGAGCGAGGCCGACGGCGGGGACGTGCTCGAGCTCTTCGACCGAGCGTCCTTCGCGCTCCTCGGGAGCGTGCGGACCGCGGCGCGCTACCACGGCACGCGCCTGAGCCCGAGCCGCAAGTGGGTCGCCGTCGCCGACAACACCCGCGAGCCTGCGCCCATCCACCTGCTCGACGCGACGAGCCTCGCGGCGCGCGTCATCCCGCACGCCGGGCGCTGGCTCGAGGCGGCCTGGATGCACGGCAGCGACCGGCTCGTGGCGGCGCTCTTCGAGGGGGGCGGCGACGGCGCGCCGCCCGTGGCGCGGGTGCGCGCCTGGTCGGTCGACGCCCTCGCCGCGGGCGGGTTCGAGACGGACGCGAGCGGCTCGTGGGCACGGCCCGAACTCGACGTCGCGCTGCCGGGAAAGCTCGAGGACCTGTGCATGTCGTTCACCTGGATCGGCGTGAGCCCGGACGACCGCACGGTCGTCGTGCCGGTGCGCGACGCCGTCACGAGCGCCTACGAGCTCGTGCTCGTGGACGTCCCGACCCGGAGCTACCGCACGGTCCCGGACGCGAAGGGGCCGGTGGGCTTCACGCCGGACGGCAAGACGGTCGTCTCGTACCGCGCGCGCGACCGGGCGACGCGCGCTTGCCGCTGGGACGCGCCGGGCGCGCCCCCCAAGGCGCCGCCCACCCCGGCGCCGGGGGTCACGGCGCCCGGCGCTCCGGCCGAGCCGGCGGCGACGGTGCGCGACGATCTGCTGCTCGTCGACGTCGCCTCGCTCGCGACGCGGCTCGTCCTCGTGCCGGACGCGGACCCCTTCAACTTCGACGTCGTCGGCGCGACCATCGTCGTGGCGCCGTCCGGCGATCGCCCCGGCGGCGTGGCCGCACCCCTCTTGCTCGTGGACACCGGGGCGACCCCGACCGGCCACCTCCTGCCCGGCACGCACGCACACTTGCAGGAGTACGTCCTGCGACCACCGGGCGAGCTCTGGCTCGTGAGCCACGGCGCGCTCGGCCTGCTCGACGTCGCCGCGCGGCGCTACGAGCGGGTCTCGCTCGCGTTTCGCACGGACCACGTCAACTACCTGCCGAAGAAGGACTGGCTCGTGCTCGACGACCCCGAGGCACGCCGCGGGGTGACACCCGACGGCCTCGCCTTCTACGCGCCGGCGGCTCGGGCCGTGGCGCGCGCGCTGCGCCTGCCGGAGTGAGCGCGGGTCTCGTCCTCACTCCTCCGGCTGGGCGGCCCCGTCGCGGGCGCGCGCCGTCAGCGCGGCGAGGCTCTTCTCGAGCTCCGCGAGCTCGGCCTGCGCCTGACGCTGGCCGCTCGCGCGCCGCGCGAGCTCGGCCTCGAGCCGCGCTGCGCGCTGGGACGCTCGGTCGAGCTCCTCGCGCGCCTGCGCGAGCGCCGTGTCGAGGCTCTGCGCACGGAGCTCGAGCGTGCGCCGCTCGGCTTCCCATGTGGCCGCTCGCGCCGCGA
>JACRDA010000261.1 GCA_016212965.1 Myxococcales bacterium
CCCGCTCCACCACGCAGCCCACAGGAACCGGCGCCGGCGCGTCGGGGCGATGGAGCAGACGGCGGCGAGGAGCTCGCTCACCGGCGCTCGGCCCGCACCAGCGCGAGCGCCCGCCGCACCACCCGCGCCACCGCCTCGCTCACCCCGTAGCCGCCGAGCGCGCGCGGCGCGACGAGCGCGACCTCGCAGGCGTCGTCGCCGGCGCGGAGCTCGCCGCCCTCGCTCTCGCACAGGTAGTCGAGCACCACGTAGTGGCCGGTCGCGGCGCGCGCCTGCCCGGGCTCGGGCGGCACGAAGAGCTCGACCACCTCGATGAGGGGTCCGACGCGGACGCGCAGACCCGTCTCCTCCTCGACCTCGCGCGCGACCGCCGCAAGGAGGCCCTCGCCGTGCTCGAGGTGACCGCCCGGCAGCGACCAGCGCCCGGCGTTCGGCGGCCGACCGCGCCGCACGAGGCAGACGCGGAGCGCGCCGCGCGGGGCGCGCACGAACACCACCGCCCCGACCCCGACGACGGGCACGCGCGCCGGATCGGCGCGTACCGGCGCCCGCTCCACGGCGGCGCGGCGCGTAGCCGTGGCCCGAGCTCCGGACGTGCGGCCGCTCATCGCCCGAGCGCGCGCCCGCTCGAGAGGTGCCGCATCGCCTCGCCGAGCCCGTCGAGCGTCAGCGGGAACATGCGGAACACGGCCGCGATCTGGCGCACCGTGCCGGCGTTCCAGTACTGCGGGGGGTCGGGGTTGAGCCACGCGGCGTGCTTGAAGTGGTCGCCGAGGGTGGTGAACCAGTCGAGTGCCGACAGCCGCTCGTCGGCCGAGGCGTGCGCCCGGTACCAGGGCCCGTCGCTCAGGAGCTCGCCCGGGTGCATGGCCGCGTCGCCGACCACGATGAGGTGCCACTTCTCGCTCTCGGTGCGGCGCAGGATGTCGCCGACGGGCACCGGATCGCGGAAGCTCTCGGTCTCGAACACCTGCCCGTAGATGGCGTTGTGGAAGTAGTAGCACTCGAGCGAGCGGAAGTTCGAGGCGCGCTTGGCGGCGCTGAAGAGCTCGCTCACGAGCCGGATGTGCGGGTCCATCGAGCCGCCGACGTCCATCAGGAGCACGACGCGCACGTTCGGGCGGCGCGGCGGACGGGTCACGATCTCGAGCTCGCCCGCGTTGCGGGCCGTCGCGTCGATGCTGGCGTCGAGATCGAGCTCCTGCTCGGCGCCCTCGCGCGTGAAGTTCCGGAGCTTGCGAAGCGCGACCTCGATCTGGCGCACGTCGAGGACGAGGTCGCTGCGGTAGGGCCGGAAGAGGCGCGCGTCCGCGACGCCGATGGCGCTCCGGGCGCCGCCGCGCGCCCCGACCCGCAGCCCGCTCGGGTGCGTGCCACCGGCCCCGAAGGGGCTCGTGCCGCCCGTGCCGATGAAGCGGCTCCCGCCCTCGTGCCGCTCGCGCTGCTCGCGCAGGCGCTCCTCGAAGAGCCGCCGCAGCTCCTCGAGATCGAGCGACTGCAACAGGGCCCGCTGCTCGGGGGAGAGGTAGAGCAGCTGGGCCGGGTCGCGCAGCCAGGCCTCGATCTCGTCGAGCACGATCTTGTGGGCCTCCTCGACGCCGCGGAAGTGCGCCGCGAAGGCCTCGTCGAAGGCGTCGAGCTCCGTCTCGCTGTGGCAGAAGAGCGAGCGGGCCACGTAGTAGAAGCCCGTGAGCGAGCTGTCGTGCACGCCGCGGACGAGCGCGCGCCCGAGGGCGAGGAGCTCGGTCGCCCCGACGCGCAGCTTCTTGGCGCGCAGGGCGTAGACGAAGGGGACGAGGACCGCGCTCATCGCGCCTCGCCCGGCCCGCAGGTCGCGTCGCCGGGCGTGCGGATGAGGAGCTCGTGGTCGCCGATGGGCGTGTCGGCCGGCAACACCACCGCGCCGTCGTAGCCGCCGCCGGCGTCGGTCGAGAGCGAGCCCACGCGCACCGGTGGGCTCGCGGCGACCGCGACGAGCACGTCCACGCGCAGGCGCGCGCACGGCTTGCCGTCGGACAGGACGCGCCCCTTCAGGTGCAGCGGCAGGCCGCGGAACACGTCGCGATCGATGACGTCGAGCGTGATGGTCGAGCGCGGCAGGCCGCTCGGATCGGCGGGCACGTTGCCCGACAGCGCGGGCCCGGGCCCCTGCCCGCCCATGCCGAGGTCGAAGGGGTCGGCCTGTTTGCGCAGGTCCTCGTAGTGGCGGCGCGCGAGGTCGGTGCCCGAGTCGCGCCCGGTCGGCCACTCGTAGGGGTCGGGGGGCGGCAGGTGCGGCGGCCGGTCGACGTGGGGCTCCTCCTCGGCGACGTCGAGGGCCGCGCCCCCGAGATCGATCCGGTGCCACATCGTCCCGTCGTGGACCTCGACCCAGGCATGCGCCTCGTTGTCGACGAAGCGCGTCGGGATGCCGAGGTGGAGCGCCGTGACGAGGAAGGCAAAGGCGCGGTGCCGGCACACGCCCTTCTTGGAGAGCGCGAGATCGAGGTAGATGTCGCCCGAGTTGGCGAGCGGCTCGTCGCTCGCGGTGAAGGACCGGAAGTAGGCGACCATCTTGGCGACGGCCTCCGTGGGGGACAGGTCCTGGCTCACGCCGATGGCGGCGGCGACCTGCTCGTAGGCCGCGCGGTGGCTCGAGGGCTGCGTGCCCGTGAAGGGCAGGCTCTTCCAGTCGGTGGCTGCGAAGGTCGAGCCGAACACGTCGCGCGCGATGGCGATCTCCATCACGAGCCGCACCCGGCCGTTGCGCTCGCTCTTCAGCGTCCAGTTGTCGGCGCCGTCGACGTGCACGCTCACGTCCGCGGACGGCAGCGTGAAGATCTTGAGCAGGCGCGCGCCCGGTCCGACCGTGGGGATGGGCACGTACTCGCCCGCGCGGAGCTCGACCGAGAGGTCGGCGAAGAACTGCTCCTCGCTGCTCGCCGCCGCCCGCTGCACGCGGAGCTCGCGGCGCAGCGGCTCGCGCACGTAGAGCGTGTAGTCCTCGCGCACGGCGTCGAAGGCCTGCAGGCGCTTGAAGGGCGTGAGCGAGGGCGAGAACGGGTCGTCGTAGCGCGGCACGCGCGCCCGGCCGGTCTGGCGGTCGGGCGCGAAGGTCTGGAAGGTCGAGGCCGAGGGCTGGTAGACGCGCGCGGGGCTCGGCGAGCGGCTCACGTCCGGGGCGCTCACGGGCCCGCTCGGCGTGTCGATGGCCGAGGGGAAGTCGCCCGGCACGGTGCCGGGGCTGCTCACGTCGTCGGCGGCGTTCGGCGGCAGGTACTCGTGCACGAGCGGCCCGGGCTGCGCGTCGGCCCGGAGCGCGAAGCACCAGGCGCACACGACGACGAAGAGCACGCGTGCCGCCACGTTCTGCGCGCGCCGGGCCCTCATCTCGCGGAGTTTGACGCGGATCGGAGCGGCTGTCACCCCGGGAGCAGGCCTAGGACAGCTTGTAGATCCGCACGAGCTCGTCGCGGCCCTTCACCCGCACCGCGGGCAGCTCCTCGCCCGTCCGGTCCGAGCCGAGGTCGCGGTAGACGGGCTCGGTCACGAGGATGCTCGAGTCGAGCTCCTTCGTGAGCTGCTCGACGCGCGAGGCGAGGTTCACGGTGTCGCCGATGACGGTGTACTCCTTGCGCTCGCTCGAGCCGATGGTGCCGACGACGGCGAGCCCGCTGTGGATGCCGATGCCGACACGCGTCGCCGGGATGTCGCCGCGCTCGCTCTGCGCCGCGAGCTCGGTCACGATCTCGCGCGCCGCCGCGGTCGCGTTCTGGCTGTCGCGCCCGTCGGAGAAAGGCGCGCCGAAGAGAGCCATGAACCCGTCGCCCAGGAACTTGTTGATGAGGCCGTTGTTGCGGTTGACGGTCTCGATCATGAACCCGAAGAGGCGGTTCAGGTAGGCCACGACCTCCTCGGGTGGCTTCTTCTCCGAGAAGCGCGTGAAGCCCCGGATGTCGAGGAACATCACCGTCACCGAGCGGAGCTCGCTCCCGACCGGAGCCTCCGCGCCGAGCAGGCGCTCGGCGACCGCCGGCGAGATGTACTGGCCGAAGGTGCTCACGATTCTCTGGCGCTCGCGCACGAGGGCGAGGGTCGCGTCGATGCGCTTTCTGATCTGCAGGGCGACGACGCCAGCCACGGCGCCGGACGCCGCGAGGAGCGCGCCCTTGCTGAAGCTGACGAGGTACCAGAAGAGCCCGCTCTCGCCGGCGAGCTGCGGCCGCGCGCTCGCGAAGACGAAGGCGAGCGTCACGTACTCCGCGCCCGCCGCCGCGCCGGCGAAGAGGCTCATCCCGAACGAGAGCCGCAGGGTCGAGAGGATGATCGGGATCGCGTAGACGACCAGGATGGGCGTCTCGAAGGCGAGCACCGGGCTGTAGACGCGCGCGAAGACGAGCAAGAGCAGCGAGACGAAGCTCACCTCGGCGAAGGTGTTGCCGTAGCGCGGCAGGTCCGGGAGGATGAGGCGCCGCCGCTCGACGTAGCGCAGACCGAGCAAGGTCAAGAGCTCGTATGCGACCACGCCGAAGGCAAACACCGCCAGGGTGATGGGCGGCGGCATGCTGCCGAGCGGGAAGAGCGGGACGCCGAGCGCAGTCGCCAGCGACACGAGCGAGCTCCCGAGGCACACGACGCCGAAGACGCCGATCATGACGCGCACCCGCGTGCGCTCGCTGTCGAGCACCACCGGGGCGAGCTCCCGCTCCTCGGCGGTGCCCTCGTCCAGTCGCCGCCACACTCGTCGTCGCACGGCTGCCACCTCGCGTTCTCCCGCGACGAGGGTACCCGGGGGATGCGGCGCGAGGTAGCGATCTCGGGCCTCGGACGCGCCGGCCCCGCCCCGCGCAAGCGCGGCGTTCGGGGGCGCGGCCTCGCGCCTGGGCACCCCCGCTTGGCCGTGGTACGAGCGTTCAGCAGAGAGCTGTGGAGGACCGATGCTGTCCCCGAGACCTCGCAGCGTGGGGGTGCCCCGTGGTTTCCGGCGGTGGCCTGGCGCCATCGTCTGGAGCCTTGCCTTCGTCCTGACGTGGTGGCTCGCCGACTCGGCGCTCGATTCCGCCATCTTCGGCGAGACGTACGTGCAGGAGCTGCTCCACCCCGGCCCGAGGGAGCTCGTGCTCCGCACGGTCGTGGCCGTCGCGATCTTCATCTTCGCCCTGATGTGGCTCCGACTTCGGGAAGCCGACCGCCAGCGCGAGCTGTTCGCCGCCGTCGTGGAGCATGCCGGCGATGCCGTGCTCTGGAAGGACCGGCGCGGTCGCCTGCTCTACGCGAACGAGGCGGCGTGCCAGCTCTTCGGCTACTCGCGGCAGGAGCTACTGACCAAGAACATCGAGGACATCGACCCGTCGCTCGCCTCGGCCGACCTGGCGCGCGCCTGGGAGACCCTGTCCCGGCAGAAGACACTCTGCGTCGAGAGCGTGCATCGCACGAAATCGGGGCGCGCCGTCCCGGTGGAGGTCGTCGCCAGCTACGTGAAGTTCGGCGGACGGGAGTACAACTGCTCGGTCATCCGGGACATCAGCAGCCGCAACGCCGACCGCGAGGCGCTGAGGAACAGCCAGGACGCCCTGCTCCGGGCGCAGCGGATCGCCCGGCTCGGGAGCTTCGAGTGGGACATCCGGAACAACACCAGCGAGTGGTCCGACGAGATGGTCCGCCTGCTCGGGCTCGAGCCGGGCGCGAGCCCGCCGACCAGCGAGGCGTTCTTCGAGCACATCCATCCCGACGACCGCGCCCGGGTAGAGGAGCGCTTCGCCGCCGATCTCGAGGCCCGGCGCCCGCACCTGAGCGTGCACCGACTCATCCAGGCCGGCGGCACCCAGATCTGGGTTCGCTGCCAGGGCGAGTTCCTGCTGGATGCCGACGGGAATCCCGTCCGGATGCTGGGCACCCTTCACGACGTGACGGGCATCAAGCGCGCCGAGGAAGAGCTGCGCGAGCGCAATCGTCTCAAGGACCTCTTCACGGACATCCTGCGTCACGACCTCATGAACCCGGCCTACGCCATCAAGGTCGGCGCGGGGCTCCTTTCGCGGATCGAGAGCGACGCCGCCAAGCTCGACATCCTGCGCGCGATCCAGCACGACGCCACGGCCATGATGGACCTCTGCAAGAACGCCTCGCAGTACGCGCAGGTCGCGGACGTCACCAAGATCGAGTTCGGGGACTACGATCTCGGCACGATTCTCGTCGACGTCCTGGCGAGCTGTCGGACTCAGCGAGAGGAGCGAGGCGCCACGCTCTGCTTCGACCCCGAGCAGCGCTATCCCGCCCGCGTGAACCCGCTCATCGCCGACGTGTTCGCGAACCTCGTCTCGAATGCGATCAAGTACGGACCGGAGGGCGGTGCGATCGACGTGTCGGTGCGGGATGCGGACCCGAGCTGGTGCGTGCGCGTGGCCGACCGCGGGCCCGGCATTCCCGACGCGGACAAGCTCGATGTGTTCAACCGCTTCGAGCGCCTGAACGCGTCGGGAGTCAAGGGCACCGGGCTCGGCCTCGCGATCGCCCGACAGCTCGTCGAGCTTCACCACGGACGGATCTGGGTCGAGAACCATCCGGGCGGCGGCAGCATCTTCTGCGTCGAGGTCGCCAAATCCGTGGATCAGCGAGAAGAGCACGCGCGGACCGAGGACTCTTGGCCTCTCGGCACGCGGCATCCGGACCGAGGATTGTACCCTCACCCCCCTGCCCCCTCTCCCGAGGGGAGAGGGGGGATGCGAGCCGAGAATCCGCGGCGGATTCCGAGGCCTGCTCCCGAGCCAACGACGGAAGTCCCCGACTAGGACCACCCCCTCTCCTCCGGGAGAGGGGGCCGGGGGGCCACGCGACCCCCGATCTCGCAACGCTCAGGGCTCGTCGGCGGCGCTCGCGCGGTAGCCCGAGCGGAGCTTCTGGATGTGGCGCGCCGGCAGGCCCTGCGCGAGACAATCGGCCTCGGCGACGTCGAGGATCATCGGGAAGCTCTCACTGCGCGCGAGCCGCCCGGGCTTGCCGCCGACGATGCGCGGCAGAGCCCCGACGATGCGGCGCATGCCGTCGGCCGAGCGGCGCGTGATGGCGAGCCGCTCGATGAGCGAATCGAGGAAGCTCGCGACGGCCGTCGAGCGGTCGCGCTCGCCCTCGCAGGTCTCCTTCATGGCCTCGAGCAAGAGCAGGGTCCAGAGCACGGTGTCGTCGAGCGAGTCGCCGGCCCGGTGGCGCCGGTCGATGTACGCGAGCTGACGCCACACGCGCGCCCCGGCCGTGTCGTCGCCATCGGCGTCGTAGAGCAGCGCCGCGAGCTCGGGAATGAGCACGTCGAGCACGCCCGTCTCCCAGGCGATGTAGACGCTGCGGCGCGCCTCGCCGCCCCGCATGAGGCGCAAGATCTCCTCCGCGACGCGCGGGCGCGCGGCGAGCTTCAAGGACTCGCGGCAGTAGACGATGGCGTCGTAGACGGGCCGTGCGATGCCGAGGTCGAGGCGGCCCGCGAACTTGATGGCCCGCAGGATGCGCACCGGGTCCTCGATGAAGCGCGTCTCGGGGTCGCCGACCGTGCGCATCACGCGGCGCTGGATGTCGCGCATGCCGCCGACCCAGTCGATGATGTGGCTGCGCTCGATGTCGTAGAAGAGGCCGTTGATCGTGAAGTCGCGCCGGCGCGCGTCCTCGTCGGCCTCGCCGAAGACGTTGTCCGAGCGGATGAGGGCCGCCTCGGCGGGCGTGTCCTCTTCGTTGGGGTTCTTGCGGAAGGTGGCGACCTCGATGACCTTGCCGCCGTGGAAGAGCACGTGCACGAGCCGGAAGCGCCGGCCGATGATGCGCGAGTTGCGGAACAGCGTGCGCACGTCCTCGGGGTGGGCGCTCGTCGCGACGTCGAAGTCCTTCGGCTGTCGGCCGAGGAGCAGATCGCGCACGCAACCGCCGACGAGGTAGGCCTCGTGGCCGTTCTGGGTGAGGCGACGGATCACCTTGCGCACGTCCGGATCGACGTACGCCGGGTCGATGATGACCTCGTAGCGCCGGCAGCCGGGCGGGGTCGGGGTCTGCGTATTGCCGTCGGCCGGGCGCCGCTCGGTGCGCGGGCCGGGCCCGCTCGCCGCGCTCGCGGCCTCTTCCGCCGGGTTATCGGGTGGCGGATCCATGAAAGTAGAGGAATGAATGTGAGTCTTGCCTTAGGGTACGGGCCGGGTGCACCGCGGGTGCGCACGCCCGGCTCACCGCGCTTACCACGGTTCGCCCCGCCGTGCTTCCCCCTCTCACGGAGCGGTCGGTGCGGGGCCGCAACTTGCGACAATAGCTGATGAAAACCGACAACTTGCAGAGGATCTGGCGGCGCCTCGGTCGGCTCGGCTCGGTCGGCGTCGCGGCGCTCGCGACCGGCTGCGGAGCGGCGCCGCCACCGGCCGCGGGGAGCCTCGGGGCGACGAGCTCGCTCTACCTGCCGACGGGCGATCTGTCGGTCGCCTACCGCTACGAGGCGGCCGCGGGCCGCGAGCTCGACCTCGTCGTCGAGGTCGGGGGCAGCGCGAAGGGGGCCTTCGACGGGGTGACGGTCGCCGTCACGGCCGACGGCCTCGAGGTCGTCAGCGGTGCCGCGGGCGAACTCGAGAGCGCGAGCCTGCGGGCGCGCCACGTGGCGCACCTGCGCGCGCCGGAGGGCCGGACGCAGGCGAGCGCCACCGTGACCCTGGTGCGCGCCGGCGCGGAGCTCGCGCGCGAGCGCTTCGCCTTCGCGGCCGGCAAGGCGGGGCTCCGGCCGTGCAGCGCGGGCGACGGCGCCTGCGACGCGGCGCCGTGAAGATCCGCCGCTTCGCCTTCGAGCCCCTCGAGCTCGCGCTCCGCGAGCCTTTCGGCATCGCCGGCGGCGTGACCGAGGTCGCCGCGAACGCGCTCGTCACCGTCGAGCTCGCGTCGGGCGTGCGCGGCCACGGCGAGGCCGCGCCGCTTCCCGCCTACGACGGCCAGACGCAGGCGCAGGCGCTCGCCGCGCTCGCCCGCGTGGAGCCGCTCGTCGTCGGGGCGGACGCCCGGCGCTGGCGCGCGCTCGCGGGCGAGCTCGGCCGGCGCATCCCGGAGTCGGGCGCGGCGCGCTGCGCCGTCGAGACCGCCGTCCTCGACGCGCTGTGCCGCGCGGCCGGCCTGCCGCTCTCTGCCTTCTTCGGCGGGGCCGAGCGGACGCTCGAGACCGACATGACGATCCCGACGGGCTCGGTCGAGGCGGCCGGCCCGGCGGCCGCCCGCATCGCGGCCGAGGGCTACCGCAGCATCAAGCTCAAGGTCGGCGGTGGCCCCGTCGCGCGCGACGTCGCGCGCGCCTGCGCGGTGGCGCACGCGGCCCCGGGGCTGGGGCTGCTCTTCGACGGCAACGCGGGGCTCGAGCTCGCGAGCGCGCGCGCTCTGCTCGACGCCTGCGCCGAGGCGGGCGTGACGCCCGTCCTGTTCGAGCAGCCGCTCGGCCGGGACGACCACGCCGGGCTCGCGGCCCTGCGGGCGGGCGCGCCCGGGCGTCCGGCCGTGCCCATCGCGGCCGACGAGAGCGCGCGCAGCCCGGCCGACGTGCTCGCGCTCGCGCGCGCAGGCGCCGTCGACGTCGTCAACGTGAAGCTCATGAAGGCCGGCATCGCCGAGGCGCTCGACGTCGTGGCGGTCGCGCGCGCGTGCGGGCTCGGGCTCATGATCGGCGGCATGGTCGAGTCGAGCCTGGCGATGAGCACGGCGGCGTGCTTCGCGGCGGGGCTCGGGGGCTTTGTCTTCGTCGATCTCGACACGCCGGCGCTGCTCCGCGACGAGCCCTTCCGGGGCGGCTTCGCCCGTAGCGGCGGCACGCTCGACCTCGCGCCCATCCTCGCGGGCCACGGCGTCGAGCCGCGCTGAGAGGATTCACGAGAAGAACAGAAGAACAGAAGAACGGAAGGGAAGAAGGCGGCGCTCGGGACAGCGCCGCGGGGAGGGCGGAAATCGCCCTTTCGCGCGCGCGCGAGCGGCCCCATCCTCTTCTGCGATGGCCCACGCCTACCCGCGCGATCTGGCGCAGTTCGTCTACGACCGGCTCGAGGGGCGGAGCGTCGCCTGCGATCTGCCGAGCCTGACGCACGTGCTCTCGGCCGCCTACCAGGCGAGCCTGCTGCGCGAGGAGGAGCGCCCGCTCACCTTCCGCCTGCTGCTCGCGCCGCCCGAGAGCCTGCCGCTCGAGGACGGCCCGCCCGGCGGGCACCATCGCTTCCGCTTCCAGGACGCGCGCCGGCTCGACGAGCAGGAGATCCGCCGCCTGGCCCCGGCGGCGAAGATGCAGCGCGCCATGCTCGGCGTCGGGGGCGTGGGCTCGGGCGGCCTGCACATCTGGGGGCTCGTCCACACGGGCCCCGGGTGGCTGCGCGCGATGCAGGGCGGCCGGGGCCGGCACGCGCCCCTGCCGCCGGCCCTCTCGGTGACGGTCACGGGGCCGGGCCGGCTCTCGGTAAGCCACGGCGACATGACACTCGGCAAGCTCGCGGGCGGCTACATCGCGGAGCGCAGCCACGACGTCTTCGAGTCGCGCTGGCTTCCCGACGCGTGCGCCGAGGTGCGGCGCGAGCTCTACGACGCCCGCGGGTCGGCCGAGGTCGCGGCGCCGGTGGATCCGGATCTCTTGCGCCGCACGGACCAGCAGCTCGTGCGGCGCGTCGTCGCCGCCATCCGGCTCGCGCGCCACGGCGGCACGCTCATCCTCCTGCCGCAGGCGCAGGCCGAGGAGGTCGTGCGCACGGGCGTGCCCATCGCGATCAAGTACCGCTTCGGCGACGAGGAGCCGCGGCGCCGCTACCGCTCGCTGCAGCTGCGCCTGCTCGAGGTGCTCGCGCAGGATGCCGCGCGGCACGGGCGCGCGCCCGACTGGGAGAGCTTCCGCACGAGCACCGAGCCCGAGGTCGCCGCCCTCGACGATGCCCTGCTCGAGCTCGCCCACACCATCGCCGGGCTCGCGGACGTCGACGGGGCGGTCGTCCTCAGCAAGCGCTTCGAGGTGATGGGCTTCGGCGGCGAGATCGTGGGCGAGCTGCCCGACGTGCCGCGCGTGATGCGCGCGCTCGACCTCGAGGGCGAGGCGCGCGAGGAGGAGAGCACCGACGGCGTCGGCACGCGCCACCGCTCGCTCTACCGGCTGTGCGGCGCCCTGCCCGAGGCCCTCGGCATCGTGCTGTCGCAGGACGGCGGCGTGCGCCTCGTCGCGAAGAAGGACGGCGCCGTCACCTACTGGGACGAGCTCGGCACCGGGCCGATGGAGATCTGAGCCCCGCGCTCGGGGCGCGCGAGCTCGATCACGCGGCGCAGGATGCCGAGCGTCAGGCCCCACACGATCTGCCCCTCGAAGCGCCAGCACGCAAAGCGCAGGCGCAGGCCGAGCACCGGAAACGGCACCCGGTCGTCGAGCTCGCCCCGCGCGGCGCGCTCGAGCGGCAGCCAGAAGACGTGGGCGGTCTCCGCTCCGGCCACGGGCGCGACGGGCGCGCGCGCGCGGTAGACGAACGGCGCGATGCCGAGCGGGCGCAGGCTCGCGTTCGCGACGGCGCGGAGCTCGTCGAGCGCCCCGAGCGGCTCGGCGCCCGCGAGATCGACGCCGACCTCCTCGAGGGTCTCGCGCGCGGCCGTCGCCGCCGGTGTGGCGTCGTCCGGGTGCTGCATGCCGCCCGGGAGCGACACGTGCGAGGACCAGCGGTCGCCGGCCCGCGCCGCGCGCTGCATGAGGAGCACGCGCCCGGCGGCGTCGAACAGGATCGCGACCGCCGCGCGCCGGGCGGGCAGCCACGTGAACACGCGCCGCGCGGGCCGCGCCCGCAGGCGCCGCGCGAGGAGATCGACGTCGACGACCGGGCTCATCGCGACACCGGGGCACGATACCGCGCGCCCCCGGCGCGAGCCACCGCGCACGGCGGCCACGCGTCAGGGGCAGACGCCGTAGTCGACGCCCTCGACCACGACCGAGACGTCGGTGCAGAGCGAGCCCACGGCACAGGTCGCCTGGACACCCGGCGGCGTGCACCAGGCATGGCAGAGGGAATCGTTGGTGCACACCGTGCCGGCGGCACAGTCCTGCACGAGCAGGCACCCCTCGCCCGCGCCGGCGCCCGCGCTCTGCCAGCAGCTCGTGGTCGCGCCGCCCCCGGGTGGGATGCACGTGACCGGCCCGTAGCTCTGGTCGCACGGCGCGCCGGTCACGAGGTTGCAGTTCGAGAGGCACACGCGGATCCCCAGGATGGCGTTGCCGAGGGCGTCGGTCGGGGGCACGCACTGGCCGCCGTTCGCGCAGTCGGCACCGGTGGCGCACACGTCGAGGCACACGCTCGACGGCGGATCGCAGAAGGTGCCCTCCGCGCAGTTCGTGTCGGCGTCGCAGCGCGAATGGGCCGGGCGCGGCCCCGCGAGCACGCACTCCGGCTGCCCGCTCACGAAGTCGACCACGCTGCACTTGCGACCGGCGCCGCACGAGCCGAGGACGCCGACCTCGCAGGGCGCCCCGCCCCCGCCGCCCGTGCCGACCCCGCCGGCGCCACCGCCACCCGGGCCGGTCGCGCCGCTCGCGCCGCTCCCACCCGCGGCGGCAGCGCCCTCGCCCGGGTCGGTCGCGAAGTCGTCGCCGAGGATCTGCACGCAGCCGGCGAAGCCGAGCACGACCAGCGCGAGCGCCCGCCCCATCTCCATGGCGCCGCATGGTACCACGCGCGCGGAATTTGGCCCGCGGGCCCGCCGCGTGCGAAGGCCTTCGCCTGGGAAGATCGCGCCGGCGAACCCGTCGCCGGCCGTGGACGGAGGTGCGTGATGGCCCGGAACGTCGACGAGCGAGAACGGCCCTCGGAATGGTTGCGCAGGGTGCGCGAGACGCGCTGCTACGCCGCGCTCGTGGAGGAATCGCGCGAGCTCGCGATCGCCGCCTACCGCGTGGCGTGTGCGGCCTGCCGCACGAGCCCGCGCGCGACCAGCGTCCCGACGCTGCGCGAGGTGCACGCGGCGGCGCTCGAGGTCGTGGGCGACGACCCGACCCCCCTGCCCCCGATGGCGGCGCTCCGACAGCAGTGCGCCGCGGCCGGGCTGCTCGTCATCGACGCGTCGTGATGAGCTCGCCGCGGCCAGCCTCAGCGTGCTCCTGCGCGCCGTGAGCGCTGCACGGCTCGGTGTGGGCCACCGCCGTCATCGACGCGCAGTCACGGCAACCCCGCCCCGAGCGACAAAAGTGCCCTGTCTTCCCGGAAGACGAGGGGGTTTTGTCGCTCCCCGGCGCCTCCACGCCCGCCATGAGCGACAGAAGTGCCCTGGAACGAAGCCGCTGCGCGGCGGTTGTCGCGAGCTGAAAGCGCCAGGTCCTGCAGAGCTGAGCAAACCTGAAGCGTTGGTGGTCGCCTTGAGCTCGGCGCCGCTCTCGACCGAGCGGGCCGAAGGAGGCCACCATGGACAC
>JACRDA010000263.1 GCA_016212965.1 Myxococcales bacterium
GCGCCGGGCGCCGGCGCGCGCCCCGCCGTGGAGCTCGGCACCGGGGTCGCGCTCCGGCTCGAGCGCGTCGCGCGCGCCGCCGTGGCCGTGCCGGGCGCCGTCGTCACCCTCGCGCCGGACTTCCGCGCGCTCGAGGCCTTCGACCCCGCGAGCGGCGCTGAGCGCTGGCGGACGGCGCTCGAGGGCGAGCCGTCCGGCGAGCACGCGCTCGCCTTCACCGACGGCGAGATCGTGGTCAAGGCGGGCAATCGGCTGTTCATCGTCGACCCGGCGTCGGGCGCCGTCCGCAGGCGCAGGCTCGAGACGCCCTACTGCCCCTTCGTCGCCGAGGCGGGGGCCTGCGCCTTCGACTGCGGCTGTGCGGCGTTCGTGGTCGACTGCCAGTCGCTCGCGGACGTGACCTTCCTCCGCGGCGCCGAGATCCACCTTTACCACGACCTCGCCGAGCCCCACGACACGGTGTGCGGTTTCGCGCCGCGCGTGCTCGGGCGCTTCGGCCCGCGCATCGTCGCGACGGTGCCGGACGGCGGCGGGGTGGGCCTGCACTCGGACGGTGTGGTCGTCGTGCTCGACGCTGCCACCGGCAAGGAGCTGCGCCGCGGCGCCACCGTGCGCCGCTACGACACGCGCGCGGGCGTCGCTGCCGGAGGCGGGTGCTGGGTCGCCGAAGAGAGCGCGGCCACGCTCACGCTGACCGACTGCGCGACGGGCGCGCCGCGCTGGCAGGCGAGCATCGGGGTGCCGGGCGACGCGAACGGCCTCGACGTGCGCACGCTCGCGGGGGGCGATCTGTTCGTGCGGCGCCTCACGGACGCCGGGAGCGAGCTCGCGCGCATCTCGCCCGGCAAGGGCGACGTCCGCTGGAGAAGGCTCGCGCAGGGCGCCGTCGGCGTGCTCGAGGACGAGGACCCGCGCGCGGTCTACGGGGCGAGCCTCCCGAGCTACGAGCTCGTCGCGAGCGCCGACGGCCGCTCGCTCGCGCGCATCACCCTGGCGGAGCGCGAGCAGCTCCGGCGCGATCCGGGCCGCGGTGGCTTCGTCGCCGTCGGCGGCGGGAGCTACCGCGAGCTCGACGGCTCCGGCGCCGAGGTGCGGAGGCTCGCCTTCGAAGCGCAGGGCAGCGTCCGGGAGGTGCGGCCGAGCCACCTCGTCACCGAGACCGGCGGACCCGACTCGGTCGTGCGTGTGCTGCGCCGCACGGATCTCGCGCCGGTTGCGACGCTCACGGGACCGCTCTCGGTGCTCGACGCCGGGCCGCTCGGCGGGCGCTTCGTCCTCGTCGAGCGGTTCCGGCCGGACGGCGCGATCGACGTGCTCGCGCTCGAGGTCGTGCCGGCGGCGTAGCGCGCGCCGCGTGGGCTCAGGGGCCCTTGGCCGTGTCTGCCCCGGCGGTGCCGACGAGCACGGCGCTCGTCACGAAGTCGAGCAGCGGGAAGTGCGCGCGCCAGAAGGCGTTGCCTTGCCGGCGCGCCTCGAGCTGACCCCGGGTCGGCTCCTCGCCGTAGCCGCCGTAGAGACTGCGCAGCACCGGCATGCCCGAGACGAGGCGGGCGAAGGGAGCGAAGTGCGCGCGGTCGAGGCCCTGGTTCGGGCCGTAGTTGACGAAGATCTGGGTCGCGCGCGAGTTCGGCTGCCCCGTCGCGGCGAACGACGCGAAGCCCGCGAGGTTCGACTGCGCGAGGGGATCGTCCGGGATCGTCGCTTGCTCCCACTTCTCGGCGACGGCGGGCACGCCGTGGACGCCGAACTGCACCACGAAGTCGCTCGTGGCCTCGGGCTTCTTGACGACCCGGAAGAGCGCGACGTCGTTGTAGAAACCGAGCTTGACGAGGTTGTAGAAGCGGTCGACCCCGTGCGGGGCCCACGCCCGCACGGCCTCGAGCACGAACTCGCCCTTCGTCGTCACGAAGCGCACCTGGAACTTCTCCGGGGCGCGCAGGGTCGCCCTCTCCGGGACGAGCAGACCGGCGGCCACGGCCGTCGCCGCGGGTGGTGCAGCGGCGGGTGGCGCCGGCGGCGCCGACACGGACGAGCCTGCGGGCGCGGCTGCCGGCTGCACCGATGCAGCTGCGGCGCTCGGGTCCGCGGTGCTCGGCGCGGACGCACTCGGCGCGCCGCCGGTCGGGGCCGGGGTCGTGGTCGCAACGGCGCTCGCGCGCAGTGGCTGCGCGGTGCCCGGGGCGGTGCCGCCCGAGGCCGCAGGCGTCGCGGTGCGACAGGCAGCGAGCACGGCGAGCACGGCGGTCGAGAGCAGCAGTCTGCGCATGGGGCCTCCGCCGACTGCGTAGCAGGCTCGTGCCGGCGCGGGTACGCGTGCCGTGCGCGGCCTCGGGAACCGGGTCGGCCCATTGCACAGCGCTGCCGAAACGCCTAGCCTCGCTCGAGGCATGTCGGGGGAAAGCGACGAGCTGCGCGTCGAAATCGAGCGCCTGCGCCGCGAGGTGGAGCGGCTGCGCGCCGGCGCGCCGGGTGAGCCGGCCGACCACGATGCGTGGTTGCGGACCATCCTGGCGCACTCGCCCGACGTCATCTCGATCCTGAGCCCCGAGGGTCGCCTCCTGTTCCTGAGCCGCACGCCGAGCGGCGTGAGTCCCGAGCACGCCCTCGGGATCGACACCAGCGACTTCGTACCGCCGAGGGACCGCGCGCGCTGGCAGGCGGCGCTCCACAAGGCCCTCGAGACGGGCGAGCCGCAACGCGTGGACGTCGAGTCCACCGGCGGTATGCACTGGGAGACACGCCTCGCTCCGATCCGGGCTCCCGACGGCGGCCGGGCGCTGCTCGGCATCGCCACGAACGTCACGGCGCGGCGCGACGCCGAGCGCGCCCTGCGCGACAGCGCGGAAAAGCTGCGCCTCGCGCTGGCGGCGAGCCAGGTGGGCCTGTGGCACTGGGACGTGGTGACGGACGACGTGCTGTGGGACGAGGCCACCACGCGCGCGTTCGGCAGCGCGTCCCGGCCCGCACGCGCGACGAGTTCGTCGCGGTGGTGCACCCCGACGACCGCGCCCGCGTGGGTGCCGCGATCGGCCGGTCGCTCGAGACGGGCGTTTACGAGGATCTCGAGCTGCGCGCGGTCGGCTCCGACGGCAAGCTTCGCTCGATCCTCATCCGGGGCGACGTCACGCGCGACGGCGAGGGCCGCCCGACGGCTCTGCGCGGCGCGGTGCTCGACCTCACCGCC
This sequence comes from Myxococcales bacterium, assembly GCA_016212965.1. Classification (GTDB taxonomy): domain Bacteria; phylum Myxococcota_A; class Polyangia; order Polyangiales; family Polyangiaceae; genus JACRDA01. The sequence continues at coordinate 3,185 of JACRDA010000263.1, forward strand.
CAGAAGCAGCTCGAGGAGCAGCTCCGCCAGGCGGTGAAGATGGACGCCGTGGGGCAGCTCGCGGGCGGTGTCGCGCACGACTTCAACAACCTCATGCTGGTCATCCTGGCGAGCGTGGACCTCGCGGCGGCGGCACCGGACAAGCCGCGCCGGGACGAGCTGCTCGCCGGGATCCGCTCGGCGAGCGAGCGCGCGGCCGCGCTCACGCGCCAGCTCCTCGTGCTGAGCCAGCGGCAGCCGCTGGCGCGCGGCGTCGTCGACGTGGCCGAGGTCGCGAGCGAGCTCTTGCGGCTCCTGCGGCGCGTCGTCCCGGCCTCGGTCGAGATCGAGCTCGTGGCGGGCGAGCCCGTCGCGCCGGTTGCCGGCGATCGCGGTCAGATCGAGCAGGTGCTCATGAACCTGTGCATCAACGCCCGCGACGCGATGCCCTCCGGGGGTCGGCTCACGATCCGGATCGAGAACGTGGTCGTCGAGGGGCGCAACCTCGACGGCCACCCGTGGGCGAGCCCGGGCCGGTACGTGCTGCTCGCGGTGAGCGACACCGGCACGGGCATGACCCCGGAGATGCAGGCGCGCATCTTCGAGCCCTTCTTCACCACCAAGCCGCCCGGCCGGGGGACCGGCCTCGGGCTCCCGGTCGCGTACGGCATCGTGCAGCAGCACGGCGGCATCCTGCACGTCGAGAGCGAGCTCGGCCGCGGATCCACCTTCGAAGTGTGCCTGCCCACTGCCGAGGGGCCGCCGAGCGCGCCGCGCCGCGAGGTCGAGGGGGTCGCCCCGGGGGGCCACGAGACCATCCTCGTCGCCGAGGACGACGAGGGCGTGCGCCGCGTGGTGGAGCACATCCTCGGCGGCGCGGGGTACCGCGTGCTCGTCGCCACCGACGGCGAGCAAGCCGTGCGCGCCTTCGCCGAGGCCGCGGAGGAGGTGCAGCTCCTCTTGCTCGACATGGTGATGCCGCGGCTCGGGGGGCTCGACGCCCTCGAGCGCATCCGGGCGCTCCAACCCGCCGTCCGCGCCATCCTCACGAGCGGCTACAGCGACGCCTGGCGGACGGACGACCCGCGCCTCGCGGGCGTCGACCTGCTGCCGAAGCCCTACGCGCCACACGTGCTGCTGCGCACCGTGCGCGCCATGCTCGACCGGGACGGGTGACGCGGGCGCTCAGCGGCGCGCGCCGCTCTCGATGCGGCCGAGCAGGCGCAGGAGCCCGTCGAGGATCGTGAACGGATGGGGCGGACAGCCCGGGATGTAGAGGTCGACCGGTACGGTGGTGTCGCAACCGTCGTGCGTCTCGGCGTGCCCGGCGTAGGGGCCGCCCGAGATGGCGCACGCGCCGACCGCGATGACGAGCTTCGGTGCCGGTACGGCAGCCCAGGTCTTCTCGAGGGCGAGCTTCATGTGGTCGCTGACGGGGCCGGTGACGAGCAATCCGTCGGCGTGGCGCGGCGAGGCGACCATCTGGATGCCGAAGCGACCGAGGTCGAAGGCGATGGTGCCGAGCACGTTCACGTCCGCCTCGCAGCCGTTGCACCCGCCGGCGCTCACCTGCCGGAGCTTCAGCGAGCGGCCGAAGAGCGCGCGCAGCTTCTCGTCGAGGGCGGCGCAGCTCGGGGCCAGGGGATCGGACCCCGGCACCACGAGGTCGGCCCGGGTGCGGGCGGCGAGCCGATGGTCGCGCGCGAAGACGACGGCGCCGCCCGGGCAGGCGCGCTCGCAGTCGGTGCAGAACAGGCACCGGCCGAGGTCCACGCGGGGCGCCGTGCCGTCGAAGGAGATGGCGTCGGTCGGGCACGCCTCCGCGCAGCTCCGGCAGCCCCCTTCGCAGCGGGTCGGATCGATCACCGGGCGGCCGCGGAAGCGCGGGGGCAGCGCCGGCGGCTCGGCCGGGTAGCGCGTCGTCCTGTGGCCCTGCCGCAAGCGCGTGGTCAGGAGCTTCAGCATCGGGTCCTCACTTCCGAAGGCTCCAGGCTCCGGGCTGCAGGCAACAGCTCCGAGCCTTGCTCGGTCCCCGCGGCGCGGTCCACAGCGCCGCCTTCTTCTCTTCTGTTCTTCTTGTGAATCTTCCGGGAAATCCAGCAGACCCGATCGTCGGCGATCGCGAAGACCTTCGGTTCGAGGTGATCCCTGCTCATGCGCGGACCGTAGCCAGAAGCCTGAAGCCTGTAGCCCGTAGCCTCACGTCGCCAGGGCGACAGCCGAGTCAAAGGTCGAAGCCACAGTAGGAGAGGTTGAAGCTCTTGTTGCACAGCGGGAAGTCCGAGATGGGCTGGCCGCGCAGCGCGAGCGCGAGTCCGAGCCAGTTGTGGAACGAGGGGTCGACGACCTTGTAGGTCGCGAAGCGCCCGCGCTCGTCGCTGAGCGCCACGTGGCACAGCTCGCCGCGCCAGCCCTCGACGAGGACCGCGCAGGCCTGGCCGGGCCGCGGCGCGGCCGGCGCGCCCTCGAGCGCACCGCCGGGCAGGCCCTCGAGCTGCCGCCGCACGAAGGTGCCGGACCGCTCCACCTCCTTGCGCCGCACGTGGGCGCGCGCGAACACGTCGCCCGTGTGCCACACCGTGACCGGGAGCTGGTGGAAGCGGTACACGCCGTGGGGGAAGTCGTGGCGTGCGTCGCGCGGCAGACCGGAGGCCCGGGCCGCGGGCCCGACCAGGCCGATCGAGCGCGCGGTGGCCGCCGACACGCGCCCCGTCTCCTCGAAGCGCGCCTGGACGCTCGGCGCCTCCATGAGCAGGCCGACCGCGTCGTTCACCTCGCCGAGCGCCGTGTCGAGGCGCGAAAGCATGCTGCGCCCGAGCGGCGCGGGCACCTCGAAGCGCACGCCCCCGGGCCGCACGAGCCCGCGTCCGAAGCGACTGCCGCAGAGCTCGGCCGTGAGGTTCAGGAACTCGCCGCGCAGCCGACCGCAGTAGGAGGCCGTGGGCAGGTACGCGACGTCGCCGGCCAGGGCACCCAGGTCGCCCACGTGGTTCGCCAGGCGCTCGAGCTCGAGCGCGACGCCGCGCAGGGCCTGCGCGCGGGCCGGCACGCGCACGCCCCCGAGCGCCTCGAGCACCTGGCAGTAGGCCGTGGCGTGGCCCACGGTCGTGTCCCCGGCCAGCGTCTCGGCGTAGTGGGGGCCGCGCTTGTCCGGTCCGGCCGCGAGCGCACGCTCGACGCCGCGGTGCTGGTACCCGAGCGAGATCTCGAGGTGCATCACCTCCTCGCCGTGGCACTGGAAGCGAAAGTGCCCCGGCTCGATCACGCCGGCGTGCACGGGGCCGACCGCCACCTCGTGCACCTCGTGTCCTTCGACGCGGAAGAAGTCGGTCACGCCGACCTGCGGCGGCGCACCGCGCGACGCCAGCTCCTCTGGGGATCGATGGCTCGGCGTGGCGGCCACGAAGCGCACCGGCTTCGACCACGGGTGGCCCTCGGGCCGCAGCCCGTGCTGCTCCGCGATCTCGCGCTCGAACAGGTGGAGCTCGGGCGCGTGCGGGGTCAAGGCGGGGTAGCTCGAGCCCGACACGAGCGTCCGGCTCCAGCGCAGCAGCCCGTCGCGCTCGCTGGCGAGCACGGCGACGAGCTCCGTGCCGGCGCCGGTGGCGACGCCGAAGAACGCGGCGGCCCGTTGCCCGGCGCCGAGCGCGCCGCGCAGGCCGTCGGCGAAGCGCTCGAAGGGCAACTGCGGGACGGCGCCCCAGTCGAAGGCCTCGCCGTTGGCGGAGACGAAGGGCTCGCTCATGGTCCCTCGAGCCAGGCAGCGGCTTCGGCGAAGGCGGTCTGGAGGCCCGCGGGCAGGTACAGCCCCAGCCCGAGCACGCACGCGAGCAGCGCCACGACGGGTGCGATCGTGAGTACCGTGTCGCGGCGCTCCGCGGGCAAGGTGCTCGGTGCGGGGCCCTGCACCATCGCGAGCACCGTCGAGCCCATGCCCACGAAGACGGCGAACAGGAGCGCCAGGAAGGCGATCCCGGCGGCGCCGTGCCCGGTCGCGAAAGCGCCGCGCACGATGGTGAGCTCGCTCACGAAGGTGCCGAAGGGCGGCGAGCCCGTGACCGCCAGGACCCCGAGCAAGAAGAGGGCACCGCTCCACGGCAGGCGCCGCAACAGGCCGCTCACCGGGGCCGAGCTCGCGAGCGCGGGCGAGGTCGCGCTCGGGGGCGGTCGGTCGGCCGGGTCCGCGCCGTCGGCTGCCCCCCCGCGCTCGCCCTCGTGCGGCATGGGTGTGAGCCCCTCGGGTGCTGCGGCGCGCTTGCTGCCGTACACGCGGTGGATGTTGCCGGCGGCGAGGAAGAGCACGCCCTTGACGAGGGCGTTGTTCACGAGGTGCAGCATCGCGCCGAGCGTGGCGCTGCCGCCGATGCCGACGCCGAGCACGAGGATGCCCATGTGCTCGACGCTCGAGTAGGCGAGCAGGCGCTTGAAGTCGCGCAGCCGCGCCATGAAGGCCGCTGCCACGGCGATCGACAACAGGCCCGCGACGAGCATGATCTGGCGCCCGAAAGCGCCGTCGCCCGCGGCGACCAGGATCTTGTGGAAGCGCAGGATGGCGAGGAAGGCCGCGCTCGACACGCCGCCGGCGAGCAGGGTGCCCACGAGCCCCGAGGCCTCGCCGTAGGCGTCCGGCTTCCAGGTGTGCATCGGCGCGAGGCCCATCTTCGTGCCGTAGCCGATGAACAGGAGCACGAAGCCCGAGTGCAGCCACGGGCGCGACAACCGGGGGGCGTCGCCCACGAGATCGGAGAGCACGAGCGAGGGTGTCAGGCCCGCGTGCAGGGCGGAGTACGCGAGAAACAGCGTGCCGAGGAACGCGATGGCGATGCCCACCGAGCCGACGAGCAGGTACTTCCAGAGGGCCTCGAGCGAGCGCGCGTTGCGGTGAAAGTACAAGAGCGGCGCCGTCGTGAGCGTGCACGCCTCGAGCGCCACCCACATGAGGCCGAGGTGCTGCGCCGCGAGGATCGCCGAGATCATGCCGAGCAGGGCGAGCAGACAGGCCGTGAACACGCGCTGGTCGCGGCCCGGCTTGAGCGCCAGGTAGCCGGGCGCGTAGAGCGAAGTCGAAAGGAAGAGCACGCTCACCGCGACGAGCAGCAGGCGCGCGATCGGGTCCAGGCCCAGCCAGGGCGTCAGCTGGGCGGGCCGACCCGCGACCGCCGCGATGCTGAGCACGAGGTGCGCGACGCCGCCGAGCGGCAGGAGCCACGGGCGTTGCCGTGCCGCCGGCCACAGGAGCGCGACGAGCGCGAGCCCGAGCGGGACGAGGATGAGCGCGGCGAGCACCATCACTCCCTCAGGCTCGTGAGCCGCTCGGTGTCGATCGACCCGAACTCGCGCCGCATGTGGTTGATGATGATGCCCATCACGAAGATGCCGACGAACAGGTCGAGCAGGATGCCCACCTCCACGAGGAAGGGCATCGCCTCGAGCAGCCCGAGCCCCATGATGAACAGGCCGTTCTCGAGCACGAGGTAGCCCACGACCTGCGTGATGGCCTTGCGACGCGTGGTGAGCAGCATGAAGCCCGTGAACACCGTCGCGAGCGCGCCCGGGACGACGAGCGAGCCCTCGTGCGCCGGGGCGAGTGGCAGCGAGCTCGCGAACAGGAGCGACGCCGCCGTCCCGATGGCGCCGATGAGCAGGCTCGGCACGAGCCCGATGAGCGGCTCGATCTCGCGGCGCACCGCGAGGTCGCGGATGGCGCGCGCGAGCAGGGCCGGAAAGGCTATCCCCTTCAGCACGATGGCGCCGGCCGCGACGGCGATGTGGCTGCCGGAGAGCGCGTCGTCGATGACGAGCGCGAGCACACCGAGCAGAACGCCCTGGGCGGCCGCCCCCGTGATGGCCGCTCGCACCCGGCTCGTGCCGAGCAGGAACAGGTTGATGAGCAGGACGACGACGAGCAGGGGCGAGGCGAGCGCGGACATGGGCTCCTCTAGCGGACGAGCAGCACGAGCCCGACCGCCGACAACAGGCAGGCGGTGACGAGCAGCTTGGGGACGGCCACGAGCTTCAGGCGGGCCATGATCGACTCGACGACGCCGACGAGCACCGTGCACCCGAGCATGCCGCCGAGGAACAGGAGCCAGTCGAGCCACGGGTTGCCCGAGCTCGCCGGCAGCGCGACGCCGACCACCACCGCCGCGAGCACGAAGAGCTTCATGGCGGCGCCGTAGAGGATCATGCCGAGCGCCGGCCCGCCGTGATCGAGCACCATGACCTCGTGGATCATGGTGAGCTCGAGGTGGGTGTTGGGGTCGTCGAAGGGCACGCGGCAAGTCTCGGACAGGAGCACGACGAACAGGCTCACCGCGACGAGCACGAGCGACGGCGCTGCCTCCACCCAGTGGTCGGCGAGCCCGGGGCCGAGCACGACGGCGAAGCGGACCGCGCCCCCGAGGCGCGTGAGCACGAGCAGGCCGAAGAACAGCGCCGGCTCGGCGAGCGCTCCGAAGGTGACCTCGCGCGCGCCGCCCATGCCCTCGAAGGCCGAGCCGGTGTCGAGCGCCGCCGCCACCGTGAAGAAGCGGCCGAGGGCGAACAGGTACGCGAAGAACAAGAGGTCGCCGCCGAAGGACAGCGGCGCCTTGTGGGCGCCGAAGGGTACGAGCATCGCGGCGCACGCCGTCGTCGCGAGTGCGACGACGGGTCCGGCGCGGAACACGAAGCTCGTCGTGCGACTCTGCACCGTGCTCTTCTGCGCGAGCTTCGCGAGGTCGAAGTAGAGCTGCAGCACGGGCGGGCCGCGGCGGCCCGCGAACAGCGCCTTCACCCGGTTCACGATGCCGAGCAGGAGCGGCGGCAGCGCGAGCACGAGTAGCACGTGGACGACGTAGTGCATCAGCGCCACCCGAGCAGCGCCGCCACGACGGCGACGAGCATGTAGAGGAGGTAGGCGTGCACGCTGCCCTGCGTGAGCTTGCGCAGCCGCGCGAGCAGCGGGCCGATGAGCGCGAACGCCGGCAGGATCAGCCGGCCGAGCACCACGTCGGGCAGGCTCGTGAACAGCGTCCCGCGTTGCGGAAACGGGCCGACGAGCTCGGGCCGGAAGCGCGCCGGGCGGAGTGCGAAGGCGAAGAAGCCGACGAGCGTCGCCGCGAAGGACGAGGCCGTGTACTGCATGCGCGGGGTCGGGGCGGCGTAGCCGCAGTCCCAGGTCGGCACGTCCCGCACGGTCGCGGCCGCGCGCGCGCGCCAGGCGAGCCACGCCGCGGCGACGAGCCCGAGCCCGAGCAAGAGGCCGTTGGCGAGCGACAGCCAGGCGAGCGACGCGACGGGCCCCACTTCTTCGGCCAGCTCGGGCGCCCAGGTGTGCGCGGCCCGCGCGAGCACCGGCATCACGAGCGCCGGCGCGAGCCCGATGAGCGCGCACGCCGCGCCGAGCGCCGCCATCGGCCCGGTCATGAGCTTGTCCACCTCGTGGGCCTCGTCCACCTTCGCGCTGCGCGGCTCGCCGAGGAACACGACGCCGTAGACCTTGACGAAGCAGGCGACGGCGAGCGCGCCGATGAGCGCGAGCGCCGGCGCGCCGAGCGCACCGGTGAGCCAGGCCGGGGCGTCCGGCGACGCCGCGGCCTCGAAGAGACCGAGGTACACGAGCAGCTCGCTGACGAAGCCGTTGAGGGGCGGCAGCCCGCAGATCGCGACCGAGCCGACGAGGAACGCGAGCGCGGTCTTCGGCATCCGCTTGCCGAGGCCGCCGAGCGCGTCGATCTCGCGTGTGCCCGTGGCGTGCACCACCGCACCGGCCGAAAGGAACAAGAGCGCCTTGAAGAGCCCGTGATTCCACACGTGGAGCAGGGCGCCGGCGAGCCCCAGGCCGACGAGCGCGGGTGCGCCGAGCGAGCGGCCGACGAGCGCGAGCCCGAGGCCGAGGGCGATGATGCCGATGTTCTCGACGCTGTGGTACGCGAGCAGGCGCTTCAGGTCGTGCTGTCCGAGCGCGTAGGCCACGCCGAGGATCCCGGACACGATGCCGCAGCCGACCAGAGCCGCACCCCACCACAAGGGCGGCGACGGGAAGAACGCCGTCGCGCGCACCAGCCCGGAGACGCCCATCTTGATGAGCACGCCGCTCATCAGGGCCGAGACGTGGCTCGGGGCGTTGGCGTGGGCGCCGGGGAGCCACACATGCAGCGGCATGAGCCCGGCCTTGAGACCGAAGCCGCCGAGGGCGAGGATGAACAGGCCGTGGAGCTCGGTCGCCGAGGCGCGCCCGGGCACGGCGCCGAGGTCGAAGTCGAGGCTCCCGGTCACGGCGTAGAGCAGCGCGAAGAACCCGAACAGACACAGGGTCCCGGCGCGGGTCGAGACGAGGTACACGAGGCTCGCGCCGCGGACCTCGGCGCGCTCGTGCTCGGTGCCGACCAGCATGAACGCCCCGAGCGCCATGAGCTCCCAGCCGACGAGGAACAGGACGGCGTTCGCGGCGCAGAGCAGCGTCGCGAGCCCGGCCACCGTGATGCCGTAGTAGAGCCGCACGCCACGGGCATCGCGCGGGTGCTCCCGGACGGGCCAGTAGGACAGCCCGTACACGGCGCCGGCGGCCGCGACGAAAAAGAGCGGCGCGAGGAACATCGACGACAGCGCGTCGCCGCGCACGAGCAGCCGGGCGCCCGGCAGGGACCAGGGTAAATCGATGCGCAGCGCGTCCGGCGCGACGAAGCCGACCACGCTCCCCGCGAGGCCGAGCGCGGCGCCCAGCACCAGGAGCCCGACGGCGAGGAGCTCGCCCTGCCGGGCGCGCCGAGCAGGCACGAGGCCGGCTACACCGCTCAGCGCGGTGAGCGCGATGGCACAGGGGATCAGCCAGCGCATGCGAGGGGCTCCAGCTTCTGCGTGGGTGGCGGTGGGGCTTCGACGGGCACGGGAGCTCGCTCAGGGCGCAGGCTCGACGGGTGGCGTGGGTCGACCGGGCAGTGCGGCGGCGTCGAGCGCGCGCGCCGCGGCGATGATCTCGGCAGCGGGCGCGCGCCGCGCGAGCGCCGCGCGGAAGGCCGGGTCGTGGAGCGCGGCCGCGACGCGCGCCAGGAGCTCGAGGTGGATCCGGTTGTGCGGGGCCACGATCGAGAACAGCGTCGTCACCGGCCGGCCGTCGTGCGCCCCGAAGTCGACCGGCGTGGCGAGGTAGCACAGGGTCACGAACGGCCGCGGCACCCGCAGCACGATCGGGCTCGCGACGTGCGGCAGCGCGATGCCGTCGCCGATACCGGTCGCGCCGAGCGCCTCGCTCGCGAGCAGGAACTCGCACACGAGCTCGCGGTCGGTGCCCGGCGGCAGGGGCAGGAGCGCCGCGAGCGCGCGCATCACCGTGGCGCGGTCGGCGCCGGGCACCTCCGCGTGCACGCCACCCTCGCGCAGGGCCTCGGCGAGGCTGGTGCCGGCCGCGGGTGCGGCGGCGTCGGCCGCGAAGAGCCGGGGCGAGATCGCCATCCCGCGCGCCGTGGCCCACGCGAGGATCTCGGCGCGGTTGAAGCGGTACTGCTCGTGGACGCGGGTGAACGGGATCTCCGCGCGCCGCGTCCAGGCGAACACCGTCGCCTCGGGCACGCCGAGCAGCTCTGCCACCTCGAGTGCGCCGATCAGCATGCGCTTCCCCCTGTCGCTCGCCCCACGATGGCGTCGAGAATGGTCCAGCTGAAGGCCGGTCGCGGCAGGAAGACCACCTCCGCGCCGCCCTCGGGCGCCAGCGCCGGCCCGGTTCCCGGCACGACGACGACCCGCGGCGGCGGCCGCCGTCCGCCCCAGATGTGCAGGGCGGCGGCCACCTCGCCGGCCTCGAAGTCGTCCGCCATGAGCACGTAGGCCCGCGCCCGGTGCGCCGCCCCGGTCGCGTCCGCGGGCCGCGCGGCCGTGAGGCAGCGCAGGCCGGCCTCCTCGAGGTAGTGGCACAGGCGCTCCGACGTGGCGCGCGCCGCCGCCACCACCGTCACGTCCGCCACCACGGCCGCCATGGCCCCCCGAGAGCAAGACGCGTACCGCGCGTGCGGCACGGCCTTTTCTGCGCGCCGTGCTCGCGCGCCGACCGTTTCGGGGCGGCAGTGCGCACGAAGCGACAATTTGTCGTACGCTGGCGGGCATCGATGCGCAGATCCGCCCAGCCTGACGTCCTTTTCGGCCCCGTGATGGTCTCGAGCGCCATGCGACGGCTCGATGCGCTGGTGCAGCGGGTCGCCGACAAGGACGTCACGCTGA
>JACRDA010000264.1 GCA_016212965.1 Myxococcales bacterium
CCGACCACTTCAGCAGAACGGACCGCGTGAAGACGGCCAAACGCCTCCTCCGCAAGCTCGACGAGCTAGGCTTCGACGTTCCAGAACTGCGTGACCGCAACCCTGCCGCGTAGCCGCCGCAGTGGTCAGTTTCTTCCTAGATCAGAACAGCAGACTGAGCCCGCCGAGCAGGCGCGTCTCGGAGCGCGCGCTCCGCACCGTGTCGACGCTGCCCGAGCGATGGCGCTGCTCGAGCGTGAGCCAGGTGACCTTGAGCCGGTTGCCGGGCAGCGTGTAGGCGAGCCACGCCCGGTGAGCCAGCCGGTAGTCGTGGAGATCGACCTCGCGGGTGACCTGCGATTGATAGCGGTCGAGCCCCTCGATCGACTCGAAGACCTGCGCCTGCACGTCGGCGCCGAGCTCGACACCGCGGTAGCCGAGGGACGCGCCCGGGCCGAAGGTGCCCCCGAGCGCGAAGTAATACTGCCGATCGGCGAGGATGCTCCGGATGCCCTGGCTGCCTCGTTCGCGAATGTACTGTGCGATGGCCGCGGAGCTCACGGCCGAGAAGTCCGCGAAGGCGCTGGCGCCGACGCGCAAGCGCAGACCGCTCTCGTAGAGACCGAGATCGGCGGTGACGCCGAGCAGATTCGCCGCGCCGAGCTTGTCCACCCAGCCGTCCCAGTCGTGCATCGAGTAGCCGAACCCGGTGGCCGCACCGACGGAGAAGTTGTAGCCGGACAGACCGTCCTGCCCGGCCTCGAGGTCCTGCCACAGGTAGCCGCCGAGGCTCGTCTGCGCATGGAAGTCGAAGCGCGCGAGATCGCCCTGCTCGAGGCTCGCCTGCAACGAGAGGCGCGTCGCGTCACCGGGCCAGACGGGGCGCTCGACGGCGATGGGGCGCTCGAACTCGGGCACGTCGTAGAGGTCGAAGCTCACGCCGATCTGCGTCTCGGGCGACCGGAGCTCGCCGTTCTTGGGGATCGCAGCCGCACCGACGAAGAGATCGAAGTGGTGCCAGGTGTCGGTGGGCAGCCCGAGCTCGTCGAGCCGCTCGGCCCGCTCGGCCGTGCGCTCCGTGACGACGTCGGAGAGCGCGCGGAAGGGCGAGGTGAGCACGCCGAGCATCTCCGGAATGACGCCGCTGCCCGCGGAGAAGAAGCGCGACAGGCGGTCGAGCGGCTCGCCGACGGCGAGGCCCGCCGCAGGCGTCATGATGAGGTCGTTGATGCTGACCTTCTCGCGGAACTCCGCGACGTACTCCCACGCCGTCGAGGCGAGGAGCGACAGCGCGAAGGACTCCGCGAGGCCGAGGTCGTTGCCCCGGGCCGCGAGGTAGTAGACCGTCCCGGCGAAGGGGTGCATCACGGTGTTCGTCTCGAAGCGATTGGTGTCGAGCGAGAGCCCCTCGCCGGAGACGACCTTCTTCTCCCAGCTCGGCCAGGTCCACGACAGCTCCCAGTCGGGTGCGTTGAGATCGCGGCCGATCCAGTAGTTGGCGATCTCGACGCCGAGAAAGCCCGTCATGGCGAGGATGGCGCGCAGCCGGTGGGGGGCGAGCGGCCCGCCGAACAGCTCCTCGCCGGCGCGCTCGAGCGAGATCGAGAAGCCCGGCAGCACGATCCAGTCGGGGCTGTCCCGTACGGGAAAGACCTGAGGCGTCAGGGGCAAGCTCCACAGGAGGTCTTCCGTGCCGGTGATGCCGTTCTTGCGCAGCGCCTCCACGACCCGCGGGTCGGGTGGGCCGAACAGATCCTCGGCCCGCGCAGGCAGCGCTCCGCCGAGGAGCCCGAGGCCGATCGCCAGAGCCGCACCCTGCCCCCTCCGGCCGACCCGGCCAGGACGACGGGGCGCCCGGGGTGCCTCCATGCTGGAAAGCTGTGCATGAATCGAGCCCTGGCAATCGGGCCCCGGGCGCACGCTGAGCGCCCGTCCCGTGTCCCCGAGCCGGGCCCGAGGGCATTGCAGCAGGACTCGAGCGGTTTGCCGTTCTAGGATCGTCCGCGATGATCACGACGCCCCGGAGCGAGCGGTCCCTGCGACGCGCCCGAGCCCTCGGCCTCGTGGCGGCGCTCTCGGTCGCCGCCTGCGGCTCGAAGGCGAGCGTGAGCTCGCCCCCGGCCTCGAGCGACGCCGGCACCAGCCCGAGCGCGACCACGGTCGTCGAGCCCCCGACCCCGTCGGCCGGCGCCGGCGCGGTCGAGGGCAGCGCGCTCGTCGCCTCGGGCACGAAGCTCGCGTGGCGCTACCACTACGATCGCAACGCGCTAGGCGGGGCGCGCGTGCTCCGCGACGGCGCGATCGTGGCCGTGAGCCGGTCGGGCGAGCTCTTGCGCTTCGCGCCCGGCAGCCTCGCGCTCGAGGCCGAGCGAGCCGCCGGGCCGGCGGCGCGCGCGCTCGCGCTCGGCCCGGACGGAGCGCTCTTCGCGGCGCTCGAGGACGGCGCGCTCGTCGCCGTCGACGACAAGACGCTCGCCACGCGCCCCGTCGCCGCGCTCGGGGGCACCGCCGAGTGGCTCGGCGTGGACCGAGCCGGCGCGGTCGCGGTCGTGCGCGTCGCCGGCGTCGTCGCCGGGCGCCCGAGCGTGCGGCTCGAGGTCGTGGACGTCGCAACCGGCCGGCGTCACGCGCTCGAGCAGCTCGCGCCGAGCGCGTTCCTGCTCGATGCGCGGCGGCGCCTGTGGCTCGGCGTGGATGCGGGCGAGTGGGGTGGCAAGCTCGCGCGGCTCGATCTCGGTTCGGGCGAGCTCGTGCAGCTGCGCGGCCAGGTGGACGGGGTCTACGGCTTCTTCCAGCGCGGCGCGGACGTCATGGCCCACGGCGGGATGCTCCACCTCGGGCTCGCGCAGGGCTACGTGGCGCGCTGCGGCGAGACCGCGGTCGAGCTCGTCGCGTCCTTCGATCGGTCGGGCGCCGCCGCCGGCGCCGACCGACCGGTCGGCCCGATCACCGAGGTGCTCGGCGAGCCGGGCGGCACCTTCCTCGCGCTCGGCTACGACGCCGTGTGGCGCGCGGATGCGGCCTTCACGCGCTTCGACCGAGTGGCCGGCCTCTCGTTCCGCCATCGACCCGGCCGGCCGGACGCCATGGGCTCGTACCCGGCGGTGCGGAGCGCGGCACGCCTCGACGACGGCTCGCTCCTCGTCGCGACCGGCCGCGACGGCCTCGTGCGCATCGCGCCCGACGGCGACCTCGCGTCGAGCCGCCTCGCGGGGCAGCTCGAGGCGGCGTGGCTCGGCTCGATCGCGCTCGGGCGCGGGACGGCGCTCTGGTCGGACGACCCCGACGGGGCGCCGTGGCGGCTGCGCGACGGGCGCTGGTCGCAGGTCCCGGTGTACCCGCCGGCCGCGCCAGCCGGCGAGGCGTGGTATGCGCGCGCGTGCTTCCTCGCGCCGGACGGCAGCCGCCTCTGCGTCGTCGCCACCAACTCGACGCCGGGCCTGCGGCAGGTGCTGCGCTGGCGCGAGGGCGTCGCGGCGCCCGAGGTGCTCGTGAGCGAGCCGCGCGGCACGCTGAGCCCCGCCGAGGCGTTCGTCACGCCGGACGGCGTGCTGTGGCGCGCGGACGAGCTTGCGCTCGGGCGCCTCGAGGGCGGCGCCTGGGTCGCGGCGGGGACCGTGCCCGACAAGTACCTGTGGGGCCTGCGGCCGGTGGGCGCGGACGGCGCGGGGCACGTGCTCTTGCTCGCGCCGCGCCAGCAGAAGCTCCTCGCGCTCACGCCCGGGCAGGGGCTGGCGTTCGCCGCCGTCGCGGACGGTGGCGGTCCGCTCGCCGTCGCGGACGCCGTCGCCGCACCGGGCGGCGGCCTCGTGCTCGCGACCGACCGCGGGCTCCGCGCGCTGCCCGCCGCCGGAGGACGCGCGGAGGCCGGGCCGGCCGACGTCGGCGAGGTGTCGCTGTCGGCGCTCACGCGCGATGGACGCGGACGGCTGTGGGTCGGCGGCGCCGGGCTCTGGCTCCACGATCCGGCCACCGGCAAGCTCCACGAGCTCGCGGGCGCGCTCGGCCACCGAGGCGTCGTCGCGCTCGCGCCCGATCCGGACGATCCGGACGGCGTGCTCGCGTCGTTCGGCGCGAGCGGCGCCGCGCTCCGGGCGACGGCACCGTGACCGGGCCCGAACGGTAGAGAAGGCTCCCGACGATGTCTCAGGATCTACCCCCGGGCACGCTGCTCGCCGGCCGCTACCGCATCGGCGCGCCGCTCGGGCGCGGCGGCTACGGGACCGTGTACCGCGCCGTCGACGAGACGACCGGCATGCCGATGGCGTTGAAGCACCTGCACGCCCGGCGGCTCGACAGCGCCATCGATCTCGAGCGTTTCGCGCGCGAGGCGGAGTTCCTGCGGCGGCTCGATCACCCCAACATCGTGCGCGCCCTCGGCTCCGGCCACACGCCGGACGGCGAGCCCTTCCTCGTCTGCGAGCTGCTCGACGGCGTGTCGCTGCGCGCGGTGCTGAAGACGCGCGCTCCCCTGTCGCTCGAGGCGACGACGGCCATCGCGGTCGAGCTCTTGCGGGCGCTCGAGGCGGCGCACGCGCACGGGATCGTGCACCGCGACGTGAAGCCCGCCAACGTGTTCGTGCCGCGCCCGGGCACGGCCGGCCGCGTACGCATCCTCGACTTCGGGATCGCCAAGGCGATCGGCGCCGAGGCGAGCCAGCACGCGCGCCTCACGGCCACGGGCCAGACCCTCGGGACACCGGCGTACATGTCGCCCGAGCAGGCCTTCGGACGCGAGGTCGGGCCGGCGAGCGACCTCTACGCGCTCGGGCTCGTGCTCGCCGAGGTGCTCGGCGGCGTGCGGGTGGTCACCGGCGCCTCGGCGCTCGATCAGCTGCTGCAGCACGCCGCGCCGGATCCGCACCGCCTGACCGAGGTCGTGGCGCGCTCGCCGCTCGGCCCCATCCTGGCGCGCGCCATCGAGAAGAGCTACGCGGCGCGCTACCCGTCCGCGGCAGAGATGCGGCGCGACCTCGAGCGAGCGGTGCCCGCGGCCTCGAGGGCGCGCACGCTCACGGTGACGACCGCGCTCGAGGTCGTGGCCGTCGCCGACGCGAGCGCGCCGCTCGCGGCGGCCGTGCCGGTGGCGACGACCGCCCACGACCTCCACGCGGCCGCGCCGACGCTCGCGCAGGCGCCGCGCCTGCCCGCGACCCTCGGTCCGCCGCCCACCGCGACGGCACCGTACCCCTCGCCCGCCCCCGCCCCCGCTCGCGACCGGAACGCGCGCCGGTGGGGCCTCGTCGCGGCCGCGGTGATCGCCGTCGTGGGCGCCACCGCCGCGGGCATCGTCGCCGTGTCGTCCGGCGGTGACGCGAGGGGCGCCGCGAGCGCGGCTCGCCCGGGCGACCGCACGGCGACGCCCGCCGCCTCGAACCGCAGCGGTCCGCCGGGCGGACCGGCTCCGCCCACGGCTCCCGCGCAGCCCACCGCCGGGCCGCCGCCCTCGCGCGCGAC
>JACRDA010000255.1 GCA_016212965.1 Myxococcales bacterium
AGCCCGCCGCGAGCGCCGCCGCGCCCGCCCGCGCGGCGCGCGCCGCCACCGGCAAGCGCGGCGAAGATCCGCAGCAGAACCAGATCCGCGTCGACTTCGGCAAGCTCGACAAGCTGCTCAACCTCGTCGGCGAGCTCGTGCTCGACAAGTCGACGCTGAGCGAGCACCTCGGGCGACTCGGGGAGCTCGCCGAGGTCATCGAGAGCGGACGGCGCCGCGCCGCCACCGCCGGACGCCGGCCCGACGACGCGGCGGCGCGCGCCGATCTCGGCCGACTCGCCGACGAGCTCGGGCTCGCCGAGCGGCAGCTCGACGAGCTCTTGCAGAGCCTCGGCCGCTCCTCGCACCGGCTCGATCACGTGACGGGCGATCTGCGCGACCAGGTGATGAAGCTGCGCATGGTGCCCATCGGCCGGGTGTTCCGGCGCTTCGCGGTCAAGGTCCGCGAGCTCTCGTACCGCCACGACAAGAAGGTCCGTCTCGAGCTCGTGGGCGAGCACACCGAGCTCGACAAGATGCTGGTCGAACAGCTCGACGGCCCGCTGCTCCACCTCGTGACCAACGCCGTCTACCACGGCATCGAGCGACCCGAGGCGCGCCGCGCCGCCGGCAAGAGCCCCGAGGGGGTCATCCGGCTGCGCGCCTACCACGAGGGCACGCAGATGGTAGTGGCCGTCGAGGACGACGGCGGCGGCATCGATCCGGCCGTCGTGCGCCGCATCGCCGCCGAGCGCGCCATCCTGAGCCCGGAAGCCCTCGCGCAGAAGAGCGACCTCGAGCTCCAGATGCTGGTCTTCGAGCCGGGCTTCTCGCGCGTCGCCGAGGTCGACGAGGACGCCGGGCGCGGCGTCGGAACGGCGGTCGTGTGGAAGACCGTCGTCAGCGACCTCAAGGGCTCCATCGAGCTCGACTCGCGCGTGGGCGTGGGCACCACCTTCTACCTGCGCCTGCCGCTCACGCTCGCGATCATCCAGGTGCTCCTGTTCGAGGCGGGCGGCGAGACCTTCGCCGTGCCGCTCGACGTCGTGCGCCGCACCCTCGCGGTCCCGGCGAGCGCCGTGCACGAGGTCTGCGATCGCGAGGTCATCGCCGTCGAGGACAAGCAGGTGCCCCTGGTGCGACTCGACGAGGTGCTCGGCTGCGCCGAGCGCTCGACCCAGGACGGCATCCACGTGCTCTTCGTGACGCTGTCGGGCCGGACCTACGCGCTCGGCTGCGACCGGACGCTGCGCAAGCAGGAGGTGCTCATCAAGAGCCTGGGCGATCTGCTCGACGAGGTTCCGGGCGTGATGGGCGCGACGCTCATCGGCGACCGCTGCGTGCCCATCCTCGAGGTGCCCGCGCTCGTCGACCGCGCGCTCGCCTCCCCGCTCAGGCCGCGCACCGCAGCGCCAGCCGGCCCGGCGCCGGTGGCCGGCTCGCGCCTGCGCCTGCGCGTGCTCGTGGTCGACGACTCGGCGGCGGCGCGCGAGGCCGTGGTGCGCGTCCTCGACAAGGAGGGCTACGCCGTGCGCACGGCGGACGACGGCGCCGAGGCGCTGGCGCTCGCAGAGGCCGAGCACTTCGACCTCGTGACCACGGACGCGATGATGCCGCGGCTCGACGGCTTCGAGCTCACGCGCGCGCTCCGCGCGTCCACGCGCCACCGCGACACCCCCATCGTCATGGTCACGAGCCGCGGCGAGACGGCCGACCGGGTGCGCGGCTTCGACGCCGGGGTCGACGCCTACCTCACGAAGCCGGTCGAGCCCGCGGAGCTCATCGGCATCGTGCGCTCGCACCTGCGCCGCGCCGCCGTCGCGGACACCGAACGAGGCGCTTGAGAACGGACATGGAGATCGCGGTCCTCGGTCTGGGCAAGGTCGCGCCGGAGCTCTTGCGCCGCCCGCTCGAGCCACTCGGCTACCACATCGTGGCGCTCGCGAGCGCCGCCGAGCTCCGCGCCCACGCGCGCGCGGCGGGCCCGGAGCTCTGCGCGGCGCTCTTGCCCCCGCGCCTCGCCGACACCGATCTCGCGGGCCTCATCGCCGAGCTCAAGGCCGGCCCGGCCGGGCGCGGGCTCTCGACCGTCGTCGTGGGCGGCGGCGAGCGCACGCTGCGCCGCATCGGCGAGCTCGGAGCCGACGCCCACCTCGACGTCCCCTTCTCCGACGCGGACGTCCTGCGCGTGCTCGGCCCGAGGGTCCGCAAGAAGAAGCTCATCCTGCTCGCGGACGACTCGCTGCTCATCCACAAGCACACCGTGCCGATCCTGAAGCAGGCGGGCTACGACGTGATCCAGGCCTACGACGGCGAGGAGGGGCTCGAGCTGGCGCGCGCCCAGAGCCCGGAGCTCGTCATCACCGACGTCGAGATGCCACGGCGCGACGGCTACGAGCTGTGCCGCGCCCTGAAGAGCGGCAGCGCCACGGCGCACATCCCCGTCCTCATGTGCTCCTCGCTCGGTCAGGCGGCCGACCTCCAGCGCGGCTTCGACGCGGGGACGGACGACTACCTGGTCAAGCCCGTGTCGGCGACGGAGGTCACGAACGCCGTGGCCGAGCTCCTCGCCGGCAGCATGCCGGCCTCGCGCGAGCTCATCCTCGTGGTCGACGACTCGGCGATGACGCGCCTGCTCGTGAGCGACTGCCTGGCCCGCCAGGGCTTTCGCATCGAGGCCGCCGAGAACGGGGCGCGCGGCCTCGAGAAGGCGCGCCTGCTCAAGCCGGCGCTCATCATCTCGGACTACGAGATGCCCGAGCTCAACGGCTTCGAGATGCTCCTCGAGCTCAGGCGCGGCAGCGACACGCGCGACATCCCGGTCATCATGCTGTCGGCACGCGACTCGACCCGCGACCACAAGCAGCTCTCGGCGGCCGGCGCGCGCGCCTGCCTCGTCAAGCCCTTCACCAAGGACAAGTGCGTCGTCACGGTGGAGCGCGTGCTCGCCGAGCGACGCCTGCAGGCCTTCAAGCGCGGCGCCGAGACCTACTTCGGGCGCGGCACCTTCGAGGCCGTCGAGCGGCGCGCGCAGGACGGCGGCGGCGACATGAGCATGACGCGCGCCGAGAGCCGCCAGGTCACCGTCCTGTTCTCGGACCTCGCGGGCTTCATGCCGCTCGCCGCCTCGATGACCCCCGCCGAGGTCATCGACCTGCTGAACCAGTACTTCGACATCCTCTGTCCCCTCATCCGCGCCGAGGAGGGCGACATCGACAAGTTCGTGGGCGACGCCATCATGGCGGTGTTCGAGGAGCGCGAGGGCCTCGAGCCGTCGGGCCTGCGGGCCACGCGCGCCGGCCTCGCGATGCAGGCGGCGATGCTCGACTTTCAGCCCTGGCGGAGCCCGCGCATCCGCACGCGCATCGGCGTGAACACCGGCATGGCCGTGCGAGGCGATCTCGGCTCGCGCGACCGGCGCGAGTTCACGGTCATCGGCGACGCCGTGAACCGCGCCAACCGCTACGAGTCGGCCTGCCCCGCCGGACACGTGATGGTGTCGCAGTCCACCTACGACACGCTGCCGCCCGAGGCCGTGGCCGAGCCGCGCCACGGCATCCAGCTGAAGGGCGTGAAGGACCCCGTGACGGGCTGGGTCGTCCTCTCGCTGCCGCCCAAGGCAGCGGAGGACGCGGCATGAGCGCGCCACACCCGATCCGCGTCCTCATCGTGGACGACTCGCTCTTCGTCCGCACCCTGCTCCGCCGCATGCTCCTCGCCGACGGCCGCTTCGAGGTCGCGGGCGAGGCCAAGGACGGCGCCGCAGCGGTCGAGCTCGCCGTGTCGCTCGCGCCCGACGTGGTGACGATGGACGTCATCATGCCCGGCATGGACGGCGTGGCGGCGGTGCGCGCGCTGCTGCAGCGCCGGCTCGTCCCCGTCGTGATGCTCTCCGCGCACACGACCGAGGGGGCCCGGACGCCGCTCGACGCCCTCGCGGCCGGTGCGGTCGACTTCGTGGCCAAGCCCTCGGGCGAGCGCTCGACCGATCTGTCGCGCATCGCGGCCGAGCTCGGCGACAAGCTCGCCGCCGCCGCGCGCATCGTGCCGCGCGTGCGCCCGGCACCGCCGGTCCCGCCACCGCGAGCCTCGCGCGTCGAGGCCCCGCCAGCGCGAGCCTCGCGTGCCGAGGCCCCGAGTTCGGAGCGCACGGGACCCGCCCCGGCGCCGCCAGCGTCCCTGCCGCGCGCCCCCGTGTCGAGCCCCGGGGCGCCGGGCCGGGACGCCGAGCGCGGCGTCGGTTCCGGGCGCGGCGAGTCGGCCCGGGCCGGACCGCTCGGCGGCGAGCCGCTCGTGGCACTCGGCATCTCGACGGGCGGTCCCTCGACGCTGCTCGAGCTCTTGCCGCGCCTGCCGGCGTCGGCCCCGGCTCTGCTCGTCGTGCAGCACATGCCCACGGGCTTCACGACGGCGCTCGCCGAGCGGCTCGACGGCGCCTGCGCCATCGAGGTGCGCGAGGCCAAGGACGGCGATCGGCCGCGCCGCGGCCTCGCGCTCGTGGCCCCCGGCGGCAGCCACCTCG
The DNA here is from genome assembly GCA_016212965.1 of Myxococcales bacterium. Taxonomy (GTDB): domain Bacteria; phylum Myxococcota_A; class Polyangia; order Polyangiales; family Polyangiaceae; genus JACRDA01. The sequence continues at coordinate 4,502 of JACRDA010000255.1, forward strand.
AGTACGCGTCGTCGGGCCACGTGCGCCTCGGCGACGGCCCGCCCGTGCACGGCTGCAAGCCGAGCGTGGACGTGACGATGCTCTCGGTGGCGCGCTTCGCCGGCAGGCGCGCCATCGGCGTCGTCATGACCGGCATGGGGCGCGACGGCGCCGAGGGCCTGCGCGCCATGCGTCGGGCCGGGGCGCGCACCCTCGCGCAGGACGAGGCCTCGAGCGTCGTCTACGGCATGCCGCGGGCAGCGTTCGAGCTCGGCGCGGCCGAGGAGGTCGTGTCGCTCGACGCGCTCGCGGCGCGCCTCGTCACGCTCGCGGACGCGATGCGCTGAGGGCCGGGCAACCTCCCGCCCGGCCGGGAGCTCCGGGGCGCGGACGCGCGCTGCTCAGCCCGTATCCGAGTCGTGTCCGCTGCTCTAGGATGGGGAGGTGCTCTGGCGCACTCACGTGTGGATCGCGTTCGCGGCGGCCATCACGGCCGGCTGCGCGCTGCCCGAGGCGGCCAAGATCGACGGCGCTGCCACCGGCGGCTCGGGCGGGTCGACGGGCACCGGTGGGGCGGGCGGGATGGGCGGCGGCGGTAGCAGCGTCATCGGCCCCGTGGGCCTCGCGTCCACGAGCGCGGTGGTCGCAGCCACCGGCATGGCCCAGCAGACCCACATCGTCTTCGCCGATGGGCGCTACCGGCTCTTCTACCTCGACGGCTCCTACCCGCAGCAAGTGCGCGTCCGGACCTCGCCCGACTTCGTCGGCTGGAGCGATGCCGCACCGCTGCAGCTCCCCGCCGACCACGGTCTCGAGGGCAGGAACCTCGCGGTCGCCCACGATCCGCTGAACGACCACGTCCACCTCACGCTCAGCTACTCGGGTGGCACGAATCGCTCGCGGTTGCATGCGCGCGCCGCGTTCAGCGACGACGTCGTCAGCTTCGAACCGCCGGTGGTCGTCCACACCGTGAGCGCCACTGCCGCGCCCGAGCTCGCAATCGACGCGCCTCTGGTCGGGATCACCTCCGACGGACGCCCCTTCGGGACGTCGGGCTACCACGACGACGGCGCCGGCGCCGCCGCCGGCAGCTCCTTCCTCTGGTGGGCGGACGATCTCGATCTCGGCGAGCTGTGGCAGAACGCCTGGACCGCTCCGCCGGTCGTCCTCGAGGCAGTCCCGGCCTTCGTTCACGCGCGCGCGGCGGCGGGCGGGGCAAACGGGGGCGCCCTCGTCTTCTGGGAGCAGGCCGTCGACGAGCCGTACGGCGGCAACGTGCGGTATGCGCTCTCGACCCCCGGCGTGCCCAACGCCGCCTTGAACGCCTTCGCGCCCGGCGGGCTGCAGCACCCGAACGACTGGAACGTCGTGGCGGTGACGCCGACCGAGATCCACATCGTGCGCCGGGTGCTCGGCCCGGCGCAGCTGCAGCATCGCATCTTCACGCCGGGCACCTCCTTCACGGACGGTCCGAGCATCGCCCCGATCGAGCTCGCCGAGGGCGGCGGACTCCTGCTGGCGAGCGACGGTGACGGCGTCCTGCTGGTCGGCATCCGCGACGACGACTCCGTCGTGGCCGCGCGCTGGTCGCGCGACACCGGCCTGCCGGGCAGCTGGGGACCGTGGACGGACGTCGCCACCACGCCCGCGAAGCGCACGTTCCTCGGCGGCAATGCGGTCGCGGTCGGCGGGCGCGCCGCCGTCGTGTGGACCGAGGGCGACCCGCCCGCGCTCGCCATCGTCGGCGCCCTCGTGTCGGTGGCGTCACCCCCGCCCTAGGAGCCGTCGGAGAAGAGACCCACCCCGGTCGGGCGCCGTGCGCGCGTGCCGCAGGGTCGAGGTCGAGGTGGCGCCACGGCGCGGCCAGGGTCTGCCCTTGCGCGGGCCCCGACCGGGAAGTAGGCTGGCGCCGCCAATCTAACTACTCAATATGGTTTAGAAATTACACCCATGCGGAACACGAGAGCCAGCGCGCGCTCGCGGGCCGGCCCGCCGAGGACCCTGCTGCGCACCGCGCTCGTCGGCGCGCTTTACCTCGGCGGCGGGGCGCTCTGTCTCGGCCTCGCCATTCCGCCCGGGTACGCCTCGGCGATCTGGCCACCGGCGGGGCTCGCGTTCGCCGCCGTGCTCACCTTCGGTTACCGCACCTGGCCGGGTGTGCTGGTCGGCTCGTTCCTCGCGAACCTGCTCTTCTCGACGACCGCAGCCGGTACGCCGCTCGCGCTCGGGGCCCGCGCGCTCTTGTCGTTCGGCATCGGCATCGGTGCCGCGATGCAGGCGGTGGTCGGCGCGTACCTCGTGCGCCGCCTGGTGGGCTACCCGACGCCGCTGTTGCGCGAGCGCGACATCCTGAAGTTCATCGTGCTCGGTGGCCCGGCCGCCTGCGTCGTCAGCAGCACGGTGGGTGTGTCGCTGCTCGCCGCGAGCGGCACCATCCCGACCAGCAGTTTCCCCGTCAATTGGTTCAGCTGGTGGGTCGGCGACTCGATCGGCGTGCTCCTCGCGGCCCCGGTCGTCCTCTTGTGGATCGGCCGGCCGGCGGCTCCGTGGCGCAACCGACGCGCCGCGGTGGCCGGGCCGCTCGGCGTGACCCTCGTCGTGGCCGTGGTCGCCTTCGTCCTCGTCGAGCGCCAGGAGCGCGGGCGCATCGAGCTCGAGTTCGAGCGGCGCGTCGCGGATCTCCGCGCTGCCCTGCAGGGCACCGTCGACGCGAACCTCGAGCAGCTCGAGACCGTACACGGCCTGTTCGACGCCTCCGAGAGCGTGTCGCGCGAGGAGTTCGCCGCGTTCAACGTGCAGGCCGTGGGCATGCGGCAGGCCTTCCAAACGCTGCAGTGGGCGCCCCGGGTCCTGGCCGCCGACCGCTCGGTCTTCGAGGCGCAGGCTCGCGCCGAGGGCCTCGCGGCCTTCGCGATCGTCGAGCCCGACGGCGCGGGCGGCCTGCGCGCCGCAGGGGACCGCCCGGAGCTCTTCCCGGTGGCGATGGTCGAGCAGACCTCGCCCGCGCCGGCCACGCTGGGCATCGACCTCGGCTCCGTGCCCGAGGTCCGAGCCGCGCTCGACGCCGCCCGGCACACGCGCAGCCCGGCCGTGGCCCGGTGGACCGTGCCCGGCGACACCCCCATCGAAGACGGCGCCACCGTGCTCGTCGTGCCCGTGTACGAGAAGGGCGTGGCGCACCTCGGTGGGGCCGAGCGCGCCAACCGGATCACGGGCTTCGCGGTCGGCCTCTTCCGCCTCGCCGACCTCGTCGAGGTGCGCGCCGCCTCGCTCGAGCTCGCCGGCCTCGACTGCGAGATCACGGAGCGCGGGCCCGGGAGCGACCGGGTGACGCACCTGCACGGCTCGGCGGCTCGGGTGGTGACCGAGCCCGGAGCCGCCCCCCTCGCGGGCGGGCCCGAGCGCACCGCGGTCGTCGAGCTGCCCGGCCGCACCTGGCTCGTCACCGGGCGGGCGACGCTCACCTTCCTCGACGCGCACCGCTCGTCCTTGCCGGCGATCGTGCAGATCGCGGGCCTCTTGTTCACCGGGCTGCTCGGCGCCTTCCTGCTCGTGCTCTCGGGCCGCGCCGAGTCGATCGCGGGGCTGGTGCGCGAGCGCACCGCCGAGCTGTCGCGCGCCAACGCCAGCCTGACGCGCGAGATCCTCGAACGTCAGCGCAGCGCGGAGGCCCTGCGAGCGAGCGAGGAGCGCTACCGCTCCGTGCTCGCCGTCATGGGCGAAGGGCTCGTCGCTCAGGATCGCAGCGGACGCATCGTCACCTGCAACGGCGCAGCCGTGGAGATCCTGGGGCTCGACGCCGACCAGATGATGGGGCGCACGTCCGTCGATCCCGCCTGGGGTGCCATCCGCCCGGACGGCTCGCCGCTCCCCGGTGAGGAGCACCCCGCGATGGTGGCCCTGAAGACCGGCCGGCCGGAGCGCGGGGTCGTGATGGGCGTGCACAAGCCCGACGGCCGCCTCACGTGGCTCTCGGTCAACGCAGAGCCCCTGTCCCATCCGGGCGAGGCCGAGCCGGCCGAGGTGGTGACCACCTTCCACGACATCACCAGCCTGAAGAGCGCCCACGAGGCCGCGCAGAGCCGGGAGCGGCAGCTCTCCAGCGTGTACGAGAACGTGGCCGACGGGATCTTCCTGCTCGCGGTGGAGGGCGAGGATCGCTACCGCGTCCTGTCGGCGAATCCCGCGTTTCTCGCCAGTCTCGGCCGCGCGCGGCACGAGGTCGAGGGGCGCCTGCTCGCCGACCTGCTGCCGGAGGGAGCGCTCGCGGAGCGCCACGCGCGCCACCGCCAAGCGATGGCCGAGACGCGCACCGTGCGCTGGGAGGAGGTCCTCGATCGGCCGGGCGGCACGAGCCACGGCGAGGCCACGATCACCCCCATCTTCGACGATCGCGGCGCGTGCACCAGCCTCGTCGGCACGCTGCACGACCTGACGAGCCGCAAGCGCGAGGAGGAGGAGCGCCTGCGCCTCGAGGCGCGGGTGCAGGAGGCCCAGAAGCTCGAGAGCCTCGGCAGCCTCGCCGGCGGCATCGCCCACGACATGAACAACGTGCTCGCCGCCATCCTCGGGCTGTCGTCGGCGCTCAGGGCGAAGCACGCAGCGAACCACGGGCTCGAGCGGAACCTCGGGACCATCGAGCAGGCCGCCACGCGCGGGCGCGATCTGGTGCGGGGCCTGCTCGAGTTCGCGCGGCAGGGGCTGCGCGAGCCGCAGCTCACCGACCTCAACGAGCTCGTCGAGCGCGAGATGGAGATCCTGCGCCGGACGACCCTGCAGCGTGTGGACCTCGTGATGGAGCTCGAGCCCGAGCTGCCGCCCGTGATGGGCGAGCCCGGCAGCCTGGCCGGCGCGCTCATGAACCTGTGCGTGAACGCCGTCGACGCGATGCCCGCCGGCGGCACCTTGCGCCTGCGCACCCGGCGCGTCGGCAGCGGCGTCGAGCTCTCGGTCGAGGACACCGGCGAGGGGATGCCGCCCGAGGTGGCGGCGCGCGCCCTCGAGCCCTTCTTCACGACCAAGCCGACCGGCAAGGGCACGGGGCTCGGACTCGCCATGGTCTACGGCACGGTGAAGGCCCACGGCGGCACGCTGACGCTCGAGAGCCAGGTGGGCAAGGGCACGCGCGTGAGGCTGGGCCTGCCGGCGGAGCTCGAGGCTCGCGCCACGGTCGACCGGAGAGCGGAGGCCCGGGTGGCGCCCGAGCCCGCGCAGCACCACCTCGAGGTCCTGCTCGTGGACGACGACGACGTGGTCCGCGCCGCCATCCCGCGCCTGCTCGAGCACCTCGGGCACCGCGTGCGCACGGCCGCCCGCGCCGAGGCGGCGCTCGAGCTGCTCGCGTCGGGGGTGGCGGTCGACGTGATGATCCTCGACCACAACATGCCGGGGCTCACCGGCGGCGCCGCGCTGCCGCGGCTGCGCGCCCTGCGGCCCGGCCTGCCGATCGTGGTGGCCACGGGGTATCGCGACGCCGAGCTCGACGCGCTGCTCGCGCCCTACCCCGACGTGCCGATCCTGCAGAAGCCCTTCTCGCTCGGCGAGCTCGAGGCGGTGCTCGCCCGCGCGCTGCGGGGCGCGCCGGCGCGGACGGGCGGCGAGAGCTGAGGGCGACTCTCAGGGGCAGGGAAAGACGGCGTCGAGCGCCGCCGTGACGGCCGCGCGGTCGACGTCCTCGGGGCGCGCCTTCCCCAGCTCGGCGCGAAGCAAGGCGGCGCGCGCCGGGTCGCGGACCGTCGCCTCGCGGTCGAGCACGCCGCCGAGGATCTTCACCGACTCCCAGGCCGCGAGGCAGTCGAGCGCCGCCACGCGCTGGCGCACGAGCACCGCGAGCCCGCGCAGGAGCGCGCGGTCGAGCTGCGCTCGCGCCCGGTCGCGCAGGGCGAGGTCGGTCGCCACGCCCGTCGGATGGTCGAGGTCGCGCCAGCAGCGCACCGCGAGCAGGCCGTCCCAGATGCGGTCGTGCGCCTCGCGGCTGCGCGCGAGGACGAAGCGCGACAGCCCGAAGGCCGACTCGCGCGGCTCGCCGCCGGTGTACTTCGCCCACATCGAGTCGACGTCGGCCGCCTTGTCGGCGGCGGTCGTCGCCTCCTTGTAGATCGAGACGTAGAAGAACCACACGAGCGCCGCCTCGATGCGCGCCGCGTTGCCCACCGGGTCCACGCCCGCGATGCCCTCCTGGAACGCGTCGTTGAGGATGGGTCGGATGCGGACGGGACCGACGCAGCGGTCGGGGTAGGCGGCCTGCTCCTCGGGCGTCATGTCGCGGCACAGCTTCGGGGCGGGCGGGTAGTGCTCGTCCTCGCGCCGCACGACGCGCGACTCGATGCCCTCGAGCGCGGTGTAGACGACGCGCGCGTCGAGGAAGTCCTGCGCGGTCGGGGCGCGCGCGCCGCCGAAGGCGAGCAGCGCACCGATCTCCTCGAAGGCGGCCACGCGCGCGAGGCTCGCGATGCTGGCGTCGAAGGGCACGTACGCGTTCGCGTCGCTGATGCAGGCCGGCCACGCGTCGGTGCTCGAGCCCTCGTCGCGCGGCGTGTAGTCGTCGGCGAGGGGCGCGCAGCTCGGTCCGGACACGTCCTCGATGCCGGCGTTGGCGTCGCACACGCCGGCGGCGCCCGCGCCACCCCCGAGGCCCGAGGGACCGCGCGCCACCGGATCGGACGACTCGCAGGCGGCGCCCGCCACGAGCGCCGCGACGCAGGCGGATGCCACCCACAGGGCCCGGACGCGCCTCGAGGCACGGCCGCAAGGTCGGGACGGGAGCTCCTGGCCGGGCCGGTTCACGGCGCCATGGTAGCAGGCGATTGCGCCGCGCGACGCAATCCCGTAGAGCACCAGCTTCGCGCGAGGCAGCTTGGCCGAGTTCGCCCCCAACCCCGCACAGCGTCAGGCCGTCGAGCACGAGTCGGGCCCCCTGCTCGTCCTCGCGGGCGCGGGCTCGGGCAAGACCGGCGTCGTCACGCGCCGCATCGCGCGGCTCATCGAGCGCGGCGCCGCGGCGCGCTCGATCCTGGCGATGACCTTCACGAACAAGGCCGCCGACGAGATGCGCGAGCGTGTCGTGCGGCTCGTCGGGGCGCGCGCCGCCGACGGCCTCACGGTCTCGACCTTCCACCGCTTCGGTCTCGAGGTCATCAAGGCCGAGCACCAGGCGCTCGGGCTGCGCGGCAAGCGCTTCGCGCTCGTCGACTTCGGCGATGCCTCGGCCATCGTCCGCGACCTTTTGCGCACGACCGCGTGGGGCCGGAACTTCGACATCGCGGCCATCCTGACGCGCATCTCGCTCGCCAAGAACGCCTTCATCGGCCCCGAGGCCTACGCCGCGGCGATGAAGAAGAGCGAGCACCCCTACGACGAGGCGACGGTCGAGCTCTACGGCGCCTACCTGGCGCGCCTCGAGGCGCTGCAGGCCTACGACCTCGACGACCTCGTCTGCCAGCCGGTGATCCTGTGGCGCCGGCGACCCGAGGTGCTCCAGCGCTGGCAGGAGCGCTACCGCTTCGTCATCGTCGACGAGTACCAGGACACGAACCTGTCGCAGCTCGAGCTCCTGCGTCTGCTCGTCGACACGCACCGGAACGTGTGCGCGGTCGGTGACGACGACCAGGCGATCTACGCGTGGCGCGGCGCGGACGTGCGCAACATCCTCGAGTTCGAGCGGCACTTCCCGGGCACCAAGGTCGTGCGCCTCGAGACGAACTACCGCTCGCAGAAGCCCATCCTCGACGTGGCCAACGCGGTCATCGGCAAGAGCAGCGCCCCGCGTCACGAGAAGGTCCTCGTGCCGGCCCGCACCCCCGTCGGGGCACCCGAGCTGCCGACGCTCGTGACGGCGCCCGACGGCGTGGCGGAGGTGCGTTTCGTGGCCGACGAGGTGAAGCGCCTCCTCGACCGCGAGGGCCTGCGCCCGCGCGACGTGGCCGTGCTCTACCGCTCGAATCTGCTCGGCGTCGAGGTCGAGACCGAGCTGCGCGCGCGCGGCGTGCCCCTGCGCATGGTGGGGGGCACGCAGCTCGTCGAGCGCAAGGAGGTGAAGGACGTCCTCGCCTACCTGCAGGTGGCGATCGACCACGACCACGAGCTCGGCGCCCGGCGCGCGGTGAACTACCCGCCGCGCGGCGTCGGCGACGCGGCGCTCATGAAGCTCGCGAGCTACGCGACGGCGCGCCAGTCGTCGCTCTTCGACGCCATGACGCGCGCGCACGAGCTCGAGCTGCCCGCCGCGGCGCGCGAGGGGTGCCGCACCTTCGTGCGCATCGTGAGCGAGATCGAGCGCGGCTTCGAGGAGCACAAGCCGAGCGCCGAGGTGGTGCGCATGCTGGTCGACCGGCTCGGCTTGAAGGCTCAGCTACAGGCCGAGGCCGGCGGGAACCTGCAGGCCGCCGCGCGCCGCTGGGGCGGCATCGAGTACCTGCTGCGCGCGTTCGGACGGCGCGACGCCATCGCCCCCATGAACCGCGCGGCGCTCGGCCAGTTCCTGCGCGCGCTGACGCTGCGCGAGGAGACCGAGGAGGAGGTGCCGAACGCGGTCACGCTCTCGACCGTGCACGGCGCCAAGGGGCTCGAGTTCGGCTGCGTGTTCGTGATCGGCCTCGAGGAGGGCATCCTGCCCCACGTGCGCTCGACCGAGGAGCGCGCGACCGACGCGGTCGGCATGGACGGCCGCCCGCTCGACGACGTCGAGCAGGAGCGGCGCCTCTTCTACGTGGCGGTGACGCGCGCCAAGCAGCGGCTGTGGCTGTGCCACGCGGCGGCGCGGGCCCGGGGCGGCAAGGCGCAGAAGCGCGCGCCGAGCCGCTTTCTCGCCGACATCCCGGAGGAGCTCGTCGTGCGGCACGAGGTCGGAGCGACGCCGCCCGTGGACGTCGCGCAGCAGCGGCGCGGGGCGGCGGACGTGCTCGCGGCGCTCGCGGCCGCGGGTGTCGCCCCGGCGCGCCGCTGAGCGCCCGACTGCGGCGCGCGGTCCACAGGCCGCGCAGGCAAGTGCGGCAGGCGCTCCGCGGCGGCTTCGATAAGTACTCGAATTGAAACGTTAAAATAGGGACTCGCGGCGGCGCTGCGGGGAGCCTGCCGCAGTGCCGAAAGCGGCGCCATCTCGGGACCTTAGGGCAAGCTGAGCGGCCGGACGGAGCGCGCCGAGCGAGGCCGCGCGAGGGCGAGCCGGCCGGGCCGCGCGACGTCCTCGCGCCTGGCACGCCGGCTGCAAGGCCTCTGTGCGACGGCGGACGGCGCCACGACGACCGACGACGAGGTTCGCGGCCGCGGCCGAACGCCGGATCCCACGACCCAACCAGGAGGCCACCATGTTCCGTGCACACAAGATCGCCCTCGCGTTCCTCACGTCCCTCAGCCTCGGCGTCCTCGCCGCCCCCGCGCTCGCGGGCGACCCGACCGACGACGACAAGCCCATCGTCGACGACGACAAGCCGCGCTTTCCGATGAGCGGGGACGAGTTCCAGAAGCACGTCGAGCACCGCATCGAGAAGGCCCTCGCGCGCGTCGAGCGCGTGCTCGAGCGCCGCAACGTGCCGGCCGGGATCGCACAGAAGGTGCGGGCCGTGGCGGCGCAGATCGCCGAGAACGTGCGCGCCGCGACGCGCGAGGCGACGGCCGACGGCAGCGTCACGAAGGAGGAGGCCAAGCACGTGCGCGAGGTCGCGCGCGAGGGCATGAAGGCGGCGCGCGAGCAGGTGAAGCAGTACCTGCCCAAGAAGGGCGAGAAGGGGGACAAGGGCGAGGGCCCGGGCAAGGGCCACGGCAAGGGCCGCGGCAAGGCCAAGGGTCCGAAGAACGCCGAGTGACCGCGTGATTCGAGCGGCTACCGGTTCGGGGCTTCGGGCTTCGGGGCGCGCAGCACGTCGGCCGTCGGGCGCGCGTGCTGCGCGAGGGGATGCACGCTCTCCGTGCCGAGGCCCGAACCCTGGAGCCCGAAGCCGCCCTTGACCCGTGCCGCGCCTTCGCCGACGCTCGCGGCGTGAAGAAGACGAAGATCGTGTGCACGCTGGGACCGGCCTCGAGCGACGAGGCGACGCTCGCGTCACTGATGCGCGCCGGCATGGACGTCGTGCGTCTCAACTTCTCCCACGGCACCCACGAGGTCCACCGCGCGACCTCGGCCCGCGCGCGCGCCGTCGCCGAGCGCCTCGGCCATCCGCTCGCCGTGTTGCAGGATCTCCAGGGCCCGAAGATCCGCGTGGGCAAGCTGCCCGGGGGCAGCGTGACGCTCGTCGCGGGCACCACGGTCCGCATCGCGCCGGGCGAGGAGCCGCGCGAGCCCGGCGTCGTGCCGACCACCTACCTCGCGCTCGCGCGCGACGTGCACGCGGGCGACGGCATCCTGCTCGACGACGGTCTGCTTCGCATGCACGTCGAGTCGGTGCAGGGCGACGAGGTGGTGTGCCGCGTGGACGTGGGCGGCGTGCTCAAGGACCGCAAGGGCATCAACCTGCCCGGCGTCGCCGTGAGCGCGCCGTCGCTGTCGGCCAAGGACCTCGACGACATGGCGCTCGGGGTGGAGCTCGGGGTCGATTTTCTGTGCGTGTCCTTCGTGCGCAGCGCGGAGGACGTGCGCCAAGCCAAGGAGCGGCTCGCCGCCCTCGGCTCGACGACGCCGGTCATCGCCAAGATCGAGAAACCGCAAGCGGTCGCGGCGCTCGACGCGATCCTGGACGCAGCCGACGGCATCATGGTGGCGCGCGGCGATCTCGGCGTCGAGATGGGGCCCGAGAAGGTGCCGCTCATCCAGAAGCACGCCATCGAGCAGGCGAACCGGCGCGGCAAGCTCGTCATCACGGCCACGCAGATGCTGGAGTCGATGGTGCACAGCACCTTCCCGACGCGCGCCGAGGCGAGCGACGTGGCCAACGCCGTGCTCGACAACTCGGACGCGCTGATGCTGTCGGGGGAGACCGCGACGGGCGACCATCCCGAGCTCGCGGTGCGCACGATGACGCGCATCATCGAGGAGATCGAGGCCTCCGAGCGCTACCGCGCGCACAACGATCTGCCGCCACTCGATCTCTCCGACGTGTCGAACGCCGTCGCCCATGCGGCCGCGGCCGCGGCGCGCTCGATGCCGCAGGTGACCGCCATCGTGTGCGTGAGCTACCACGGCCGCTCGCCCACGTTGCTCAGCGACTACCGGCCCGAGGTGCCGATCTACGCCCTGCTCGGCGACGGGCGGAACTGCCACCGCATGGCCGCCTTCTGGGGCGTGCAGCCCTTCGCCTTCGAGCGCGCGCACACGACCGAGGAGACCCTGGCGCGCGTCGAGGCGGAGCTCGGCCGCCGCAACCTCGTCAAGCCGGGCGACACCATCATCCTCACCCTGGCCGTGCCGCCGGGCCCCGGGCACCACACGAACACCCTGAAGGTGCACCGCATCGGCGGCTGAGCGGACCCGCGCTCACGCCGCCGTGGGCCGCGCAGCTGCCGACCGGGGCTCGAGCCGCGGCGCCGCGAGCCGAGCGCGCTCCTCGCGCGCCGCGCGCTCGAGGCGGGCAGCGAGCGCGCCGAGCGCCTGCCCGTGGAGGCGGCTCGCCCAGCTCTTGCTCACGCCGAGGTCGCGCGCGGCGACGTCGAAGGGCACGCCGTGGCGGTAGTGGTGCACGATGAGCGCGCGCTGGCGCGGGTCGGGCAGCGCGGCGACCTCGGACCACAGCGCCCGGGCCTGCTCGCGCCGCAGCACCGCGTGCTCCGGGGACTCGACGGGCTCGGGCCCCGCGAGCGAGCCCAGGCCGAGCACGAGCCCCGCCGCGTGCGCCTCGAGCAGAGCGCGCAGCCCGCGGGCCGCTCGCGCGCCGGCGGGCTCGCCCACCGGCCGGGCGAGGCGGCGCTCGCGCACGCGTCGCTGCGCGGCGACCGCCGAGGCGCGCGTCACCCGGGCGCGGGCGTGCGTGTCGCGGCGCAGGGCGTCGAGCAGGCCCCAGACGATGCGGCGCGCCGCGTAGGCGCGGAAGACCCCGCGGCTCGGGTCGTAGTCGCGCAGCAGCTCCACGACGACGACGTGCCCGTGGCCGAGCAGGTCGTCGAGGGGCACGGCCGGTACGCCCCCGAGGCGGCGGTAGAGGGCGTGCGCGACACGCGCCAGGATGTCGAGCGCCTCGCGCAGGCGCGGATCGGTCCCCGGCGCGCGCGCGCCGCGCGCCACGTCGCTCGAGCGCCCCACCCCGTGACCCCGCCCCACACCCAGCCGCTTTGCTCTCATGGTCCACCTGCGTCCGCGTCGTGCGCGGCGTGGGCAGAGGGCGACCTCCCCCGGCCTGCCGCGTCGTGTACGACGATGTCGGCACGGCCGCGGAGCGGGTTGTGCGAATTCGAGTCGTGCCGCGGGCGAGCGCGGGCGCGGGCCGAGGCTCGGCGCTCCTAGAAGTCGACGCGCAGGCCGGCGTGCGCCGGTGCGAGCGCGAGCTCCACCCGCGGCGCGAGACCGCCGGTCGTCTCGGCGCTCGGCGCGGTGAGCGCCACGATGAGCCCCGTGGCCGCGAGCACGCCGCCAGCGACGAAGCCCACCGTCGAGACGGTGCCGAGCATGTGGTAGTCGTCGAGCGTTCCCTCGAGCGCCTTCGGGCAGATGCCGTCCTGGCAACCGTCGGTGAGCTCGCCGTGCTTGCCGACGGCGAGGCCGCCCGTGATGGCGCCGACGATGAGCGCGGCGCCGCCGATGCCGAGCGTCACGAAGCCGCCGATGCGCTGTCCCGCGCCGGGGTCGCCGGTGTCGCCCGGGACGTCCGGCCCGCCGGGCGGCTTCTTGCCGGCCTCGGGATCGACCTGCATGGCGAGCTCCACCTCGCGCACGCCCCCAGCGATGACGCTGAAGGTCGTTTCGGCGTCGAGGTAGCCCTCGGCCGCGGCCTTGACGCCGTGCTCTCCGGGATCGACCGGCCTCTTCACGCCGAGCGCCGCGACCTGGATCGTCTCGCCGTCGAGCGTGACCTTGGGCTTGTCGGGGCCGGTGACGGTGATGGTCGCCCAGGCGATCTTCTGGTCGAGGCCGACGATCTCCTTCTTCGCATCCTCCTGGGCACGGACGAAGGGGTCGGGCGCGCCCTTCGGCAGCTTCTCGCGGATGATCTTGTTGTACGCCTCCTGCGCCTGGACGACCTTGCCGAGGCCGAGGCTCGAGCGCGCGAGCCCGAGCAAGAGCGTGGGCGCGTGGAAGAGCGACTCGGCGCGCTTGAAGCGATCGTAGGCGACCTCGTAGTTCTTCTGGTCGAGCGCCTTCTGGCCCTCCTCGCCGAGCCTGCGCGCCTGGGCCTTGTCGGCCTCGCTCGGCTCGTCGGGCTGCGCCCAGGCGACGGAGGGCGACGCCGTCGCGAAGAACGCGGCGACGAGCGCGACCAGCAACACGCGAACGAGCTTCATTGGCGTCTCTCCCACACGCGGCGCAGCCCGGGCAGGCGCCCCAGTCGCGCTCGCGGCCGAGAGCGTACACCAGCTCGAGCGCGCGAGGCACGCTCGTCGACGCACGAGGCGCCTCGTCCGGGCGGGTCAGTTCCGGCACCGGGCCACGCCCGACCCGCGTCGCACGAAACGGTAGACCGACGAGGGCCACCGGCTACAGGCTCCAGGCTCCAGGCTTCGCGAGAGAGAGCGGGAGGCCACAGGGATCCACACCGCGGCCTCTGGGCCTGAAGCCTGAAGCCTGAAGCCTGAAGTCACCGGCACACTGGAGCCGAGTTTCCAATCAGAACCCGAGCGTGTCGGGCGGTGGCTTGACCGTCGGCGGCGGGGGCGGCGGCGGGGGCGGCACAGCAGCCTCGGTCGATTTCGCGGCGGTGGACGGAGGCACGCGCCCGGTGCCGCGCGCGCGGGCGCTGCCCGTGGGGCCCGGCGACGCCGAGGCCACGGCCGACGGCGTGCTGGAGGTGCTCTCGGCCACGCTCGACGCGCTCGCGTCGGGCGGCGCGACCGCGCTCGCGGACGGTGCCGGGGCGCTCGAGGTCGCGGACGCGCCGGCCGTGGTCGTGGGCGCGGTGGAGGCGCTCTCGGACGCGGCGCTCGCTGGCTCGGTCGACGACGTGCCCCGCAGGGCGAGGAACGCCGCGAGACCGCCGCCGCCGAGGACGACGACCGCCAGCACGGCGACGAGCGGGCCCTTGCCCTTGCTCGCGCGCGCCGGATAGGCGGGCGCCTCGAGCCCGCTCATCGACGGCCCGCCGAGGGCGTGCGCGCCGGCCGACAGCTCGGGGGTGTGCGGGCCGGGCGGGCCGGACGCGCCGGACGGGCCGGACGGCAAGGGGCGCAGCCCGGAGCTCGTCTGGTCGAACGGGGTCGGCGCCGCGGCGGCCGGAGACGGCGCGTAGCCGGGAGCGCCCGGCTGATTGAAGGGCGACTCCGCCCCGTAGGCCGTGCCGCCCGGCGCGAACACCTCCGCCTGGACCGGCTGGGGAGCGTACGGGTACGGCGTACGCCCGGACAGGCCCGCGGCTGCGCCGGGCACCTGAGCCGGGGCCGCAACCGGATAGCCGGGGTAGCCCGGCGGCGAGCCGACCGGCTGCGGCGCCACACCCGCATGTGCAGCGCCCGGCGCACCGAAGGGCAGCGCCGGCTCGGGCGCGAGACGCAGATCGCTCGCCGTGCCGACGCGCGTCTGGCCGAGCGGCTGGGCCGCGCGCTGCGCCATCGCGTCGGGCATCGGCGTCACGCCGTACGTGGGCTGGCTCACCCCGAGGGCCAGGCCGAGCGCGTCGGAGAACTCCCGCGCCGTCTGGAAGCGCCGGTCGGGGTCGCGCTGCATCGCGCGCTCGAACCAGCGGTCGAACCCCTCCGGCAGCCCACGCGCCACGTGGCTCGGCACGGGGATCGGCCAGGTCATGATCTTCATGAGCAGGTCGCCGAGCGCCTCCGAGCGGAACGGCAGTTCGCCCGTCAGGCAGCGGAAGGTCACGACCGCGAGCGACCACAGGTCGGCCCGCCCGTCGACGCTCTTCACCCCCTGCGCCTGCTCGGGGCTCATGTAAAAGGGCGTCCCGAGCAGGGCGCCCGTGCGCGTGCTCGAACCGTTGATCTCGAGCCCCTTGTGCTTCGCGATGCCGAAGTCGAGCACCTTGGCGATCTCGCGGTCCTCGTCGCGGCAGATGAAGACGTTGTCGGGCTTGAGGTCGCGGTGGACGATGCCCGCGCCGTGCGCCTTCGCCAGAGCGCGCGCCACGCCGGAGATCACCCGGTAGGTGTCCACGGGCGACAGGCGTCCGAGGCGCTTCAGTCGGTCGCTCAGGGGCTCACCGACCAGGTGCTCCATCGCGATGTACGGCAGCCCGTCCTCGCTGATGCCGTAGTCGAGGATCTGGACGACGTTCTCGCTGCGCAGCTGCGCCGACGCCTTGGCCTCGCGCTCGAAGCGCGCGCGGGCCTCGGGGCGATCGGCCGCCTCGTCATGGATGAACTTGATGGCGCACGTAGTGTCGAGTGACACGTGCTGCGCGAGCCACACCGCTCCCATGCCGCCCTCGCCGAGCGGACGGACGAGGCGGTACCTGCCCGCAACGATGGCCCCTTCGTGGAGATCCACGGTTCTCAAGGAGGTATCACGCGCATCCGGCGCCGTCCACCCGTCGGCCGGACCGCGACGGGATCATCGGCGGAGGCGGGGCGGTCCTCCCGGCCTTCGTCGCGCGCGCACCGGGCGCAATCGAGCTGCGGCGGGCTAGCCCCCCGCCCCGGCGCTGCCCCCGGTCGGCGCGCCGGCCGCACAGA
>JACRDA010000260.1 GCA_016212965.1 Myxococcales bacterium
CGCGGAGCTCGACGGCGCGGCTGCGGGCGCGTCCGATGGCCCCGGCGCGACCGAGCGGGCGTCGCGTGGCACGGTGCCCTCGGGCTCGGGCTCGGGCACGGTCGCGCGCGGGCCGGCCGACGAGCGCGGGCACACCGAGCCCGGCTCGGCCGAGCGCACGGCGCGGAGCTTCACGCGCACGCGGCCCTCGAGCTCGGGGGGGATCCACCGCGGCCGGCGCCGGCTGCTCGGCATCGTCGCAGCCGGAGCGGTGGCCGCGGTCGTGGCCGTCACCTTCGCGGCGACGCGCCCCTCGACGTGGCCAGCCGAGACGACCGCCATGGCGGCACCCGAGCTCGCGGGCGACGCGCGCGCGGCGAGCGAGCTCGGCGCGGTGGTCGAGGCCGCGCGCGCCGCCTCCGCCGGCGCTCCGGCGGTCGCCGAGCCCGGCGCGCGCTTCTCGGCCGACGGCACGGTCGCCGTCGAGGGCCGGCTCGGGAACGCCGCCGTGCCCCCCGGCGAGCGCGCCGACACCTACATGATGCTCGAGCTGCGCGGCAAGGACGTGGCGCCGACGGCGCGCGCCAAGGTGCACCTCGCGCTCGTCATCGATCGCTCGGGGTCGATGGGCGGCGAGCGGCTGCGGAACGCCGTCGCTGCCGCCGTCGGCGCCGTGGGGCGCCTGGAGAACGGCGACATGGTGTCGGTCACGGCCTTCGACACGCAGACCCAGCGCGTGGTCGCGCCCACGGTGCTCGGCGACGACAGCCGGCCCCGGGTGGTGGAGGCGATCCAGCGGCTGTGGATCGGGGGCGACACCTGCATCTCGTGCGGTCTCGAGGCGGCCCTCGCCGACCTCGGGGGCGCCACGGGCTACGTCGGTCGCATCCTGCTCCTCAGCGACGGCGCCGCGAACGTGGGCGTCGTCGACGAGGCGGGCATGAGCAAGCTCGGGCAACGCGCGCAGAGCGGCCAGGTGAGCATCACCACCATCGGCCTCGGTGCCGACTACAACGAGCGCATCCTCACCGCGATCGCGCGCGAGTCGAACGGCCGGCACTACTACGCCGAGAGCGAGCTCGCCCTCGGGCGCATCTTCGACACCGAGGCCGTGGCGCTCGGTGGCGTCGTCGCCACGAACGGCGTGGCGCGCATCGAGCTCGCGCCGGGCGTCGAGTTCGGCGAGGTGTACGACCGCGCCTTCAGCGTCGAGGGCTCGGCGGTCGTCGTCCCGCTCGGTCCCTTCCCGCGGGGTGAGGTGAAGACCGTGCTGCTGCGAGTCTCGGTCGTGGCGCCGCGCGCCCCGCGAGCCGCCGTCGGGCACATCACGGTGAGCTACCGCGACCAGCTCGGCGACCATGCCGGCGCGACCGAGGGCGCGCTCGCGCTCGCCGTCGTCCCCGGCGCGAGCCGCGACGCCACCGACCCCACCGTGGACGCGCGCGTTGGCCGCAGCGAGACGGCCACGAGCCTCGTGAAGGCGAACGCCCTGTTCGCCGCGGGCAAGGTCGCCGACGCCGACGCCGTCCTGGCGGCGCAGCAAGCGCGCTTGGCGGCACGCCGGGCCGACTGGGTGCGGCGTGACGTACGCCCCGAGCCCGCGCTCGGCGCGGATCTCGACGGCCAGGAGAAGCGCGTGTCGGCGGCGCGCGCGCAGTACCGCGCCATCGCGGCCTCCCGGCCGAGCCCCGTCGCCGCGAAGAGCGTCGAGGCCCGCAAGGCCGCGCGCGGCTACGCGATGGACGCCTACGAGAGCACGCGCTGAGGGCGGCGTTCCGTTCCGTTGGCCAGGGGCCGTCCGGCCCACTATCTTGGGCGCGATGCGGGGTCTCGGGGCACTCGGTGCGGCATTCGTGGCGCTCGTCGCCGCGCCGCGCCTCGCGCGCGCGCAGGACGAGGGCGGTTACGCGCTCGACCACTTCGAGCTCACGCCCGCCGGCGACGTGTTCTGGGGGGTGCCGTCGCCCTTCGCGAGCGGTGACGTCGCGCCGCGGGGCTACCTCGCCTTCGACTACGAGCACCGCCCGATCCGGGTCGTGCTGCGCGACGCGGCCGGCAACCCGGTCGGCGGCGAGCTCGCCGTCGTGAGCGGGCAGGGGAGCCTGCACGCCGACTTCTCGATGGCGTTCTTCGACCGGCTGCTGGTCTCGCTGCACCTGCCGGTCGCGGTCCTCGATCGCGGCGACGACCCGGGAACGCCGGGCGTGAGCTACCCCGCACTCTCGGCGCCGCGTGCGGGCGACCTGCGCATCGGCGTGCGCGGGCGGCTCGTCGGCGACGAGGCGGGCCCGTTCCAGCTCGGCCTCGACGGCCTCCTCTTCGCGCCGACCGGCAGCCGCGAGCAGTACTTCGGCGAGGGCGTCGTGCGCGGTGTCTTCGACCTGTCGCTCGGCGGGCGCGTGGGCGGCAAGAGCGCGGCCTTCGTGTACACCGCCTCGGGCGGCGTCGAGCTCCGCGCCTCGGAGCGCGGGCACGCGGCGCGCTACGGCGTCGGCATCGGCCTCTTCGCGCTCGAGGACGTGCTCCAGCTCGACGCCGAGCTCGTCGCGGTGAGCGCCTTCCGCCCGAGCGCCGGGGTGCCGCTCTCGACCGTGCCGGTCACGGTGGCCGCGACGACCCCCGGGACGAACCTCGAGCTCGTCTTCGGCGCCAAGGTGCGGGCGCTCGGGGGCCTGACCTTCGGGGCCGCCGCGGGCCCCGGCCTGCTCAGCGCGGTCGGCACGCCGGTCTTCCGCGTGCTCGGGATGGTCGGCTGGGCGCCGCTCGCCGAGCCGGCCGACGAGGACACCGGGCCCGTCACCCCGAAGGACGGCGACGACGACGGCATCCCCGACGACTCGGATGCGTGCCCGAAGGTCGCGGGCCAGCCGAACACCGACCCCTTGCTCGACGGCTGTCCGCCCGCCGACCGCGACGGCGACCTCATCCTCGACGTGGACGACGCCTGCCCGGGGACGGCGGGCGAGCGCAGCACCGACGCGACCAAGAACGGCTGTCCGCCGGACGGCGACGGCGACGGTGTCGCGGACGCGACCGACGCGTGTCCCGCGGCCGTGGGCGATCCGAGCGACGACCCCGCGAAGAACGGCTGCCCGGTCGACGGCGACGGGGACGGCGTCGTCGACCGCAAGGACGCCTGTCCCGCGCAGGCGGGGCCGGAGAGCACGAACCCGAAGTGGCACGGCTGCCCGGCCGACGGCGACGGCGACGGCATCCTGCTCGCACAGGACGCCTGCCCCGCCGACAAGGGGTCGGCGAGCAAGGACCCGACGAAGAACGGCTGTCCGAAGCTCACGGCCGTCACCGAGGGCGAGATCCTCGCCCGGCAGCAGGTGCAGTTCGTCCCGTGGGGTCACACGCTGCGCGACACGCTGTCCCCGAAGAGCGACGCCCTGCTCGGCGAGGTGCGCGACGCGCTGCAGAGCCACCCCGAGATCGAGCTCGTCGAGGTGCAGGGCCACACCGACGACACCGGCGAGCCGACGTACAACCGCTGGCTGTCGCAGCAGCGCGCCCTGGCCGTGCGCGACTGGCTCGTGCGCCACGGCGTGAAGCCCGAGCGACTCCAGGCGAAGGGCTACGGTCCCGACAAGCCGATCGCCGACAACCGCGTGCGCACGGGACGCGATCAGAACCGCCGCGTGCAGTTCGTCATCCTGCGGCGCCGCTGACGCGGGGCGACCGCGGCCACCTCGAATTTGTCCCGGCGAGGCCCTGCGCCCTAAGGTCCGTCGCTGTGCGGCGCGGCCAACGGGCGCCGTGACACCGCCCCCCGGCGCAGGCGTGGCGGCGAGAAAGGAACGCGGAGCGAGCCATGGACGAATGGATGGACCTCGAGCTTCTGGGTGAGGACGCGACGCCCGCCCGCGTGCGCCGCTTCACGCGCCGCGCCGTCGACATCGGTTGCGAGCTCGTGCTCGAGACGCACGACGAGGCGCGCACCTGCAGCATGCGCGATCTCACGCCCTTCGGCGCCTTCATCGAGACCGAGGAGCTCCTGCCGGTCGGTGAACCGCTCGTCGTCTCCTTCTACCCGCCGGGGCGCCAGACCGAGATCAACCTGTTCGCCGCCGTGGCGCGCGTCGCCGACGACGACCGCCCGGGCATGGCCCTGTCTTTCTCGGGGCTCACCGCCGAGGAGCACGCGCTCCTCAGCCGCTCGCTCATCGGCGTCCCACCGCCGCTGCGCACGCCCTCGATGCCGCGCGCCTGACCGACCTCGGCCACCTGGCCCCACGGAGAACGCGATGTACGAGCTACTCGAGTCCCTGCCGCACAGCCGCCGCTCCACCCGCCGCCCCGTCGACGTCCCGTGCGACGTCGTGTGCACCGACTCGGAAGAGCCGATGCCGCTCACCGCCACGGACCTGTCGGCCTACGGCATGTGGATCCCGACCTCCTTCCCGCTGCGCCCCGGCCAGCGGGTCGTGCTCTCCTTCCGCCCGCCACGCTGGCCGCGCCGGCGCGAGCTCACGGTCTTCGCCGAGGTCGCACGCGTCGTGAAGAGCGAGCGCCGCGCGCCGAAGCAGTCCGGCTCGCAGGCCGGCGGCATGGGTCTGTCGTTCAGCGACCTCGCGCGCGAGGACCGGGTCGCCTTGCAGCGCTGTCTGCGCGCCGTGTCCGCTCCCGCGGCGGGCCGCGCGCCGCGGCCGCCCGCGACCTGAGCCGTGCGGACGACCCGTCCCGGCTGGGTGGCGGTCGCGCTCTTCGCGCTCACGGCGTGCGGCGGTCGCGATGCCGCCGGAGTCGCGGGCTCCGCGAGCGCGGCGCGCCTCTCGAGCACGCGCTGCGGCACCGACGCCGACTGCGTGATCTCCTGCGACCGCGAGGGCGAGTGCTGCACCGGCGGGTGCGGATGCGAGACCGCCGTGCACCGCAGCGTCGCCGAGGCGGCGGCGGCGTGGAGACGCAGCCACTGCAAGGGCTGGGACGAGGACGGGTGCCCGACCTACGACTGCGACCGCCCGAGGCATCGCTACGTCCCCGTCTGTCGTGCCGGGGCCTGCGTCGCGGACGAGCGCCCACTCGACGAGTAGGCCCGCGGTTCGCGCGCGGCGTGCCCGCGCGGCCCGCGGGCCGAGTCAGTGAAAATCCCGCGACCGCACCGCGAGCCCACCGGTGGGCGCGTCCGTGCGCGGTAGATCGAGCCGCTCGAGCCCGCTCACGCGCACGTGCACGACCTCGCCGCGACGGTCGACGCGCCCCCGCGCGAGCAGGAGCCCCGCGTGGCGCGCCACGAGCTCGTGGGCCTCGAAGACGTGCGCGTAGAGCACGAGGTTCACGGTGCCGGTCTCGTCCTCGAGGGTGATGAACACGACGCCGCTCGCGGTCGCGGGTCGCTGGCGCGTGAGCACGACGCCCGCCACGGTCACGCGCTCGCCCGCCTTCCAGCTCGGCGCGTCGCGGGCCAGTCGCACGCGCCGGCGCGCGAGCGAGCGCCGCAGGTGGCGCATGGGGTGGTCGTGCAGGCTGAGCCCCACCGTGCCGTAGTCGAGCGCGAGCTGCTCGAGGCCGGCGAGCGGCGGCAGGCCCGCGCGCTCGTCGCGCTCGATGGCGCGGTCCTCGAAGAGCCCCGGCGCGCGCGGTGCGCGGATGCGCCACAGGGCCTCGCGCCGCTCGGGCTCGATGCCCTCGAGCGCGCCCGCGGAGGCGAGCCGGTCGAGCTCGTCCTGGCGCAGCCCCGTCGCGTGCGCGAAGTCGTCGACGCTCGCGAACGGCGGCTCGACGCCGCGCGCCCGGCGCTCGGCGCGCACCGCGACGACGCGCTCCCCGGACTCCTTGCCGAGGCCGGCGACGAGCCGCAGCCCGAGCCGCACGCACAGATCGCGGTCGCGCGCCGGGCCGGCACGCGTGGCGCTCGCGGCCTGCCGCTCGCGTTCGCTCGCCGCTTCGAGCGTGCAGTCCCAGTCGCTCGCCTCGACGCGCACCGGCCGCACCGTGACGCCGTGCGCCTGCGCGTCGCGCACCAGGCTGCCCGGCGTGTAGAAGCCCATGGGCTGCGCGTTCACGAGCGCGCAGACGAAGGCCGCCGGGTGGTGCACCTTGAGCCAGGCCGAGGCGTACACGATGAGCGCGAAGCTCGCGGCGTGCGACTCGGGAAAGCCGTACTCGCCGAAGCCCATGATCTGCTGGTAGAGCCGCGCGCCGAACTCGTGCGAGATGCCGCGGCGCGCGAAGCCCGCGAGGAGCTTGTCCTTGTGGCGCGCGAGCCGGCCGTGCTTCTTCCAGGCGGCCATGTCGCGCCGCAGCTGGTCGGCCTCGCCGCCCGAGTAGCCCGCACCGACGATGGCGATCTGCATCACCTGCTCCTGGAAGAGCGGTACGCCGAGGGTGCGCTCGAGGATGGGCTCGAGGCAGGCGTGCGGGTAGGTCACGGGCTCCTCGCCCGTGCGGCGGCGCAGATAGGGGTGGACCATCTTGCCCTGGATGGGGCCGGGCCGGACGATGCCCACCTCGACCACGAGGTCGTAGAACTTGCGCGGCCGCAGCAGCGGCAGCATGGCCATCTGCGCGCGGCTCTCGATCTGGAAGACGCCCACCGTATCGGCGCGCGAGCAGGCGTCGTAGACGAGCGGATCCTCGGGCGGCACGCGCGCGAGCGCCGCGATGGGGTCGAAGACCTCCCCCCGAGCGCCCGCGGCGAGGATCGGGTCGGCGGTCGCCTCGGCGGCGTGACGCTGCGCCGTCTCGCCCTCGGCGGGGTGGGCCGCGCGGCGCGCGCGCATCGCGCCCACCCCGTGCACGAGCGCGAGCGCCTTGCGCACGGCCGTCAGCATGCCGAGGCCGAGCACGTCGACCTTGAAGAAGCCGAGCGCGTCGATGTCGTCCTTGTCCCACGGGATGACGGTGCGGCCCGGCATGCGCCCCGGCTCGATGGGCGCCACGCGCTCGAGCGGTTCGGCCGAGAGCACGAAGCCCCCGACGTGGATCGACAGGTGGCGCGGGACGCCCTCGAGCTCGGCGGCGAGCCGCAGGACCTGGGCGAGGCGCGCGTCGGCGGGATCCAGACCGCGGCGGGTGAGGGCGGCGCGCGACGGGGTCGGCAGCGCCGTCGCCTCCCCGTCCTCGTCGCGCCCGCCGCGGTCGGTGTAGAAGTGACTCGCGATGCTGGCGAGCCGCCCGAGCTGCTCCTCGGAGAGGCCGAAGGCCTTGCCCACCTCGCGGAGCGCCATCTTGCCGCGGTAGCAGATGACCTCGCTCACCATCGCGGCGCGATCGCGGCCGTAGCGCCGGTAGATCTCCTGGATGACCTCTTCGCGCCGCTCGTGCTCGAAGTCGACGTCGATGTCGGGCGGCTCGCGGCGCTCGCTCGACATGAAGCGCTCGAACAGGAGCGAGCTCTTGGCCGGGTCGACGGCAGTGATGCCGAGCACGAAGCACACGGCGCTGTTGGCCGCGCTGCCCCGCCCCTGGCACAGAATGCCGCGCGCCCGTGCGATCTCGACCACTTCGAGCACGCTGAGGAAGTAGGGCGCCACCTCGAGCAGCGCGATGAGCGCGAGCTCGCGGTCGAGCTCGCCCCGGACACTCGCCGGCACGCCTTCGGGATAGCGGGCCGCCGCGCCCACGGCGACGCGCGCCCGCAGCGTCTCGTTCGGCTCGCCGCCGTAGTCGCACGGGAAGCGGTAGCGCACCTCCGAGAGCGAGAAGCGGCAGCGCGCCGCGAGCGCGGCCGCGCGCTCGAGCCAGGCGCGCTCGCGCGGGAACAGGCGCGCCATCTCCGCCTCGCTGCGCAGCACCGCCTCGGCGTTCGGCGCGAGCAGGCGCCCGGCTGCGTCGAGCGTGGTCCCGTGCCGGATGCAGCAGAGCACGTCGCCGAGGGGTTTGCGCGCGCGGTCGTGCCAGCGCGGCCGCGCGCTCGCCACGAGGCCGAGGCCCGAGCGCGCGCTCGCGGCGCGCGCCGCGCTGATGCGCGCCTCGTCGCCGGGCTCCTTGTGGCGCCACACCGCGAGCGCGGCCCGCTCGCCGAAGGCCTCGTGCACGAGCCCGAGCTCGGCGTCGTCGAGGCGGGGCGGCTGGCCAGGAGCCTCGAGCTCGGAGGGCACGACCGCCACGAGCCCCTCGGCGTTGCGCGCCACCTCGGCGAGCGCGATGCGGGCCGTGCCCTTCTCCTGCCCTGCGTGGGCGCGCGTGAGCAGTCGGCACAGGTTCGAGTAGCCGGTGTGATCCTCGGCGAGCAGGGCGAGGCTGCGCGGGGGCGCGGCGGGCGCCGGGGCGGTCGTCGCGCGCGCGGGCGTGTCAGCGAGCGTGAGCTCCGCCCCGACGATGACGCGCACCCCGCTCGCGCGCGCCGCCGCGTGCATGCGCGCCGAGCCGTAGAGCCCGTCGCGATCGCAGAGCGCGACGGCCGCGAGACCGAGCTCGGCCGCCCGCGTCGCGAGCTCCTCGGGGTGGCTCGCGCCCTCGAGAAACGAGAAGTTCGAGTGGGCGAGGAGCTCGGCGAAGGCCATCGGACACTGAACATACTATCAGCTATCCGGCACCGAGGCCCGCAGATCGGTGCCCGCAGCTCCGGGTGCGCGCTCCGGTCCCGCGCGCGAGCCCTGCCCGCCCGGGGCGGGTCCCGTCACTCGCCGGCGCACTCGCAGGCCGGGTCGGCGCAGTCGTTCCACCCGTCGCAGTACCAGTGGGACAGGCCCGCCAGGCACGGACAGGCGGACATGCAGGGGCTGCCGTCGCAGTCGGGGTCGTGCACCCCGCACCCCATGTCGCAACCGTCGCAGGTGCCGATGTACGTCGAGCTGCACGACCCCGTGTAGTAGTAGCAGTTCGCGCCGCAGGTACTGCAGACGCCATCCTCGTCGACCAGGGTGTCGCAGTCGTCGTCGAGGCCGTTGCAGACCTCGACGCTGTTGCCGGTGGCGTCGCTGCACACGAGGGCGCCTGCCGGGCAGCTCCGGGTCCCCTCGTTGCAGAGGTCCGTGTCGGCGCCGTCGCACGCGGTGCCGTTCAGCGGGTCCTCGGAGCCGTCGGCGCTCGCGGCGTCGCAGTCGTCGTCGAGGCCGTTGCAGGCGTCGGTCGTGCTGCCCGTCGCGTCGCTGCAGACGAGCGAGCCGGTCGAGCAGCTGCGCGTTCCCTCGAGGCAGAGATCGCTGTCGGCTCCGTCGCACTGGGTGCCGTTCTGCGGGTCCTCGGACCCGTCGGCGCTCGCGGCGTCGCAGTCGTCGTCACTGCCGTTGCAGAGATCGACCGTGCTGCCCGTCGCGTCGCTGCAGACGAGCGCGCCCGCCGAGCAGCTGCGGATGCCCTCGCTGCAAAGGTCGGTGTCGGCGCCGTCGCAGGCGCTGCCGTTCTGCGGGTCCTCGGAGCCGTCGGCGCTCGCGCCGTCGCAGTCGTCGTCGAGGCTGTTGCAGACGTCGGTGGTGCTGCCCGTGGCGTCGCTGCAGACGAGCGCGCCGGCCGAGCAACTGCGCGTGCCCTCGAGGCAGAGGTCGCTGTCGGCGCCGTCGCACTGGGTGCCGTTCTGCGGGTCCTCGGAGCCGTCGCCGCTCGCGGCGTCGCAGTCGTCGTCGAGCCCGTTGCATATGTCCACGGTGCTGCCCGTCGCGTCGCTGCACACGAAGCCGCCGCCCGAGCAGGTGCGGATGCCCTCGTTGCAGAGGTCGCTGTCCGCGCCATCGCACTGGGTGCCGTTCTGGGGGTCCTCGGAGCCGTCGGCGCTCGCGGAGTCGCAGTCGTCGTCGAGGCCGTTGCAGGTGTCCGTGGTGCTGCCGGTCACGTCGCTGCACACGAGCGCGCCCCCCGCGCAGCTCCGCGTGCCCTCGTTGCAGAGGTCGCTGTCGGAGCCGTCGCAGGCGGCGCCGTTCTGCGGATCTTCGGTGCCATCGGCGCTGGCACCGTCGCAGTCGTCGTCGGCGCCGTTGCAGATGTCGATCGTGCTCGTCGTCGTGTCGCTGCAGACGAGGGCGCCGGCCGTGCAGCTGCGCGTTCCCTCGACGCAGAGATCCGTGTCGGCGCCGTCGCAGGGCGTCGCGTTCAGCGGGTCCTCGGAGCCGTCGGGGCTCGAGGCGTCGCAGTCGTCGTCGGCGCCGTTGCAGACGTCGGTCGTGCTGCCGGTGGCGTCGCTGCAGGCGAGCGCGCCGGCGACGCAGCTCCGCGTGCCCTCGGTGCAGA
>JACRDA010000265.1 GCA_016212965.1 Myxococcales bacterium
GGGGCGGCGCTCGCGGGCGCCGTGGACATCTGCGCCGCGCGCCTGAGGGAGATGGCCGAGGCGCGCCGCATCGTGCGCGAAGCGCTCACGGCCGAGGGGCGCATCGTGGTCGGCAAGCTCCCCGAGCACGAGGGCAAGGCGACCAAGTTCGACACCTACGCGAACTACGACGAGCCCTTCGCGACCATGCCGTCGCACCGCTTTCTCGCCGTCCGGCGCGGCGAGGCCGAGGGCGTGCTGCGCGTCGGGCTCGAGCTCGAGGGCGACGGCCCCGTGCGGGCGCTCGAGCGGCTCGCGAAGCTCGATCCGGCGAGCCCCTGGGCGGGCGAGCTCGCGCGCGCCGTCGGCGACGCCTACACGCGCCTCGTCGCGCCGAGCGTCAAGAGCGAGCTCCGCATCGACAAGAAGCTCGAGGCCGACCGCGACGCGGTCGAGGTCTTCGCCCAGAACCTGCGCGAGCTGCTGCTCGCCTCGCCCTTCGGCGGCCGGCGCGTGCTCGGCATCGATCCGGGCCAGCGCACCGGCTGCAAGTGCGTGGTCGTCGACGAGACCGGCAAGCTGCTCGACTCGGCGCTCATCAACCTCGTGCAGGGCAGCGAGGCCGAGGCCCGCGGCCGTCGCATCGTCGCCGAGCTCGTCAAGAAGCACCGCGTCGCGGCCGTGGCCGTCGGCAACGGCACCCACGGGCGCGAGACCAAGCTCTTCGCGAGCGAGGTGCTCGCCGCCGAGGGGCTCACGGACGTCGTGTGCGTCGCGGTGAGCGAGGCCGGCGCGAGCGTCTACTCCGCGAGCGAGGTCGCGCGCGAGGAGTTCCCGGACCTCGACCTCACGGTGCGCGGCGCCATCTCGATCGCGCGCCGCCTGCAAGATCCGCTGGCCGAGCTCGTGAAGATCGACCCCAAGAGCATCGGCGTCGGCCAGTACCAGCACGACGTCTACCAGCCTCTCCTCGCCAGGAAGCTCGACGACGTGGTCGAGAGCTGCGTGAGCTCGGTCGGCGTCGAGCTCAACACCGCGAGCTCCTCCCTGCTCGCGCGCGTCGCCGGCATCGGCCCCACCGTCGCCAGGAAGATCGTGGCGCACCGCGACGCGCACGGCGCCTTCCCCGACCGGCAGAGCCTGCGCGAGGTGAGCGGCGTCGGCCCGCGCACCTTCGAGCAGGCGGCGGGCTTCCTGCGCGTGCGCGACGGCGCCCACCCGCTCGACGCCTCCGCCGTGCACCCGGAGCGCTACCCGCTCGTCGAGCGCATGGCCGCCGACCTCGGCGTGCCCGTCGGCTCGCTCGTCGGCAACCCGAGCGCCGTCGCCGCCATCGACCCGCGCCGCTACGAGAGCGGCGACGTCGGCAGCTTCACCCTCGCCGACATCCTCGCGGAGCTGAAGAAGCCGGGCCGCGACCCGCGCTCGAGCTTCGAGCCGCCGAAGTTCCGCGACGACGTGACGACGCTCGAGCACCTCGCGCCGGGCATGGAGCTCGAGGGCGTGGTCACGAACGTCACCGCCTTCGGCGCCTTCGTCGACGTGGGCGTGCACCAGGACGGCCTCGTCCACGTCTCGAAGCTCGCCGAGCGCTTCGTCAAGGACCCGTCCGAGGTCGTCAAGGTCGGCGACCGCCTGCGCGTGCGCGTCCTCGCGGTCGATCTCGAGCGCAAGCGCATCTCGCTGACGGCCCGCCGCGACGAGGCCACGCCCCGGCCCGCGGCCGCTCCCGCCGCGCGCACGGGCCACGGAGCACAGGCCCCACGAGGCGGCGGCCATGCAAAGCCGGGCCATGCAAAGCCGGGCCATGCAAAGCCGGGCGATGCAAAGCCGGGCGATGCAGGGTCGGGGCAAAAGGGCGGCGGGCCCGGCGGCAAGAGCTTCGCGAACAATCCGTTCGCGGATCTGCTGCGGCGCTGAGCGGGCGAGTCATCCCCCTGCGCAGTTCCCGAAATGGGAACTGGCGCGGTGGATGACGCACGCATCCCGGCCCGCAGTTCCCCTTTCGGGAACCCCGGGCGGGGATGATGCTCGCGCGTGCGAGTCATCCCCCCGCGCAGTTCCCGAAATGGGAACTGGCGCGGTGGATGACGCACTCATCCCGGCCCGCAGTTCCCCTTTTGGGAGCTCCCCGGGCCCCGAGCCGTCCCGCCTGGCAGGGCGCCCCTGGACCGCGGACCCTGGGTCAATGGGCCCGCAAACTCCTCCCGCGCCCGGCAGCCGGCCTGGCGCCGGCTTCCGCCGGGGCCGTGGGCGGGAGCGGGAGCGGGCGCGCGCGGGAGAGTGGGCGTGAGCGGGCGCGGGTGCGGGGGCGTGAGGGGGAGCGGGCGCGGGTGCGAGGGCGTGAGGGGGCGCGGGTGCGAGATTGGGCTTGCTCGGGGCTTTCGATCGTCCCGCCGAGCAGAGGAGCCGTCGAGGCCGGGGCCGTGCTCGCCGGACTCGCCGTGCTCGGACCGCGCAGCGAATGATGCGCGGCCCGAAGGTCGAATGCGGCGCGGTCCTGCGCGCTGCTCAGCCTCGACGGCTCCTCTGCTCTGGGTTCCCGCGGCAGCGCAGCGAGCGCAGCGAGCGGAGCTGGGACCCGCGGGACTGGGCGGGTCCGGGTGCCCCGCGCGCGGTGCGCGGGCTCGTTCCCAGGAGCTCGTCCATGCTTCGCATCTACGCCGTCCTGTTGCAGCTCGTTCGCGACCTCCAGCCATTCGTGCGACAGCTCGAGCGGCACGACCCCGACCTCGCGCGCCAGTGCCGCAAGGCGCTCGCCAGCGCGCCGCTCAACGTGGCCGAGGGCAGCTACAACCGGCGCGGCAATCGGCCGGCTCGGTACCACACCGCCCTCGGGTGGCTGCGGGAGGTGCTCGCGTGCTTCGAGGTCGCCGCGGCGCTCGGCTACCTGCCGGACGTCGACGCCGGAATGAGGGCCCGGTTCGACCACGTGCTCGGCACGCTCGTGCGGCTTGTCGGCGGGCATTGACGCGGGCTCGCGCGGGAGCCGGCCGCGGCGCCGGCTCCCGCCTGCGGGAGCGGGAGGGGGCGCGGGCGCGGGCGCGGGCGCCTGAGCGGGCGCGGGAGAGTGGGCGGGGGCGTGCGCGTGAGCGGGAGGGGGCGCGGGAGCGGGAGGCGGCGCGGGAGCGGGCGCGGGCGCGTGGGCGGGTGCGGGCGCGTGGGTGCGCGCGGGCGAGCCTTTCCCTTTCGGTCGCGTCGATTCGCGCCCTTCTTTGCCTCGAGA